>JAOPYC010000014.1 GCA_025964795.1 Marmoricola sp.
CGACAAGGTTCGGCGGGGCCTGCAGCCGGACCTTCGGGCCCAGGACGATGCGGGACACCGCGATCGCCGCGACGTACTCCTCGAGCCCGAGGTCTCCCGCGTGTCGCATCGCGGTGTCGGGCTTGGCCCGGAAGTTCTGGATGATGACTTCCTGGACGTTGCCGTACTGGCGGGCGATCCGGCGCAGCTCGAAGATCGACTCCGCGCGCTCGGCGAGGTTCTCACCGATGCCGACCAGCAGGCCGGTGGTGAACGGGACCGAGAGGCGGCCCGCGTCCTCGAGCACCCGCACGCGCACCGCCGGGTCCTTGTCGGGCGAGCCGTAGTGGGCCTCGCCCTTGGTCTCGAACAGGCGCCGCGACGTGGTCTCCAGCATCATCCCCATCGACGCCGAGACCGGCTTGAGCCGGTTCATCTCCTCCCACGACATCACACCGGGGTTGAGGTGGGGCAGCAGCCCGGTCTCCTCGAGCACCCGGATCGCCATCGCGCGCACGTAGGCCAGCGTGGAGTCGTAACCCTCGGCGTCGAGCCACGCCTGCGCCTCGGGCCAGCGGTCCTCGGGGCGGTCGCCCAGCGTGAACAGCGCCTCCGCGCAGCCGAGCTCGGCGCCCTGGCGAGCGATCTCCAGGACCTCCTCAGGAGTGAGGAACATCGAGTGGCCCGCCCGGGTCAGCTGACCCGGCGACTCCACGAACGTGCAGTAATGGCAGCGGTCGCGGCACAACTTGGTGACCGGGATGAACACCTTCGGCGAGTAGGTCACCGTCCGCGGCCGGCCGGCGGCAACCAGGCCGGCGTCACGGACGCGGGCGGCCACCGCGGTCAGCCGGGCAAGGTCCTCGCCGCGGGCGGACAACAGGACCGTCGCCTCGGCGACGTCGAGCGCCGCGCCCCGCTCGGCGCGGGCGATCGCCCGGCGGGTCTGCTGGGGCGTGGGGGGTGTGGCGGACTGCTCGGTCATCGAGGTTCAGGCTATCCGGCCACCGGACGGCGTCGGGGAAGTGGCTGGTCCATGGACGCCAGCACCTCCCGCAGCAGGTCGGGACGGTTGGTGATCAGCCCGTCGACCCCGATCGAGACCAGGTGTCGCATCATCGGCTCGTTGTCGACGGTGTACGGCAGCACGCGGAGCTCGGCCTCGTGGGCCTCGGCCACCATCGCGGGCGTCAGGATGGTGTGGCTGGGCGAGATCGCGTCGAACCCCAGGAAGCTCACCGCCGAGGGGACGCTGTCGCTGAAGTCGTCGATGTCCAGGCCGCCCAGCCACGGCGACATCCCGGGCTGGTCGATCTCGAGGTAGTCGGTTCGCACCAGTGCGTTCAGGGCGATCCGCGGCTCGGCGGCGTGGACGAGGGTCAGCATCGACCAGTCGAAGCTCTGGATCGAGCTGCGCTCCAGGAGCTCGGCGCCCTCGAGGACGCCGAGGACGCACTCGACGAAACGCTCGCGCGGAGCTGCCTCGTCAGGGTGCAGCACGTCGAACTTGGTCTCGATGTTGAGCCCGACCTCGTTCGCGCCGCGCTCGGCGACGAGGGCGACCAGGTCAGCCAGCGTGGGGATGGGCTCCAGGCCGGGCTGGTGCAGGGTGGCCAGCTCGGCGTAGGTCAGCAGCGGGATGATCCGGCCGGCGTACGTCCGCTCGTGGCTGAGCACGGCGACGCCGTCCGCGCTGATGTGCACGTCGCACTCCAGCGTGCTCACGCCGAGGGTGAGCGCGTTGCCGAACGCCGCCAGGGTGTTCTCCGGCGCCAGCGCAGCACCGCCGCGGTGGGCCTGGATGTCGAACGTCAGGACACCCATTCCTTGAGCTGGCGCACCAGGGCGGCCGGGTCGTCGCTCGCCGGGGCGACCTGCAGGTTGGTCACGCCGGACTCCCGGAACGCGGCGATGCGCTCCTTGATGTAGCCCTCGGGGCCGACCAGGTTGGCGCGCTCCAGCAGCTCGAGGGGTACGGCGGCCTCGGCCTCCTTCTTCTTGCCGTCGAGGTAGAGGTCCTGGATCTCCTTGGCCTCCGCCTCGTAGCCGTACTGGCAGGCGAGGTCGTTGTAGAAGTTCTTGCCGCGGGCCCCCATGCCGCCGATGTAGAGGGCGGCCATCGGGCGGGCGAAGTCCAGGAAACCCTTCACGTCCTCGCCGATCGCGACCAGCCCGCCCGCGGAGATCTCCAGCGGGCCGAGGTCGGAGCTGCGCTTGGCCGTTCCGGCGGCGAGGGCGTCGCCCCAGACCCGGGAGGCACCCTCCGGGCTGTACATGAACGGGAGCCAACCGTCGGCGTACTCCGCGGCGCCCTCGACCGACTTCGGTCCCAGCGCGGCGATGTAGATCGGCACCACGCTGCGCTCGGGACGGGTGAGCATCTTCAGCGGCTTGCCGAGGCCGGTGCCCTCACCGGCGGGCAGCGGGAGGTGGAAGCTCTTGCCCTCGTAGGAGACGACCTCGCGGCGCAGGGCGGCCCGGATGATCTCGATGGCCTCCTTGGTGCGGCCGAGCGGCCGGCTGTAGGGCATCCCGTGCCAGCCCTCGATCACCTGCGGGCCGGAGGCCCCCAGCCCGAGGATCGCGCGCCCGCCGGAGACGTTGTCGAGCCCGGCGGCGGTCTGGGCGAGCAGGGTGGGCGTGCGCGAGAAGACGTTCAGGATCGCGGCGCCGATCTCGACGGTCTCGGTCACGGCCGCGAGGTAGCCCATCAGCGTGGGCGAGTCGAAGCCGTAGGCCTCGGCCACCCAGACGGTGTCGATCCCGGCCTTCTCGAGACCGACGACCTGGTCGGCCGCGGAGCGGGGGTTGCCGTCGTACATCAGCATGGTGGAGAGCTTCATGACGTTGACAGTATTGGTGTCACGGTGAGCGCGCCACCCAGGGGTCCGATCAGGCGTCGACCGGCACGTCCGCGCGGTGGGCGGGCGAGGGCTCCTGCACGACGGTGTTCTCGCCCCGGTCGAGCCGGCTGGGCCACCACACCTTGCCACCGAGGTCCAGGTTGAGGGCGGTGACCAGCACCGAGCGCACGACCAGCGTGTCCAGGAGTACGCCGAGGGCGACCGCGATCCCGATCTCGGCGAACGCCACCAGCGGCATCGTCCCCAGGACGAGGAAGGTCGCGGCCAGCACCAGCCCGGCCGACGTGATCACGCCACCGGTCGCCCCGAGCGCCACCAGCGCGGCCCGGCGGGTGCCGCGGGCGGGCGTCTCCTCGCGCACCCGGGTCATCAGGAAGATGTTGTAGTCGATGCCCAGCGCGACCAGGAAGACGAACACGAACAACGGCAGCGAGGCGTCGGCTCCGGCGAAGCCCAGCACGTACTTGAACAGCAGCGCGCTCAACCCCAGGGAGGCCCCGAAGGAGAGGACCACCGTCGCGACCAGGATCAGCGGCGACAAGATCGCGCGCAGCAGCACCATCAAGATCAGCATCACCACCAGCAGCACCAGCGGGATGATCACCTTGTTGTCGTGCGCCGAGGCCGCCTCGATGTCCGCGGTGATCGCGGATCCGCCACCCACCAGCGCGTCGGCTCCGTCGACGGCGTGCACGCTGGCGCGGACGCGGTCCACGGTGGCGAACGCCTCGGGTGAGGTGGGGTCGCTGCCCAAGGGGGCTGAGAAGAAGGCGACCCCTCCCTTGACGATGGGGCCGACCGGATCGCCGATGCCCTTGATGCCGGTCAGGGCCTGCTTCACGCCGTCGGCCCGGGCCGCGTCGGCCACGACCAGGACGGGGCTGCCGCTGTCGGCCAGGTCGTGCGCGGTGAGCATCTTCTGGCCCTTCACCGAGTCGAACTCCTTGGTGTAGGAGTCCTCGGTGGCTAGGCCGGTGGCGTTCAACGCGAAGATGCCGAGGCTGCAGGCGGCCAGGACCACGCTGGTGCCGATCCAGACCGTCCGCGGGCGGACCGCGATGCGGCGGCCGACCCGTGCCCAGACCCCGTCGGAGGTCGGCTCGTGGGTGCCCATCGTGGGACGGGCGGGCCAGAAGATCCAGCGACCGAAGATGACGAGCAGCGCCGGCAGCAGGGTGATCATCACCAGCAGCCCGACGCCGATGCCGATGGCCGCCACCGGGCCGAGGCCGGCGGTCGAGTTCAGGTCGGCGAAGACCAGGCACAGCATGCCCAGGACGACGGTCAGGGCGCTGGCGATGATCGCCGGCGCCGCACGGTGCAGGGCGTAGGCCATCGCCTCGTCACGGTCGTCGTGACGGCGGAGCTCTTCTCGGTAGCGGGCGACCAGCAACAGGGCGTAGTCCGTCCCGGCACCGAAGACGAGCACGGTGAGGATGCCCTGGCTCTGCCCGTTGACGGTCAGCCCGGCGTGCTTCGCGAGCAGGTAGATCACGCCCTGCGCGGTGAACAGGGCGACGCCGGCGGAGAGGACGGGGAACAGCCACAGGATCGGGCTGCGGTAGGTGAACAGCAGGATCAGGAACACCACCAGGACGGTGAAGCCGAGCAGCTTGCCGTCGAGGCCGGAGAAGGCCTCGGCCGAGTCGGCGGCCTGGCCGCCGGCGCCGGCGAGGTGCACGGTCACGCCGTCGATCTCGGCGATCTTGCGGATCTCCTTCGCGGCGTCGGGCAGCTTGTTCCAGCCGTTGCTGCCGAAGTTGAAGCTCACCGAGGCCTGGGCGACCTGCCCGTCCCCGGACTTCTGGATGAGGGCCTGGGGCGGCAGCGGCTGCCCGTCGGGACCGGGGGTGGGCTTGGCACCCTCGATCTCCTGGATCTTCCCGACCTGGTCGGCGATCGTGGCGAGGTCGGCGTCGGTGAGGCCGGAGCTGCGGTAGTAGACGACCGTGGTGGGGATGTCGTTCTCGTCCTGGAACGGCGCGAGCTTGTCCAGCGCCTTCGTGGACTCCGCCGAGGCGGGCAGCCACGACTGCGCCTGGTTGTCCTGGACGTCGGTGAGCTTGGCGGCGTAGCCGCTCGCCACCGCGACCACGACGATCCAGAAGGCGAGCACGAGCCACTTGGTCACGGAGCCGGTGAGCCGGCCGGCGATCTGTCGGTGCATGCGAACCACTCCATCAGGTCTGCGCCCTGCGACGCCATCAGGTTTTCCCCTGAGAACGACCCCGGGAGCGCTGTGGATTCATCGGCGATCCTCGGGTTCCTCGACCGTAGACCCGAGGTGTGACAGACCTGTGACGCCCGTTCCGAGTGGTCTAGGCAGGCGGTCCGGAGCAGCGGTGGACCGGCGCAACCAGTCAGCGAGCCAGGTCGGCGATCACCTCGGCGCGGGGGAGCAGCCCCAGCAGCCGGCCCGGCAGGAACAGCTTGGAGCCGCGGACGCCGCTGCCGATGATCGCGGTCTCGATCTCGGTCACCCGGGAGTCGAGGAACAGTCGCCAGGTCTCCGGGATGCCGACGGGAGTGATGCCGCCGTACTCCATCCCGGTCTCCGCCACGGCTCGGTCGTGGTTGAGGAAGGACGCCTTGCGCACGTCGAGCGTGCGCTTGACGACGCTGTTCACGTCGGCCTTGGTGTCGGCCCGGACCACGCATGCCACCGTGCGCTCCTCCCCGTCGCGCCGGCCCATCACCACGACGCAGTTGGCGCTGGCCTCGAGCGAGACCCCGTAGGCCTCGGTCATCGCCGCCGTGTCAGCGAGCTCCGGGTCGATCTCGGCGACCCGCACCTCACCGGCGTGCTCCCAGGAGGAGAGGGCCGCGCGTACGGGCTCACCGACCAGCTCGGGGTGGTCGAGGGCCGGCAACAGGGTCAGGGAGCCGAACGAGTCGATCTGCATGCGCTGAACGTTACGGGGATGTAGAACATCCCCGGGCGCTCGCTCGCCGTTGGGTCCCTCGTCATCTCCCGGCCACCTGGCAACGACACGCTGAGGCGGTGACTGGACCACTTGTCATCGGACACCGCGGCGCGAGCGGCCATCGCCCGGAGCACACGGCCATGGCCTACCGCCTCGCCTGGCGGATCGGCGCCGACTCCGTGGAGCCCGACGTGGTCGGCACGCGCGACGGCGTGCTGGTCTGCCGGCACGACCTGGACCTCGACCGGACCACCGACGTCGCGGCTCACCCCGAGTTCGCGCACCGCCGCCGCCGGATGGAGATCGACGGGAAGCTCGAGCACGGCTGGTTCGTCCAGGACTTCGACCTCGCCGAGCTGCGCACGCTCGGCGCGCGCGAGCGCTGGCCGCAACGGCGCCCCACCAGTGCGATGTACGACGGCCAGGCCGGCGTGGTCACCCTCGAGGAGCTGCTCGACCTGCGGGAGACCGAGTCCCGCCGGGCCGGGCGGGAGCTCGGCGTGCACATCGAGCTGAAGCACCCCGAGGTCTTCGCCGAGATCGGGATGCCCCTGCACGAGCCGCTCGTCGACCTGCTCCGGCGTCGCCGGCTGGACGCGTCGCTGGCGCCGGCCGCGGTGATGTCCTTCGACGGCGACGTCCTGCGGCGCATGCGTCACGACGTCGACACCGAACTGGTCCAGCTGGTCGACAAGGGTGAGTCCGTGAAGCGTCGGCGGCTCCAGAAGATCGCGACCTACGCCACCGCCGTCGGGCTGCACAAGAGCCACGCCGTCGAGCGACCCGTCGCCAAGGCGTTCGGCTCGGGACTCGACGTCCTCGTGTGGACCCTGCGCGAGGAGACCCCCGTCGACGTCAGTCGGCTCTTCGACCTCGGGGTCGACGGAGTGCTGACCGACTTCCCCGAGATCGCCGTGGCCGTCCGCGACGAGCGGGTGGCACGCGTCGCCTGATCAGGTGAGCGGGACCTCGCCCACCCCGTTGCGCAGCTGGCCGAGGATGCGGGTCAGCAATCGCGAGACCTGCATCTGCGTGACGCCGATGCGCGTGGCGATCTCGCGCTGGGTCAGCCCCTCGTAGAAGCGCAGGTCGAGGATCAGCCGGTCGCGCTCGCAGAGCGTGCGCAGCACCGGGCTGAGCATCATCCGCGCCTCTGCGGCCCGTCGCTCCGCGTCGTCGAAGGGGAGCAGCTCCCCGAGCGTCGTGGACCCGTCGCCGCCGGCAGGATGGTCCAGGGAGGCGGGGACGAAGCACCCGTCGCTGGCCAACGCCTCGATCACGGACTCGGCGGGCTCCTCGAGGTGCGCGGCGATCTCGGCCGGCTGCGGCGAGCGGCCGAGCTTGTAGGACAGCTCCGCCTCGGCCGAGTTGATGCGGGCCTGCAGCTCCTGGATCCGGCGCGGGGGACGGATCATCCAGCCGTGGTCGCGGAAGTGCTTGCGCAGCTCCCCGCGGATCGTCGGCACGGCGTAGGAGAGGAAGTCATGACCCGTGGTCACGTCGTACCCCCGGGTCGCCTTGGTCAGGGCCAGCGCGGCCACCTGGCGCAGGTCGTCGAGGGGGATGCCCCGGGAGCGGTAGCGCCCGGCCTCGGCGTGGGCCAGGTCGAGGTGGAGCTCGATGACCTCGGTCAACAGCTGGTTGCGTTCCTCGGCCGAGTCGGAGGACAGGGCGAGGGAGAAGAGCTCGCGTGTGTAGGCGGCTCGATCGTGGGAGGAGAGCCGGGTTCCCGGCGCTCGTGAATGGGCTACTGCGGTCATTGCTCACCGACCTGTGAGGCCTCCCCGAGGGAAGGCTGGAGGGGGAGTGCCAGTTCCCCTACAGCACTCAGGCACGGTCGGTGTCTTCAACACGGTGCCCACCGCTGACGCGGTGCGATTAGTCCACCTTAGCCCACCATGACGGCTTCACAACCCCGGTGAGACGGGTCCGCCGGGGTGGACGGCACGGTCACGACCGGGCGTACAGCTCGGCGATGGCGTCCGCGTAGTTGCTGTGCACCACGCGGCGCTTCAGCTTGAGGGTCGGGGTCAGCTCGGCGGACTCGGCGGTCCACTCGACCGGCAGCAGCGTCCACTTCTTGACCTGCTCGGGGCGGGAGAGCCGGTCGTTGGCCTTCTCCACCGCCTGGCCGACGATCCCCAGGATCTCCGGCTTCTGCGCGAGGTCCGCCGGATCGTCGTACTCCACGCCGAGCCGGCCGGCGACGACTGGCGCGACGTCGGGGTCGAGGGTCAGGATCGCGACCACGTAGGGCTTGCCCTCCCCGAAGGCCAGTGCGTGGCCGACCAGGGGACTCTCCTTGAGCAGGTTCTCGATGTTCGACGGGGCAATGTTCTTGCCCTGTGACGTGATGATCATTTCCTTCTTGCGGTCGACCACCTTGAGGAAGCCGTCCTCGTCGATCTCGCCGATGTCGCCGGTGTGCACCCAGCCGTCGCCGTCGATCAGCTCGGCGGTCGCCTCGGGGTTCTGGTGGTAGCCGACGGTGTTCACCGGGCTGCGGGTGAGGATCTCGCCGTCCTCGGCGATCGACATCTCGATGCCCGGCTGGGCCTTGCCCACCGTGCCGAGCCGGAACTGGTCGGGACCGCAGGCGGTGACCGACCCGCTGGTCTCGGTCATCCCGTAGATGTCGAAGATCGAGAAGCCGAGGCCCGCGAAGAATCGCACGGTCTCCAGCGGCATCGGCGCCGAGGCGCTGCCGGCCCAAGTCACCCGGTCCAGCCCGAGCATCGACTTCATCGGCGTGAGCACGGCTGCGTCGGCCGCCTCGAACCGCGCCTGCAGTTCGGGGCTCGTCGTGCAGGAGAACTGGCGGGACTCGACGTACTCCAGGCCGACGGCCATCGCGTCCGCGACGGCCTTCTTCTTGGTCTCGTCGGTCTCCATGGCGAGCAGACCGCCGATGCCGGTCTGGATCTTCTCCCAGACGCGGGGCACTCCGAAGAACCGGGTCGGGCGGACCTCGCCGAGGGCGCCGACCAGCTGGGCGGGATCGCCGATCAGGTGCAGGTGCGCGCCCTGCACGACGGGGACGTAGATGCCCAGCACGCGCTCGGCGATGTGCGCGTAGGGCAGGTAGGAGACACCGACGTTGTCCGCGTCCTCGAGCCTGGCCGTGCGCGTGCTGCTCTCGACCTCGAAGAGCACGTTGCGGTGGGTGATCACCACGCCCTTGGGGCTGCCGGTCGTCCCGGAGGTGTAGAGGATCGTGACCGGTTGCTCCGGGTCGATCGCCTGCCAGCGCTGGTTGATCTCGGCCTGGTGCTGCTCGCGGGTGGCCCGGCCGCGCTCGAGCAGCTGCTCCCAGGTCAGCGCCCCCTCGGTCACGGCGTCGGCGTCCATCACGACGACCTGGGTCGTCCCCGACGCCAGGGCCTTGGACCAGCGGGCGACCTGGTCGGCGCCCTCGAGCACGACGACCGAGGGCTCCGCGTGGCCGGCCACGTAGGCGACCTGGCTGGGGGAGAGGGTGTTGTAGATCGACATCGGAACCGCCCCGGCGTGCAGGGCGGCGAGATCCGCCACCACGTGCTCGATCCGGTTGGTGCCCATGATCGCGACCCGGTCGCCCGGCTGCACGCCGAGGTCGACGAGCGCGGCCGCGACGTCGAGGCTGGTCTCGCGCAGCTCGCGCCAGGAGAGCGTGCGCCAGCCCTTCGCACCGGGTTCGAGGCCGATCTTGTCGGAGTACGCCGGGTTGTCACCCTGGGCCGCGACGGTCTCGGCGAAGGCGTGCGGGACGGTGCGCCCCGCGATGGCAGCGTCGATCTCGTGGCGGTCGGCGATGACGTCGGTCACGGGTGCTCCTGGGTGAGGGGGATGTGGGTCAGTAGCTCTTCGGCAGCTTGAGCATGGACGTGCCGATGTGGGCGAGGACCATCTGCTCGGAGACGGGGATGTTCTTGCCGATGCGGGCGTCCCGGAACATCCGCTCGACGGGGTACTCCTTGGAGTAGGCCATGCCGCCCAGGGTCTGGAACGCCTGGTCGGCCGCCTCCCACGAGGCCTGTGCGGCGGTGAGCTTGGCGACGTTGGCCTCGCTCGCGCACGGGCGTCCCTGGTCGAAGAGCCACGCGGCCTTGTAGGTCATCAGCCGGGCCAGCTCGGTCTTGGCCTTGATCTGCGCCAGCGGGAACTGGATCGACTGGTTGGAGCCGATGGGACGACCGAAGACCACCCGCTCGCGGGCGTAGTCGGAGGCCACCTCCAGGGCGGCGTCGGCGCCGCCGACGGCGCCGGCGGCGGCGATGATCCGCTCCGGGTTGAGCACGTCCCACAGCACCGCGAACCCCTGGTCCACCTCACCGAGCACGCGGTGGGCCGGGACCCGGACGTCGTCGAGGAACACCTGGCTGGAGTAGAGGATGTTGGACCCCATCTTCGGGATCGGGGTGTAGCTCAACGTGCCGTCGGCGAGGGCCGCCTTGACGTCGACGAGGAACAGCGTGAATCCCGACGTGCGCGGCCTGGCCTCGGCAGCCGGGACGGTCCGGGTGACCACGACCATCCAGTCGGCGCGCTCGACGTTGGAGATCCAGACCTTCTGGCCCTTGATCAGGAAGTCGTCACCATCGGCGCGGGCGCTGGTGGTGATCTCGATGGCGTTGGAGCCGGCGTCCGGCTCGGTCAGTCCGAAGCTGAACTGGACCTCGCCGGTCGCCAGGCCGGGGAGGATCTCCTGCTTCTGCTCCTCGGTGCCGTGCCGGGCCAGCGTGGTCACGCCGAAACCCGGGTTGAGCACGTAGATGAACGACCCGGCCGTGCCGCCGGAGGCGCACAGCGTCTCGCAGGCGATGGCCGTCTCCAGCAGGCCCTGCCCGCCGCCGCCGTACTCCTCGGGGACGCTGAGGCCGAGCCAGCCACCGTCGGCGAGGTCGGCGTAGAGCTCCTCGGGGTAGCGCTTCTCGTCCTCGCAGCGCGACCAGTAGGCGTGGTCGTACTTCGCGGCGACGGCGGCGACACCGTCGCGGACGGCGATCGCGGTGTCCGGCAGGTCGAAGTCCATGTCCGCCTACAGCCCCAGGCTCCGGCCGATGATCTCTTTCTGGATCTCGGTCGTGCCGCCGTAGATGGTGGAGATCCGGCTGTCCAGGTAGGCCTTCGCGATGGGGTACTCCAGCATGTAGCCGTAGCCGCCGTGGAGCTGGACGCCCTGGTTGACGAGCTTGTTCTGGAGCTCGGTGCACCACCACTTCGCCATCGCGGCGTCGACCGCGGTGAGCTTGCCGTCGAGGTGCTTCTGCAGCGCGTCGTTGATGAACGTGCGCGCGATCGTCGTCTCGGTGGCCATCTCGGCGATCAGGAACCGGTTGTGCTGGAACTTGCCGATCGGCTTGCCGAACGCCTCCCGCGTCTTGGCGTACTCGATGCACATCTCCACGATCGTCTCGGCGGCGGCGACCGCCTGCGCGGCGATGATCAGGCGCTCCTGGGGCAGGTTCATCATCAGGTAGATGAAGCCCTCGCCCTCCTTGCCGAGCAGGTTCTCCTTGGGTACGACGACGTCGGTGAAGGAGAGCTCGGAGGTGTCCTGCGCGTGCAGCCCGATCTTGTCGAGGTTGCGGCCGCGCTCGAAGCCCTCCATGCCGCGCTCGACGACCAGCAGGCTGATGCCCTTGTGGCCGGCGTCGGGGTCGGTGCGCGCGACGACGATGACGAGGTCGGCGTTGATGCCGTTGCTGATGAACGTCTTCGAGCCGTTGAGCACGTAGTGGTCACCCTTGTCGACGGCGGTCGTCCGGATGCCCTGGAGGTCGCTTCCGGCGCCGGGTTCGGTCATCGCGATGGCGGTGATGATCTCGCCGGAGACGGTGCCGGGGAGCCAGCGCTTCTTCTGCTCCTCGTTCCCCAGGCTGATGATGTAGGGGACGATGATGTCGGTGTGCACCGAGAAGCCGGGGCCGCTGACGCCGGCCCGGGTCTGCTCCTCGGACAGGATCACGTTGTAGCGGAAGTCGGTCACGCCGGGGCCGTCGTACTCCTCGGGGACGTCGAAGCAGAGCAGCCCGGCCTCGCCCGCCGTCGCCCACAGCGCGCGGGGGACGATGCCGTCCTTCTCCCACTGGTCGTGGTGGGGGACCACCTCGCGCTCGTAGAAGGTGCGCGCCGTCTTGCGGAAGTCCTCGTGCTCGGCGGTGTAGAG
>JAOPYC010000056.1 GCA_025964795.1 Marmoricola sp.
GATCATCAAGAAGGCCTGCGACGACGTCTTCGAGGTCACCGGGGTCAACCCGTTGCTCGAGATCGCCCAGGAGCTGGAGAAGATCGCGCTCGAGGACGAGTACTTCGTCAAGCGCAAGCTCTACCCCAACGTCGACTTCTACTCCGGCCTGATCTACGAGGCCTTCCAGTTCCCGCCGGAGATGTTCACGGTGCTCTTCGCCATCGGCCGTACGCCGGGCTGGCTGGCCCAGTGGCTGGAGCTCGTCCAGGACAAGGACCAGAAGATCGCGCGTCCCAAGCAGATCTACACCGGCGACCGGAAGTTGGAGTTCGTCCCGGCCTCCGAACGCTGGAAGTGATCGGTCCCTCGACGTCGGCCCGGTGCCTCTACCGCCACTGGAGCTCGGCCTCCCCCGCGGGCGGCATCCGAAGTGGTGCCCAGGACCACCGGAACCCATGACGTCCGGAGGGGTCAGACGGTGGAGCGCTCCCGGCCGTCCCAGTAGGGCTTGCGCAGGTCGCGCTTGAGGATCTTGCCGGTGGGGTTGCGGGGCAGCGCGTCGATGATGTCCACCGACTTGGGGCACTTGAAGCTGGCCAGCGACTCCCGGCACCAGGCGATCAGCTCGGCCTCGGTGGCCTCGGTGCCCGGCTTCAGCGAGACCACGGCCTTGACCGTCTCACCCCAGCGGTCGTCGGGGACGCCGATGATCGCGACCTCCATCACCGCGGGGTGCTCGGCCAAGACCCGCTCGACCTCGGGCGAGTAGATGTTCTCCCCACCCGAGATGATCATGTCCTTGAGCCGGTCCTCGACGTAGACGAACCCGTCAGCGTCGACCTTGCCCATGTCGCCGGTGCGGAACCACCCGTCCTCGGTGATCACCTGCGCGGTGTCCTCGGCCCGGTTCAGGTAGCCCTTCATCAGCTGCGGAGTGCGGAACCACAGCTCGCCGTGCTCGCCGGTCGCTACCTCCTTCCCGGACTCCGGGTGGACCACCTTCACCTCGGTCTCCGGGATCACCTGCCCGGCGCTGACCAGCCGCTCGGGGTGCTGCTCGTCGCGGTGGGCCTCCGGGAGCAGGTGGGTGATCACGCCACACACCTCGGTCAAGCCGTAGACCTGGATGAAGTCGGTGTCGGGCCACGCCTTGAGGGCCGCTCGCAGCAGGGGCATCGGCATCGGTGCGGCGCCGTAGCAGTAGGTCTTCAGGTTGCCGAACAGCTTGATGGCGTCATCGCCCGACTGCAGCACCTGCGCGAGCACGGCCGGCACCAGGAAGGTGCGGTTGGCCCCCTGCATGATCGCGCCGGCGAGCGAGGCGCCGTCGGGGTCGCGGGTCATCACGCTGGGGACGCCGTCGTGGATGCCGAACAGGACGTACGACGAACCGCCGACGTGGAACAACGGCATCGACACCATGTTCTTGTCACCGTCGTCGAAAGCCCAGCCCTCATGGGCGTTCAGCGTGTGCGCGATCATGTTCGCCTGGGTGAGGGCGACGCCCTTGGGGCGACCGGTGGTGCCCGAGGAGTACATCACCAGGCACACGTCGCCCGGCTCCACCTCCGGCCCGCGACCGGCGGGTACGGCGTCCGCCAGCAACGCCTCGTAGGGGTCACCCTCGGCGCCGTCGGGAGTCACCTCGACGACGTGCTCGACGGTGGGCAGGTTGTCGCGGATCTTGTCCACCAGGGGCATCAGCTCCGTGCCGACGAGGAGCACCTTGGCACCGGCGTCGTTGACCGCGTAGTCGACCTCGGCACCGGCCAGGCGGAAGTTGACGATCGCGTTCGCCGCACCGAGGCTGGCCGCTGCGAGGGTGAGCTCGACACAGGCCGGGTGGTTCTTGTCGAGGAACGAGACCACGTCACCACGTCCGACGCCCAGGCGCTGGAGGGCGCCGGCCAGGCGGCGTACGCGCTCCTCCCACTCGCGCCAGGTCCACGACCGGCTCAGGTAGGTGAAGGCCTCGGCGTCGGGGGTGGCCTGCGCCCAGTGGGCCAGCCGGTCGTCCAGGAACATCGGGTCGGCGAGCTCGGTCATGGTCGACTCCTCGGGCCAGGGCGGATGCGCAGAGCGTGACACAGGCCACAACGCCCGGCAACGGAGCAAGGTTCCTGGGGCTCAGCTCAGCTCGGCTCGATCCGACCAGGTCCCTCGGGCCCGGCGGCCGGCTCGGGACCCTTGCCGAAGCCCATCACGATGGCGCTGGCGAGGACCACCAGCACCAGGCCGACGAGCTGGAGGGCGTCGAGCCGCTGGTCGAGCACCAGCAGCCCGGCCAGGGCCGCGACGGCCGGTTCGAGGGAGAGCAGGATCCCGAACACGGCCGCCCGCAGGCGCCGCAGGGCCAGCAGCTCCAGCGAGTAGGGCAGCAGCGAGGACAGCACCGCGAGCCCGAGACCCTTGAGCAGGTGCTCGCCGGTCCAGAGACCGCCGCTGGACAGGCCGACCGGGAGCACGACCGCGGTGGAGACGACGAGGGCGATCGCCAGCCCGTCGAGCCCCTCGAAGGCGGCTCCGGTACGGCCGCTCAGCAGGATGTACGCCGCCCAGCACGCTCCGGCCGCCGCCGCCTGGGCCAGGCCGATCCAGCTGAGGTGGGCGAACGGGACGGTGAGCGCCGCGGAGATCAGCAGCACGCCCACCGCGGCCGCCAGCACCGCGACGAGGTCGAGCGGGCGCCGCGACAGCACCGTGGTCAGCACCAGCGGGCCGAGGAACTCGACGGTCACGGCCACCCCGAGTGGCAGGTGCCCCAGCGAGCTGTAGAAGCTCCAGTTCATCAACCCCAGCGCCACCCCGAAGGCCACCACGGTGAGCCAGGCCCGACGCGGGTGCCCCCGCAGCTGCGGCCGGACCAGGGGGACCAGGATCAGCGCCGAGATCGCGATCCGCAGCAGCACCGAGCCGCCCGCCCCGATCTCCGGCACCAGGGTCGCGGCCAGTGCCCCGCCGAACTGCACGGAGACCACGCCACCGAGCACCAGCAGCGGCGCCGGCACGGTCGCGGCGGAGGGACGAAACACGCAGGCCACCCTAGGGCCACGCCCGTTCGGGTCAGCGGGTGCGCTGGACGCGGCCCTCGTCCCAGACCGGGCCGTCGGACTCATAGACCGAGCCGTCGGCCCCGTAGACGAGGTAGCGGTCGAAGTCGCGGGCGAACCAGCGGTCGTGGGTCACCGCGAGGACCGTCCCCTCGAACCGCTCGAGGCCCTCCTCCAGCGCCTCCGCGGACTCGACGTCGAGGTTGTCCGTGGGCTCGTCGAGCAGCAGCAGGGTCGCGCCGGACAGCTCCAGCAGCAGGATCTGGAACCGCGCCTGCTGACCGCCGGAGAGTGACTCGAACCTCTGGTCCGCGGCGTGCGCGAGCTCGTAGCGGTCCAGGGCCCGCGACGCCGGCTCCTGCGGCATGCCGTCGCGGTGGGCGTCTCCGCGGTGCAGGATCTCCAGCAGGGTGCGCCCCATCAGCTCCGGGTGGGCGTGGGTCTGCACGAACCAGCCAGGACGCACCCGCGCGCCGAGCTTCGCACGACCCGCGTGCCGCACCGGCGCCACCGGGGTCTCGTCGACCGGGCGGTGCTCGATGTCGGGATCACTCCCCCCGGCCGCGAGCAGCCGCAGGAAGTGCGACTTCCCGGAGCCGTTGGAGCCGAGCACGGCCACGCGCTCGCCGTACCAGACCTCGAGGTCGAACGGCTTCATCAAGCCGGTCAGCTCGAGCCCCTCGCAGACCACGGCCCGCTTGCCGGTGCGCCCACCCTTGAGCCGCATCGTCACCTGCTGCTCGCGCGGCTGCGCGGTCGGCGGCCCGGCCTCCTCGAACTTGCGCAGCCGCGTCTGGGCAGCGCGGTACTGCGAGGCCAGGCCGTCGTTGTACTCCGCCTTGATCCGGTAGCGCAGCACCAGCGCCTTGAGCTTCGCGTGCCCCTCGTCCCAGCGGCGGCGGAGCTCCTCGAAGCGGGTGAACCGGTCGCGCCGCGCCTGGTGGTACGACGAGAACCCGCCCGGATGGGTCCACACGGAGTTCCCGGCGGCCCCCAGCTCGACGGTCACCACCCGGGTCGCCGTGTGGTCGAGGAGCTCGCGGTCGTGGCTGATGAACAGGATCGTCTTCACCGACTCACGGATGCGGCCCTCGAGCCAGACCTTGCCCGGGACGTCGAGGAAGTTGTCCGGCTCGTCGAGCAGCAGCACCTGGTCGGGGCCCGCGAGGAGGTACTCCAGCACCAGCCGCTTCTGCTCGCCGCCGCTGAGGGTGTCGAGGTCGCGGTACTTCGCGCGGTCGAACGAGACGCCGAGCGCCGTCGTGCAGCAGGTGTCCCAGACGACCTCGATCTCGTAGCCGCCGGCGTCGGCGAACTCCGCGAGCGCCGTCGCGTAGGCCATCTGGGTGCGCTCGTCGTCGACGTCCATCAGCTTCAGCTCGAGCCGCTCGACCTCCGCGGCGGCGGCGCGCACGCGCGGCGGGGAGACCGACAGCAGCAGCTCGGCGACGTTCGTCGAGCCCAGGCCGACCATCTGGCGCATCACCCCGAGCCCACCCGACCGGGTGACCGCCCCCTCGTGCGGCGTCAGGTCACCGGTGATGATCCGCAGCAGGGTCGTCTTGCCCGCGCCGTTCGCCCCGACCAGGGCCACCTTGGCGCCCTCCCCCACCCGGAACGAGACGTCGTCGAGCAGGACGCGGCCGTCGGGCAGCTCGTAGCGAACCCCGGCGACCTCCACGTGACCCATGGACGCATTCTCTGCAGTGCGGGCGGCTGAGCCAAATGGTTTGGGCCCCAGGGGTTCCGTAGCCGCGCGCCAGTCGCCCCACAGGAACGGCACAGGATCCGCGGACAGCTTGGTGCCATGAGCGAACACAACCCCTCTCGCGCCCGCAGCACCCGTCGGGTCGGCCGCGTCCGCGCCACCCTGGTCGGTGGCGCCGTCCTGACCTCCCTGGCAGCAGCGGGTGGCATCGCCGTCGCAGCCGGGGGCGACACCGCCGCGGCGACCGGCACAACGTCCAGCGGCTCC
This sequence comes from Marmoricola sp., assembly GCA_025964795.1. Lineage (GTDB taxonomy): Bacteria > Actinomycetota > Actinomycetes > Propionibacteriales > Nocardioidaceae > Marmoricola. The sequence continues at coordinate 5,008 of JAOPYC010000056.1, forward strand.
GCCTCGTCGAGCGGCACGTCCTCGACCGACACCTCGACGAACGGCACGTCGACGTCGTCCGGAACCCAGTCCTCGTTGGCCACCACCGGCTCCGGCGACACCTCCCAGGCCACCACGAGCGGGTCGTGATGGACACCGGGAACGCCCACGACTGGGAGCTCTGGAGCTCCTCGTGCCGACTGGTGGTGACCGACTCGACCAGGCTCGAGGCGGCCGCCGCCCTCGTCGACGCCGAGCTGGCCCGGGTCGAGCAGGCCTGCAGCCGGTTCCGCCCCGACAGCGAGCTGATGACCCTCGCCCGGGACGAGGACGGAAGCACGGTGCTCAGCCCGCTGCTGGCCGACCTGATGCGCGCGGCCCTCTCCGCCGCGCGCGACAGCGGCGGCGCGGTCGATCCCACGCTCGGTGCGGTGCTGGCCGGGCTCGGCTACGACCGCGACATCGCCGAGGTCAGGGCGCGAGAGTCCCACTCGCCCGTGGTCGTCCTGCGCCCGTACGCCGGCTGGCGGTCGCTGCGGCTGGAAGGACGGCGGTTGCAGATGCCGCCGGGAACCCAGCTCGACCTGGGCGCCACCGCCAAGGCCGTCGCCGCCGACCGCTGCGCGAGCCTGGTCGCGGACCGGCTCGGCACCGGCGTGCTGGTCAGCCTCGGCGGGGACATCGCGACCGCCGGCCCGACGCCCGCAGGCGGCTGGCAGGTGACGGTCCAGGACCTGCCGGACGACGTCCCGCAGCAGATCACCCTGCACGGCGGGGCCGCCCTGGCGACCTCGAGCAGCGCCCGGCGGACGTGGTTCCAGGACGGCCGGCCCCGGCACCACCTGGTCGACCCGTCCACGCGGCTGCCCGCGACCGGTCCCTGGCGCAGCGTCACCGTGGTCGCCCCGACCTGCCTGCGCGCCAACACCGCGACGACCGCGGCCATGGTCAAGGGCGACGATGCGCTGGCCTGGCTGCGCTCCACCGGGCTCCCGGCCCGGTTGGTCTCCCACTCGGGCGCCCTGGTGACCCTGGGTGGCTGGCCGCGGGAGGTGGCGGCATGAGCGAGGCGCTGTGGGCGCTGGGTCGCGGCACGGGCGTCGTCGCCCTCGTGATGTTCACCCTCACGCTGGTCCTCGGCATCGCCTCGCGGTCCGGGCGGCCGCTGGGCGGCCTCGGTCGCTTCGGGCTCAACGAGATCCACCGCACCGCGGCCCTGACCGGCGTCGGGCTGATCGCCGTCCACCTGGCCTCGCTGTTGTTCGACCCCTACGCCCAGCTGAGGCTGGTCGACTTCGTGGCGCCGTTCGTCGGCTCCTACCGCCCGCTCTACCTGGGGCTCGGCACCGTGGCGGTGGACCTCCTCGTGGTGGTCACCGTGGTCAGCCTGCTGCGCCATGTCGCCGGGCCGCGGGTGTTCCGGGCGGTGCACTGGCTCACCTACCTGCTCTGGCCGGTGGCCCTGGTGCACGGGCTCGGAACCGGCACCGACGCCGGCTCGCTGTGGATGGATGCGATCGTCGTGGCCTGCTGCACGGCCGTGGCCGCTGCGGTGACCTGGCGTCTCCTCCCGGCGTACGCCGAGCGGGGTCGTGTCCGCGTCGCCCGGGTGGTGGCCCGATGACCGGGCTCCTCGTGGACGCCCCCGCCGGCAACAGCCGTCTGCTCGGCCGCGCTCCCGACCTGCCGCTCCCCCACCTCGGCGCGCAGGCCCTGATCGCCCTGGTCGAGCAGGCCGGGCTCACCGGTCGTGGCGGCGCCGGCTTCCCCACCGCCCGCAAGCTCGCCTCCGTCGCAGGCCGGTCACCGGTCGTGGTCGGCAACGCGATGGAGGGTGAGCCGCTCAGCACGAAGGACGCGGTCCTCCTCTCCCGCGCGCCCGGGCTGGTGGTCGACGGCCTGTCCCTGCTGGGCGTCGCGCTCGGCGCCCAGCGCGTCCTGCTCGCCACCGGGCCCGAGGTGCCCTCCGGCGCCGCTCGCGAGGCGGCGCGCGGCTCCCGGGTCGAGGTCCTGGACCTGGCCGGCGGTTTCGTGGCCGGGCAGGAGTCCGCCCTCGTGAACCAGGTCACCGGCCGGGCCGGCGTGCCCTCCGACCCGCTGGTGCCGGTCTACCACCGCGGGGTCGGCGGGCGACCCACCCTGGTGCTGAACGCGGAGAGCCTGGCCCACCTGGCCCTGGTCGCGCGGTACGGCGCCGCCTGGTTCCGCAGCCTGGGCACCCCCTCCGACCCGGGGACCTTCCTGGCCTCGGTGTCCGGATCGGTGCCGCGCACCGTGGACCGTCCCGGGGTGCTCGAGGTGCCGCGGGGGACTCCCCTGCGCGCGGTGCTGAGTGCGGCCAGGACGGACCTGGACCGGGTGGCCGGCGTGCTGGTCGGCGGCTACCACGGCGCCTGGGTGCCGGCGGCGCGGCTCGACGTGCTGCTGACGACCAGCGACCTCGCCCGCTTCGGCGCCAGCCCGGGCGCCGGGGTCGTGCACGTCCTCGACCGCGACACCTGCCCGCTCGCGCTGGCGGCCTCGGTGGCCGGCTACCTCGCCGGTCAGGGCGCACGGCAGTGCGGACCGTGCGTCAACGGCCTCCCGCGGATGGCCGAGACGCTGCGGCGGCTGTCGGTCCCCGGGGCGGACCCCGCGCTGGTCGGTGAGGTCGCCCGGCTCCAGGGCCTCCTGCACGGACGCGGCGCGTGCGCGCATCCCGACGGCACCGTGCGGTTCGTGGCCAGCACGATGCGCGCCTTCGCCGACCACGTCGAGACCCACCTGGACGGAGCCTGCGATGCGCCTGCACGTTGACTGGACCCGGTGCGACGGGCACGGCGCCTGCACCGAGCTGCTGCCCGAGCTGCTCACCACTGACGAGTGGGGTTTCCCGCTGCTCCGTGACGACCAGCGTGAGCCGGTCGTGCCCACGGACGTCGAGGGCTTCGCGCGGCGCGCGGTCCGGACCTGCCCGCTGCAGGCGCTGCGCCTGGTCGAGTGACCGCGGTCAGGCGCGGCGGGACTCCAGGACCCGGAAGCCCTTGGCGCTGGCCTGCTTCTCGGTCGGGTAACCGTGCTCGCCGAGCCACGTGGCCAGTGAGTCCGAGCCGAGGTTCTTGCCCACGACCATCACGGCCCGCCCTCCGGGACGCAGGCGCGGCAGCCACTGCAGCAGCAGCTCGTGCAGGGCCTGCTTGCCCACCCGGATCGGGGGGTTGGACCAGATCTCGTCGTACGTCGCCTCCGGGTCCACCTGGTCGGGCAGCGCCGCTCGGAACCGGTCGGCCACGCCCAGCTGGGCGGCGTTCTCGCCGGCCAGCAGCAGAGCACGCTCGTTGACGTCCACGGCGGTGACGCGGGCCTCCGGCACGGCGACGGCGATGGCGAGGCCGATCACGCCGTACCCGCAGCCGAGGTCGAGCACCTCGCGCGCCTCCACCGGCGGCGCCGCCTCCCGCAGCAGCACACCGGTGCCGATGTCGAGCCGGCCCTGCGCGAAGACCCCCGAGCCCGACGTGAGCTCCAGCCAGTGCCCCCAGACGTTGGTGCGCACCGGCACGCGCTTGAACGGGGTGGCCGGGTCGGCGGTGAAGTAGTGCTCCTCCACGGCTGCTCCCCTCGACCGTCTCGCGTCCACAGGTGTGGCCCGTCGCCAACCTTTCCACAGGCGGCGGACCGGCCCTGTCCAGGGCCCGTCTCCCGGACTGTGCTGGGTGCGTGAGCGAGCCCATCACGCAGAACCTGACCGACGCCCCCACCGAGACGCAGAGCCGCAACGAGGTGACCCTCGTGGGCCGGATGAGCGCCGCCCCCGAGCACCGCGACCTGCCCAGCGGCGACGCGCTCGTCACCCTGCGGCTGGTGGTGGCCCGGCCACCCCCGCCCCGGAAGAGGGGCCAGAGGCTCCCGCCGAAGCGCACGGTCGAGGCCGGCCGGCTGGTGCGGGTCAGTCGCTCGGCGGGGTGAGGGTGCGTGTCGCCCGCGACTCGTGGGCCCGCGCGGCGAGCTCGGCGTCCGCGGGGTAGGCCACCTCCTCGAGCGTGAGCCCGTGGGCGCGGGCCACGGTGATGGCCGGGTCACGTCGCCGGCCGGTGAGCACCTCCGCGGCCCAGGTGGCGTCGCGCCGGTGCTCTCCGACCACGATCAGGCAGCCCACCAGCGAGCGGACCATGTTGTGGCAGAAGGCGTCGGCCCGCACGGTCCCGACGGCGAGGCCCGCGGGGTCTCGGTCCCAGTGCAGGTCGAGCAGCGTCCGGATGGTGGTGGCTCCCTCGCGCCTGCGGCAGAAGGCGGCGAAGTCGTGCTCACCGAGGAGGTGCTGCGACGCGGCGTTCATCGCGTCCAGGTCCAGCTCACGCTGCCGGGTGAGCACGAACCCCCGGCTCAGCGGGTCCACGAGCTGCGCGCGGTCGGCGATCCGGTATGCGTAGCGACGCCAGATAGCCGAGAACCTCGCATCGAACCCCGCCGCCGCCTGGGCGACGAGCAGGATGCGGATGTCCGGGTCGAGCAGGCCGTTGAGCCGCCGGCGGAGGGCGTCCATCGTCGGCTCGTGGCTGCGACCGGCCGCCGCGACCACCGTCTCCGGGTCGACGTCGACGTGGCAGACCTGGCCACGGGCGTGGACCCCGGTGTCCGTGCGGCCGGCCACCGTGAGCGAGGACCCGGTGCTCCGCAGCACCGTGTCCAGGGACCGCTCGACCTCGGCCTGGACGGTCCGCAGCTCGCGCTGCCGCGCCCAGCCGTGGAAGCCCGCGCCGTCGTAGGCGAGGTCGATTCGGAGACGCACCGCGACAACCTATCGCCCGGCGAAGGCGTGCCCGTCTGCGATGCTGCCCGGGTGCCACGCCCCTCGCCCGCCCGCCTTCTCCTGCTCGTGGTCGGCTGCGTCGTCCTCGGCGTCGGCGTCGCGATGCTGCTGACCGCTGACCTCGGGTCCGACGGCTACTCCACGCTGGTCAACGGCGTCTCCATCGGTGCGGACGTCCCGTTCCTGGCCGCCAACATGGCGATCAGCCTCGTCTTCCTGGTGCTCGCGGCCCTGCGCCGGCTGCGGCCCGGCCTGGGCACCCTGGTGCAGATCGTCGTCGTCGGCCTCACCGTCTCGTGGCTGCTGCCCGTGCTGGACACCCCGGGAACCGTGCTCGGCCAGGTGCTGCTGCTGGTCGCGGCCTTTCCGGTGCTGGCGGTCGGGATCGCGGCGTACCTCGGGAGCCACCTGGGGGCCGGCCCCGCCGAGGCCGCGGCACTGGCGTGGGATCCCCCGCTGCCCTTCCGGTGGAGCTACAGCGGCGTGCAGGGCTTCGGCGCGCTGGTGGGCTGGCTGCTCGGGGCCACGATCGGTCCCGGGACGCTGGCCGTGATCCTCCTGCTCGGACCGACCGTCGACCTGTGCAGCCGGCTGCTGCGGCTCGACGTACGCCAGGATCGGGTCTGAGCCGAAGATCGACCGCGCGTCCGGTTGGCCTGCTGCCCCATGATTGACCCCATGACCGACGGCCCGTCCGGAGTCCTCCAGCCCATCGCCCCCCGCAACCCCCTGATCATCCTGTGCGCGCCCGCCCACGCCGACGTGCTGGAGCCGCAGTTCGCGCGCTACGCCCTGGACTACGACGTCCGCACCACGCACAGCTGCGCCGAGACCCTCGCGCTGCTGCGCAGCCTGGCGCACGACGACCAGGTGGCGCTGGTGGTCGCCGAGACGGAGGTCCCGGACGCCCACGTGCTGATGGCCTTCCACCGGTGGCGCTCGCTGGTGCCGCGGGCACGGCGGATCATCGCTGCCCACTCGGACCATTTCCGCGAGCGCGCCGAGGAGCTGCGGCCGGGGCTGGCCACCGGCAAGTACGACGCCTACCTGCTGATGCCGCGCGGGGTGCGTGACGAGGAGTTCCACACCACGGTCACCGAGCTGCTCTCCGACTGGGGGTCCACGGCTCCGGTGGTGGCGTCGATGCAGATCGTCTCGCCGCGGCTGGACGCCCTCACCTCAGCGCTGCGTGACTTCGCCTTCCAGATGGGGATGCCGGCCGAGGTCGTCACCCCCGACTCCGAGATCGGCCGCGAGATCATCGCCCGCCACGGCGACGGCACCAGGTTCCCGATCGTCTCGGCCTTGAACAACCTCACCGCGCAGCCGAGCTCCGTCCGCGACCTGGCGGTCACGATCTACGGGTCGTCGGAGGGACTGCGCACCGTCGTCCTGGAGTCCGACGCCGTCGGGGGGCAGGCCGGCACCAGCTCGATGATCCGCAACTACCTGGGCTTCCCGCGCGGCATCTCCGGCATGCGGCTGTCCCAGCGTGCCCGCAACCAGGCGATCCGGTTCGGCACCAGGTTCTACACCGGCTGGCCGGTCGAGCACGTCGTCCTGGGCGAGCCCGGTGAGCCGCACCGGGTGCTGACCGGCGGCGGCGAGGTGCACACGCGCGCCGTGGTGATCGCCACCGGGGTGGCCTACCGCCGCCTCGGCATCGACCGCGTCGAGGAGCTGGTCGGGCTCGGCGTGCACTACGGCGCCGCGGTCAGCGCGGCTCCCGAGATGGAGGACCGCGACGTGTTCGTCGTCGGGGGCGGCAACTCGGCGGGACAGGCGGCGCTGCACCTCGCGAAGTACGCCCGCTCGGTCACCATCTTGATCCGGCGGCCCGAGATCGCCCAGACGATGTCGGACTACCTGATCCGGGAGATGCAGTACGTGCCCTCGATCAGCATCCGGCCCTGCTCCCAGGTCGTCGACGGCGGAGGTGAGGGTCGGCTGGAGTGGATCGACATCCGCGACCTGAACACCGAGGAGGTCACGCGGGCGCAGGCGGGCGGCCTGTTCCTGCTGCTGGGCGCCGAGCCGAAGTGCGACTGGGTGCCCTCCGGCATCTGTCCCCACGACAACGGCTTCGTGCTGACCGGGCGGGACGTGCCCAAGGAGTTCTGGCACGAGGGCCTCCCCCCGGCCAACCTGGCCACCTCGGTTCCCGGCCTGTTCGCGGCCGGCGACATCCGGGCGGGCTCGATGAAGCGCGTGGCCGCGGCGTCCGGGGAGGGCGCGAGCGTCGTACCCCTCGTGCACGCCCACCTCGCCGCCTCCCCTGGTCCGGCGAACTAGTCCGGCGAGCTAGTCCGCCGAGCGGGCACCTTCGTCACGCGGTAGCACGCCGAGCGGGCAGTCTTGTCACGTCGTACGACCTCGAGCGGGCAGTTTCATCACAGCAGCTCAGATCGGGCCGGGCCATTCTTGCCCGGTCACCGCACCCGAGCGTTACGAAAGTGCCCGCTCAGCGTCGTACGGCGTGACGAAAGTGCCCGCTCCGCGGAAAGACGAGGGGCCCGGCACCACTCTCGTGGTGTCGGGCCCTTCGTTGCTGAGGGTGAGCTCAGGCCTTGTCGTCCTCCGGGGCAGCCTCGGCCTCGGCCGGGGCGACGGTGTCGGCGTTGGACTCCGCCTCCGCGGTCTCGACGTCGGTGGCCTCGGTGTCGATGACCTCGGTCTCGCCGGCCAGGTCGGTCGCCTCCACCTCGGCGGGGGCGTCCTCGACGGGCGGCTCGACCACGTCGACCGGTGCGGCGGCCGGGGCCGGAGCAGCAGTCTTGGTGGCCTTGGGCGCCGACGGGGTGTAGTCCTCGTTCACCAGCTCGATGATCGCCATCGGGGCGTTGTCGCCCTTGCGCGGACCGATCTTGGTGATCCGGGTGTAGCCGCCGGGACGCTCCGCGAACTTCGGACCGATCTCGGTGAACAGCGTGTGCACGACCGACTTGTCGTGGATGGTCTTGAGGACCTGACGCCGGTTGTGGATGTCGCCCTTGCGCGCCTTGGTGATCAGCTTCTCCGCGACCGGGCGCAGCACGCGCGCCTTGGCCTCGGTGGTGGTGATCCGGCCGTGCTCGAACAGCGCCGTGGCGAGGTTCGACAGGATCAGCCGCTGGTGCGCCGGGCTTCCGCCGAGGCGGGCACCCTTCTTGGGAGTAGGCATTGCTTCTCTCGATTCTCCCCGGCCGTGTCAGGTACCGGAGTAGATGGGGTTCTTAGTACTGCTCGTCCTCGACGAAGGAGTCGTCGTCGTCGTCGTACGCCGCCAGGGCGGTGGCCGGATCGAAGCCGGGCGCGCTGTCCTTGAGGGACAGGCCCATCTCGACCAGCTTGGCCTTGACCTCGTCGATCGACTTCGCACCGAAGTTGCGGATGTCGAGCAGGTCCTGCTCCGAGCGCGAGATAAGCTCACCCACGGTGTGGATGCCCTCGCGCTTGAGGCAGTTGTAGGAGCGGACGGTCAGGTTCAGGTCCTCGACGGGGAGGGCGAGGTCCTGGGCCAGCTGCTCGTCGACGGGCGAGGGGCCGATGTCGACACCCTCGGCCTCGACGTTGAGCTCACGGGCCAGGCCGAACAGCTCGACGAGCGTCTTGCCCGCCGAGGCGATCGCGTCGCGCGGGGTGATCGACGGCTTGGTCTCGACGTCGATGACCAGCTTGTCGAAGTCCGTGCGCTGCTCCACACGAGTGGCCTCGACCTTGTAGGTCACCTTGAGCACGGGGCTGTAGATCGAGTCGACGGGAAGCCGGCCGATCTCGTTGTCCGCGCCCTTGTTCTGGACCGAGCTGACGTAGCCACGACCGCGCTCGACGATGAGCTCCATCTCGATCTTGCCCTTGGCGTTCAGGGTGGCGATCTTCAGGTCGGGGTTGTGGACCTCGACGCCCGCGGAGGACTCGATGTCCGCCGCGGTCACGACGCCGGCGCCCGACTTGCGGAGCACCATGGCGACCGGCTCGTCGTGCTCGCTGGAGACGACGAGGCCCTTGAGGTTGAGGATGATCTCGGTGACGTCTTCCTTGACGCCCTCGATCGTGGAGAACTCGTGCAGCGCCGTGTCCACCTTGATGCTGGTGACCGAGGCCCCCGGGATCGAGGACAGGAGCGTACGGCGGAGCGAGTTGCCGAGCGTGTAGCCGAAGCCGGGTTCCAGCGGTTCGATCACGAACCGCGAGCGGAACTCGTCGACGACATCTTCCGACAGGGTCGGGCGCTGAGCGATGAGCACTATTTCTTCCTTTCCGAGCCCACCCGACATATGACGGACTCGAACTTCACGCAGGGTTGGTTGGAGTGTTACTTCTTCGAGTAGTACTCGACGATGAGCTGTTCCTGGACCGGGAGCTCGATCTGCGCGCGCAGGGGCAGGGAGTGCACGAGCACTCGCATGCGCGTCGGGATCGACTCGAGCCAGGCGGGGACGATCCGGTCGCCGAACGTCTCCCGAGCCACGATGAACGGGGTCATCTCCAGGCTCTTCTCACGCACGTCGATGATGTCGTGCGCGGCGACCTGGTACGACGGGATGTCGACCTTCTTGCCGTTCACCCGGAAGTGTCCGTGGACGACCAGCTGGCGGGCGTGGCGACGCGTGCGGGCGAACCCGGCGCGGTAGACCACGTTGTCCAGCCGGCACTCGAGAAGCTGCAGCAGGTTGTCACCGGTCTTGCCGGGACGGCGGCTGGCCTCGTCGTAGTAGTTGTGGAACTGCTTCTCCATCACGCCGTAGGTGAAGCGCGCCTTCTGCTTCTCCTGCAGCTGGTTGCGGTACTCGCTTTCCTTGATGCGAGTACGCCCGTGCTGGCCGGGAGCGTAGGGGCGCTTCTCGAACGCCTTGTCCTCACCGACGAGGTCGACACCGAGACGGCGCGACTTCTTGGTCATGGGGCCGATGTAACGAGCCATGGGTCAAAGTCTCCTGTTCAGTCTCTGCGTCAGACGCGCCGGCGCTTGGGCGGGCGGCAGCCGTTG
>JAOPYC010000065.1 GCA_025964795.1 Marmoricola sp.
GGCCCGAGGAGGTCCGGGAGCAGATCATCGGCCGGCGTACGCCGGTGGCCTCGATCTTCAACGAGTTCGCCCAGGCCGACGAGTGGGGCGTGCTGCGCTTCGTGCCCCACGACCGGATGCCCAACGCGCTCGAGGAGTCCGCCTGGGTCCCGGACTTCGAGCCCGGCACCACCCTAGACTCCTGGCACCCGCTCGACGCGCTCTACGCGCCCCTCTACTCGGCCACCGGACAGCTCCTCGGCAACATGTCCGTCGACCTCCCGCCGGGCAACCGCATCCCCAACCGCGAGGAGCGCGAGCTGCTGGAGATGTTCGTGGTCCAGGCCGGCCTGGCGATGTACAACGCCCAGCAGCGCGAGCGCCTCGGCGACCAGGTCCGCATGGGCGACATGCTCCGGGCCGTGTCCTCGGCCGGTCAGCTGGCCGAGCTGGACCTCTCGCTGCGCGAGGCCGCGCAGGCCATCGCCCGGCACCTGCAGACCGAGCACCTGTGGATCCGCTGCTTCCCGTCCGGCGACCTGGGCCAGGTCGAGCAGTCCGCGGCGTACCCGCCCGACGACCGCGAGTCCAGCCACGAGCTCGTCGCGGTGAAGAGCCTGCTGGCGATGCGCGCCTGGGAGCTGGGCCGACCGGTGATGATCCACGCCGGCAACGCCTGCCAGCTCGACGACGGCCTCGACGCGAGCCAGCAGGAGCTGGTGCGCGAGCTGGTCGACGACCACGACGGCTACAGCTTGATGTTCGCGCCGGTAGCCGTGGGCCGGGAGATGCTCGGCTACGTCCTGCTCGCCCGCGACGCCGGCCTGAGCACCTGGACCCAGGACGAGCAGGAGGCGGTGATGGAGGTGGGCCGCGCGCTCGGCCGCGTCGTCCTCAACGCCCGCCTCTACGACCGCGAGCGGCACCTGGTGGGCGAGCTCCAGGAGCTCGACCGCTACAAGGGCGAGCTGATCGCGACCATCTCCCACGAGCTCAAGACCCCGCTGACCTCGATCATCGGGCACATCGAGCTGCTGGAGGACCTCGACACCGGCGTCGGCTCGGTCGAGGCCATCTCCCGCAACGCCGACCGGCTCAACCGGCTCGTGCAGAACCTGCTGAACTACTCGCAGATCCAGGACAAGCGCGAGACCGTACGCCGCCCGGTGGACCTCCGCGAGCTCGCCGAGCAGAGCACCGACCTGATGGCCATCCAGGCCGAGCAGGGCCGGGTCGAGATCAGCCTCGTGATGCCGGACACCCCGGTGATGGTGACCGCCGATCCCGACGACCTGGGCAAGGTCGTGGACAACCTGGTCAGCAACGCCGTGAAGTACAGCCGCTCCGGCGGCAGCGTCCACCTCGAGGTGGGCTGCGACGAGAAGCACGCCTGGGTGCGCTGCGCCGACACCGGCCTGGGCATCTCCGCCGCCGACCAGGTCCACCTGTTCTCCGCCTTCCACCGCTCCAGCAACCCCGAGGCGCTGTCGATCCCCGGCACCGGCCTGGGCCTGGCGATCTCGCGCCGGATCGCGCACATGCACGGCGGCGAGATCCTGGTCGCCTCCGAGCTGGGCGTGGGCAGCACCTTCCGGGTGCGGCTGCCGCTCTACGGCGTCGACCAGGAGAGCTGACCTCTCCAACGCGCTCCACCTGCTCGGGCGCCCTGCCCGCGACACGGTGCGCTGCGGCGTGTGACGCATGGGGCAGATGAGGTGTTCGGGGTAGATTCCCACCATGGCGACCCGTACGTCTTCCCCGCCGGCGTCGCGTAGCAAGAGCACCCCTGCCCGCAAGACGGCGCAAGGGAGCTCGACCTCGCGATCCCGGTCCACGGGAAGCAAGTCAGGGCGAAAGCCCGCCGCACGCTCGAGCGCGTCCACCCGCAAGAAGGGCGGCGCGGCCAAGCGCCCGGCCCCTCGGGCGGTGCGCAACGGCGCGGGTCCGATCGCCGTGGTGTTCACGGCCGTGGCCCGGGTCCTGGTGACCGCGTGGCTGGGCGTCGCGCACGCCATCGGTGGGGGAGTACGCCGCATCGGGCACACCGCCGGCGACCTCGAGCCCGAGCACCGCCGCGACGGGGCCGGCCTGTTCCTCGTCGGGCTCGCCGTCGTGGTGGCCGCAGCCGTGTGGTGGCAGCTCCCCGGCGGCATCGGCGAGTTCACCCGGACCGTCGTCGCGGGATCCGTCGGCCTGCTCGCGTGGTTCGTCCCGCTGCTGCTCTGCTACGTCGCGTGGCGCAACCTGCGCGACCCGGAGACCAACGGCCCCGCGGGGCGCCAGGTGATCGGCTGGACCGCGCTGCTGTTCGGCGTCCTGGGCATCGTGCACATCGCCAACGGCTCGCCCAAGCCCGAGCAGGGCGACACCGCCCCCCTGCAGCAGGCGGGCGGGGCGATCGGCTTCGTCGTCTCCAAGCTGCTGATGGACCTGCTCCAGACCGCCTACGTGGTGGTCCCGCTGCTGATGCTGCTGGCCGTCTTCGGGCTGCTCGTGGTGACCGCGACCCCCGTCTACCAGGTGCCGGCCCGGCTGCGTGAGCTCGGCGAGCGCATCATGGGCCACCAGGTGGCCGCCGAGGAGGAGCCCGAGCCCGTCCCGGCCAAGGGCTCCCGGGCCCGTCGGGCCGCCGCCGACCTCGAGATCGATCCCGAGATGGGCGACCCGGCGTACGACACCCCGCTGCTGGAGGACCGCGAGCTCGGCAAGCGGGGACGCCGGAAGAAGCCGGAGGTCGCCCAGGACCGTCAGCGGGATCCCGAGGTGGACCGCGACCTCACCGGCCCGGTCGACGAGCCCGCCTCCAAGGAGGCGCTCGAGCCGCCGCCGCACACCCCGCTGCCGGCCCGCGTGGAGCAGCTCTCGCTCTCCGGCGACATCACCTACTCGCTGCCCGACAGCCAGGTGCTCAAGCCCGGGTCGGTGCACAAGGCCCGCTCCACCGCCTCCGACGACATCGTCGCGCGCCTGACCCAGACGCTCGAGGAGTTCGACATCGACGCCCAGGTGACCGGCTACACGCGCGGTCCCACGGTGACGCGGTACGTCGTCGAGCTCGGCCCCGCGGTCAAGGTCGAGAAGATCACCGGCATCGCCAAGAACATCTCCTACGCCGTGGCCTCCGCGGACGTGCGGATCCTGAGCCCGATCCCCGGCAAGTCCGCGGTGGGCATCGAGATCCCCAACACCGACAAGGAGGTGGTCTCGCTCGGCGACGTGCTCCGCTCCAACAACGCCCGCAACGACCACCACCCGATGGTCGTGGGCCTGGGCAAGGACGTCGAGGGCGGCTTCGTGGTCGCGAACCTCGCCAAGATGCCGCACCTGCTGGTGGCCGGCGCGACCGGCTCCGGAAAGTCCAGCTTCATCAACTCGATGATCACCTCGATCCTGATGCGCTCCACGCCCGACGAGGTGCGGATGATCATGGTCGACCCCAAGCGGGTCGAGCTGAACGCCTACGAGGGCATCCCGCACCTGATCACGCCGATCATCACCAGCCCCAAGAAGGCCGCCGAGGCGCTGCAGTGGGTGGTGCGTGAGATGGACATGCGCTACGACGACCTCGCCAACTTCGGCTTCCGCCACGTCGACGACTTCAACAAGGCCGTCCGCGCGGGCAAGGTCGTGGTGCCCCCGGGCAGCGAGCGCGTGCTGACGCCCTACCCCTACCTGTGCGTGGTGGTCGATGAGCTCGCCGACCTGATGATGGTCGCACCGCGCGACGTCGAGGACGCGATCGTCCGGATCACCCAGCTGGCCCGCGCCGCCGGCATCCACCTGGTGCTGGCCACGCAGCGGCCCAGCGTCGACGTGGTCACCGGCCTGATCAAGGCCAACGTCCCGTCGCGGCTGGCCTTCGCGACCAGCTCGCTGGCCGACAGCCGGGTCATCCTCGACCAGCCGGGCGCCGAGAAGCTGGTCGGCCAGGGTGACGGGCTGTTCCTGCCGATGGGCACCTCCAAGGCCGTGCGCGTGCAGGGCTCCTGGGTCACCGAGGCGGAGATCGCTCAGGTGGTCAAGCAGTGCAAGGACCAGCTGCAGCCGAACTACCGCGACGACGTCACGGCCCCGGCCGCGGCCAAGCGCGACCTCGACGACGACATCGGTGACGACATGGACCTGGTGGTCCAGGCGATCGAGCTGGTCGTCTCGACGCAGTTCGGCTCGACCTCGATGCTGCAGCGCAAGCTGC
>JAOPYC010000004.1 GCA_025964795.1 Marmoricola sp.
TCCACACGACAGTTGGCACTCGCATCGTGATCTCCTCCTCACTCCCGCGATGGGGCAAACAAACTCAGCTCGGCTGTGTGATCGCCGGTGGCCCCATCAGGGACCTGTTGACCTGTGATGAGTCTCCTCCCCAGAACCGACACCACCGGAGTTATCCACAGGCACCGCCGACCGGTCGCCACACTGCTGCGATCCAGTGGGTTGATGTGGCCCTGGCGTAGCCCCGTTCCAAGGAGGGATCCAGATGACCAACGCTGAAGCTGCTGACCTATCACCCGACGAGTTGATGGCCCAGGTGGTGCTCCGACTCCACTGGGCCGCGCTGCTCGCCTGGAGGCACAGTGAGGCCGCCGGCCCGAGTTCGCCGCTTCCGGATCTGGGCCTCGGCATCTACCTCGCCCGTGGCGCCGCAGCGCAGCTGCTCACCGGTCAGTTCCAGTTCGACGAGCCCGAGGACACCGACGCACCCGAACACCCCGGCCAGCGCAGCGTGCTTGAGCTCTTGACTGACGCCGAGTTTCTCCTCAGCTCGCGGACCGACCTCGTCTTCAGCGAGCTTGCTGTCGAGCTGTGCGACCTGATCCGCGAGGCCCGGGCCCATGGCTGCTGAGACGCCTGCGCGGTACGCCAGACACGACGACGAGCTCCTCGACGCCGGGCGCATCGTGCACACCCGCAAAGACACCCGCGCAGTCGGCGAGATGTTGCACGACGCCGACCACCTGGCCCGGCATCTCTTGATGGACATCAGCGGTGAGGATGCCGGCCCCATGCTTCGCAGCTGGCCAGCCCTCGTCGACGCGGCCTCCCTGCTCTGGGACACACTCCCGCGCCGACGACTCGACCCGACTGAGCACCAACTTGCAATGCAACGTCTGGTTGCGACGACCGGCACGTTCACAGGACTCGTGGCACGGCCGGGGAGCTGGCCCGGGGATGGGCCCTCGCACACCGGCGTTGACCAGATCACCGAGACGCTGCGCACCGCGGGTGCCCTGATCGCGCGCTACGGCACAGACCTACCCGCGCACCAGTCACGTACCGCGCACGACATCGACGCCGGGCGAGCCAGGGTGATGCACACGCTCTACGTCACAGCTCACGCGGTCACCGTGGCACTGAACACCCACGGCAAGGACCTCGTACGCGTGTCCCGCGTCCAGGGTCGGCCCATCCCACTTTCTAACAACCACACCGCCTACGCGGTGCCGCCGACCGGCAGGTGGATGCATCGAGCGGCCCGATGCGAGAACCTCGCTCGTGACTACCTCGCAGGTCGCTTCGTCAACGCGGCTCGAGGCGAGGCCCAACGACCAGCCGAGGATGAGGATCGCATCCCCTGCGCAGTCGCGCGCTGGGACATCCAGGCACACCGCGCCCTGGCCCGTAATCCCAGCCCTGCCAACCTTGTCCTCATTATCCGGACTCAGGCTCTGATGACAAGCGTCAGCGTCACGCTGTCTAACGCGGTCGCACGCAGCCGGCTTCACGTCGTTGATGAGGCCCACACAGATGAGCGTGCACGTCTGGCCATGAGCCGCGCGGCTGCGTCTTGGAGTCAGGTCGGGTCACGATGGCTCGACCTCACCAGGCCCTCGGACCGGCTTGACCCAGCTTTGGCCGCGTCAGCAGCCGAGGTGCGCGCGGCCTACCGCGAACTCACCCACAACGTCACCACCCAGGCAAGTCCAGACGTCATCGCGACCCGTCCCGGTCTGGCGCGCGGATTCACCGCCGGCCTCGACGCGCTCGAGGCCGCGGGCGAAATCGCTCATGGACTGACCGATCAAGCCGAGCGCAGCGACCTAGTCGGACCTGCCCGCGCACTCTCGCGCCGCGCACAGGACGACATCGAAGTAGGACCAGACACCGCCGACCTCGACGACGATTGCGTCTGGGTCTCGCCGGCAGACATCCTCGCCAGACGCCTTGTGCCCCTGCCGAAGCCTGTAGCCGACGGACTGCTACGAGCTAGCTTCGCAGTCACACAGGACACCGCGACAGCAGCAGCGGCAGCCCGCGCCGCGTACCAGAACCGAACGACCGAGGCCGCGATGCCGGTTTCGACCCCCTCGAACCCGTGTGTAGAGGCTCCCGGCCTTGAACGACCCGAGGCAACTCTTGGTCGCGCCTACTGACGTGCTCGTTCCTAATGAACGTTGTCCCAGTCTTGCGAGGCCGCGAACGCACTCATCTGCCGATGATCGGATGGAACGAGGATCTCCAAGTACGGTGTTGGCCGTGGTCGAACGGGAACAGTTTTTCAGGTTGAACTGGTGGTACCTGCCAGGCCTCCTGTTCGCCATAGCGGGGGGTTGGAGATCCCAGGGTCCGGTTTTCGTGGCAGTGGTTGTGGCAGCTGCAGCCGCGCTTATCGGCGTGTACTACACGATCTGGCGCTGGCTTAAAGGCCGATCCACCTGACAGCCCATGGTCTGCCGCGCCAATCTGCCGCGTAGTAAGCGCGTCAGTGTCGCGTGCCGGGTCTGATGGAGGTTCTCATTCCACGGAAGGATGAGAGTCATGGCAGCACCGAGGAAGTATCCCGAAGAGCTTCGGGAGCGGGCGATCCGGATGGCGGTCGATCTGCGGCGTGACCCTGCGACGAGGAGTGGTGCTCTTCGTCGGGTCGGGGACCAGTTGGGCATCAACCCCGAGACGCTGCGGAACTGGGTCTCCCAGGCCGAGATTGATCAGGGCCACCGCCCAGGAGTCACGACCAGTGAGGCCCAGCGCATCGCCCAGCTCGAGCGTGAGGTCAAGGAGCTGAGGCGGGCCAATGAGATCTTGCGGACGGCATCGGCGTTTTTCGCCGCGGCGGAGCTCGACCGCAAGTTGAAGTGAGCACAGCGGTGCTGGTCGAGTTCATCGACACGCATCGTGAGCGGTTCGGGGTCGAGCCGATCTGTGAGGTCCTGCGCAGGGCTGGGACCAAGATCGCCCCGAGCAGCTACTACGCCGCCAAGTCCAGGGTGCCCTCAGCGCGAGCGATCAGTGATGGCCGGCGTCTGGAGGTGATCCGGGCGGTGCATCAGGAGAACTACGGCGTCTACGGGGTCCGCAAGATGCACGCTGAGCTCAACCGACGTGGCCACCGTGTCGCCAGGTGCACCGTGCACCGCCTGATGCGCGCCGAGGGGCTGCGCGGCATCAGCCGAGCCAAGGGGCCACGCACCACGATCCCAGGCAAGGGTCCCGACACGCGGCCGGACCTCCTCGATCGCGACTTCAGAGCGCCGGTACCGAACCGCGTCTGGGTCGCGGACATCACCTACTGCCGGACCTTCGCCGGCTGGGTCTACGCAGCGTTCGTCATCGACGTGTTCAGTCGCCGAGTGGTCGGCTGGCAGCTCTCGAGGAGCCTGCGCACTGACCTGGCGCTGGACGCACTCGAGATGGGCCTGTGGACCCGTGAGCACGCCGGCCAGGACACCACCGGTGTCATCGCGCATTCGGACAAGGGAGTTCAGTACCTCGCGGTGCGCTACACCCAACGGCTGGCCGAGGCCGGAGCGGTCGCATCTGTCGGCTCGACCGGCGACTCCTACGACAATGCCCTGGCCGAGGCGTTCAACTCGCTTTTCAAGGCCGAGCTGGTCCGCAACAAAGGCCCCTGGAAGAGCATCGACGACCTCGAGATCGCCGTCGCGGAGTACATCGACTGGTTCAACCACCGACGGCTCCACGGCGAGATCGGACTCGTCCCACCCGTCGAGTTCGAAGACAACCACTACCGGCACAACCCCGAGCCGACTACCGTCGGCACGTCAGTTCAGAGCCTCCACTGAACCCGGCACGCGACA
>JAOPYC010000073.1 GCA_025964795.1 Marmoricola sp.
GCGCGATGGCCAGCATCTGCTGCTCACCGCCCGACAGCGTCCCGGCCAGCTGCGACTTGCGCTCCAGCAACCGGGGGAACAGCTCGTAGCAGCGGGCCAGCACCGCCTGGTCGGGCCTCTTGAACCGGAAGGCGCCCATCTCCAGGTTCTCCGCCACCGTCATCCGTGGGAAGACGCGACGACCCTCGGGGACGTGGCAGATGCCCAGCCGGATGAGATCGTGCGCGGGGAAGCCGTCGATGCGCTGCCCGTCGAAGCGGATCTCGCCCAGTGTGGGCCGCATCATCCCCGAGACGGTCTTCTGCGTGGTGGTCTTGCCGGCGCCGTTCGCGCCCAGCAGGGCCACGACCTCGCCCTCCTCCACGTGGAAGGACACACCCTTGAGTGCGCGGATGGCGCCGTAGCGCACCTCGATGTCGTCGACCTCGAGCAGGCTCATCGGTGCTCTCCTTCTCCGCGGGTGTTCGTCTCCGGGTCCGTCCTCGTGCGTGTCCCCGGGCCAGGCTCGTCGAGCGCGGACTGCTGTACGTCGATCGCCTGCACCTCGAGACCCTCGGTCATCGCCGTGGCCTCGTCCTCGGAGGTGCCGAGGTAGGCCGCGATCACCGCGGGGTCACGCTGGATCTGCTCGGGGGTGCCCTCGGCGATCTTCTCGCCGAAGTTGAGGACGACCAGACGGTGCGCCACCGACATCACGAGCTTCATGTCGTGCTCGATGAGCAGCACCGAGATGTTGTCCTCGACATTGATCTTGCGGATCAGCGCCGCGAGCTCCTGCTTCTCCACCGGGTTGGTGCCGGCGGCCGGCTCGTCGAGCAGGATCACGCCCGGCTCCGTGCCCAGCGCCCGGGCGATCTCGAGCCGCCGCTGCTCGCCGTACGCCAGGGAACCGGCCAGCTCGTTGGCCCGGGGGGTGAGCCCGACGAACCGGAGCAGCTCGTAGGCCCTCGCGGTGGACTCACGCTCCTCGCGGCGTTGCCACGGCATGCCGAGCATGGCGGAGATCGGGCCGGACTTCTGCCGCGTCTCGACGCCCACCTTGACGTTCTCCAGAGCCGTGAGGGCGGGGAACAGGCGGATGTTCTGGAAGGTCCGCGCGACCCCCATGTGGTTGATGACATGGGTCTTCCTGCCGAGCACCGACGTCATCTCGTCGCCCTCGCGGGCAGCCAGCGTGATGGTGCCCTCCTGCGGCGTGTACACACCGGTCAACGAGTTGAACAGCGACGTCTTGCCGGCGCCGTTCGGGCCGATGACGGCGAGGATCTCGCCGCGGCGCATCTGCAGGGAGACGTTGTTCAGCGAGGTGACACCACCGAAGCGGAGCGTCACGTCCTTGACGTCGTAGACGACCTCGCCGGTGGTCCGGGCGCCGGTCTGCGGTGCGGTTGCGGTCATGTCCTCACATCCCCTCGCCGGCGGGTACCGCCGTGGTCTCTGCGCTCGCCGGTTTCTCCAGGCCGGAGAGCTCGGCCTTGCGGCGCTTGGCCGGGATGAGTCCTGCGGGGCGGAAGATCATCATCAACAAGATGACAGCACCGATCCACATCTGCCGGTCCTCGGCGGGCACCTGGTCCTTGAGGAACTCCGGCAGCCAGGTGAGCACGGCTGCACCGGCCATGGCGCCGGGGAGCGAGCCCATGCCGCCGAAGACGACGTACGCCACGACCAGGATCGAGTTGTTCAGCAGGAAGTTGTCCGGGCTGATGACACCGACCTGGCTGGCGAAGAAGACACCTGCGACGCCCGAGGTCGACGCACCGATCGCGAACGCGAGCAGCTTGACGCGGGTGGTGTTGATGCCGGTGGCCTGGGCCGCGACCTCGTCCTCGCGGATGGCCGCCCAGGAACGTCCGAGCCGGGAGTTCTCGAGCCGGGTGAACAGCAGCACGATGACGCAGATCAGGACCAGGAGCAGGTACCAGTAGGGGAGGGCCTCCAGCCCCCACTGGAACTTGAAGAAGCCCAGGTCGATGCTCGGGTGCGGGATGTTGATCGCACCACGGGGGCCGTTGGTGAACCCGTGGGGGTTGTTGTTGGCCGCGATCCGGATGATCTCGCCGAAGCCGAGCGTGACGATCGCCAGGTAGTCGCCGCGCAGCCGCAGGGTCGGCGCACCGAGCGTGACGCCCGCGAGCAGGCAGATCACGATCGCGAACGGAATGGCTGCGAGGGGCGGCAGGATCAGCCACTCCGGCGGCTTCACCGGGAGCGCGCCCACCAGGTAGGCGGTCGTGTAGGACCCGATCGCGTAGAACGCGATGAAACCCAGGTCGAGCAGCCCGGCCCAGCCGACCACCACGTTGAGGCCGATGGCGAGCAGCACGTAGATGCCGATCTGCGAGACCAGCACCGACTGCCAGAACGGCGTCGCCATCGGCGGGTAGAACAGCGCGCCGGCGATGACGACGAACAGCAGGACCTTGTTGAAGTTCGCGGACGTGGTCGCGAGGTGGTCGGAGTCGCCGGCGACGAGGTCGGCAGCAACGACGTCGTCCGCACGCTTGTGAGTCGCGGCGATCCAGCCGGCACCCGCCAGCATCGTGAACGACGCGCACAGGAGCCAGCCCCCCACCCCGAGGTTCTTCCACGGCTTGCTGGCACCGTCGAAGCCGGCCGCCGCAGCCACCGCGGTGAAGTCGTGCAGCACGACCAGCGTGAGGATCACCGAGACGGTGCCGAGCACGATCGCGACCCACCCGAGCGCCTTGTGGCGCAGGTAGGTGGCGGCACCGGCCACGGCGACACAGGCGACGAACAGGGCGTACACCAGCCAGCTGACGTACGCCGTGGTCAGCGCGCTCACGCCGCTGCCGGCGAACCGGCTGCCGAGGTCGTAGACCTTGTCCACCGCGTTGCTGGGGGAGAACCAGGTGGCCACCAGCAGCGAGATGAGCCCGGTGACGAAGCCCAGGACCACCAGCGGCAGCCCCGGACGCCAGGAGAAGAGCCTGTCGACGAACCCGCGGGTGTCGGCGTGCTCGGCGTCGGAGCGCGCCACCACGACCGCGGAGCACGCGATCGTGAGGTAGCCCAGCAGGGAGGCGAGGGCACCGGTCGAGTGGTCGGGCGCGCCGAGGAAGCTGCGGACCGATGCCTGGGCGTAGAAGCCCCAGAGGCCGACGAGGACCGCGAGGGCCGCCGCAGACCAGGCGAGCGTGCCGCGGTCCAGCACGATCGCAGCGGCGGCGAGGAGCGCGACGACGGCCAGCAGGATCCACGGCGTACCCGGCACGATGGACCCGAAGAACGCGCGGGTCAGGAAGTCCAGCGAACCGGTGTCGGCGGCCGCCTTGGACATCGCGCCGAGCTTGCCACCCTCGATCTGGCCGCTGTCGGTCCACCTGAGCAGTGCGTCGGCGGCCACCACGGTGAGCGCGCCCGCGGCCAGCGGACGCACACCGGGCCGCTGGAGGTAGGGCGTGACACGCGGCCAGAAGATGATGAGCAGGTAGATGAGCACACCGATGCCGAGGAAGACGAAGATGCGCGGGGCGAAGACGGCCTGGCGGAAGGCGAAGCCGTAGTCGCGCTGGCTGCCCTCGTGCTTGCCGACCATGAGCGCCAGGACGAAGCCGAGGGCCAGGCAGCCTCCCAGTCGCTTCAGCTGGACGCTGAGCTCTGACTCGCGCTTCATGCTGCCCTCCCCAGTCGTTCGCCGAGAATGCCGGATGGTCGGAACACGAGCACGAGGACGAGCACCACGAAGGCGACCACGTCGGTCCACTGGAGCCCGATCCAGGACTGGCTGGTGCCCCAGGGGGCGGACGGCACGAGGGCCTCCACCACGCCGAGGAGCAGACCTCCGAGCATCGCCCCGCGGATGTTGCCGATGCCGCCGAGGACCGCGGCGGCGAACGCCTTGACCCCAGGGATGAAGCCCATGGTGTTGAAGAACCCGAAGGCTGTGCCGAAGAGGAAGCCGGCGGCGCCACCGAGGGCACCACCGATGATGAAGGTCCGGGCGATGGTGCGGTCGATGTCGATGCCCATCAGCGCCGCGGTGGGCGCGTCCTCGGCGACACCACGGATGCTCCGGCCGAGCTTGGTCTGCGAGACGAGCTGGTCCAGGAACAGCATCATCGCCAGCGCGGAGCCGATGATGATGACCTGCAGCAGCGTCACGTGCACGCCGTTGACTTCGATGATCCGCTTGTTGGCGTCGAAGTACTCGGGGAAGAAGTTGTTCTTCTGCCTGTTGAACATCTTGCCGGCGAGCTGGGAGAGGAAGAACGACATCCCGATCGCGCTGATCAGGAAGGCCAGCTTCGGTGCCCCTCGCCTTCGTAGAGGTCGATAGGCCACCCGTTCGAGGCCGTAGGCGACGATCGCGCCGACGATGCCGCCCGAGACCATGCCGAGGAGCAGGACGCCGATCACGCCGTACCACGGCAGGAAGGTGTCACCCGCGACGAGGTTGACCACGAGGTAGCTGCCGAAGGCGCCCGACATGAACACCTCGCTGTGCGCGAAGTTGATCAGCTGGAGCACGCCGTAGACCAGCGTGTAGCCGAGCGCGATCAGGGCGTACATAGAGCCACGGGTCAGGCCGAGGACGAGGAAGTTCAGGAAGTCTTGCATTCGTCGGTCGCCCTCCCAGGCTTCACGATGCTGTGGGATGAACACGAGTCTGTCTGCACATGAGCGGTGCGCCCGCCGAGGCGAGCGCACCGCTCTGTGTCAGGGATGGTGCATGACTGACCTTAGTGGTCGGTCAGTTCTGTTCGCGGATGTCTCCGACGACGGAGATCTTGCCGCCCGCCTGCTTGAACAGGTTGATGACCTGCGATGCCTCTTCGAGCTCACCGTTGGCCTGGAACTTGATGGTGGTGGTGATGCCCTTGTAGTCGAGACCGGTGATCGCCTTGGCGACCGACTCGCGCGTGACTGAGCCGTCCTTCTTGGCCGTCTTGATGGCCTCGATCATGGCGTTGGTCGCGTCGTAGGCCTCGGGTGAGTACGTCGACGGGTCGGCGTTGAAGGCCGTCTTGTAGGCGGTGGTGAAGTCCTTGGCACCCGGAGCCGTGACGGCGTCGAGGCAACCGCAGGAGAAGTACCAACCGTCACCGGCAGCACCGGCACCCTTCTCGAACACCGACGACTTGACGCCGTTGCCGCCCATCGCGATGCCGGTGAAGTTCGCCGACTTCAGCGCCTTGGCCAGCTTGCCGGCCTGGGCGTCGTAGCCGCCGTAGAACATCGCCTGCGCACCGGACTGGGCCACCTGCGTGGCGATCGGGCCGTAGTCGTCGGTCTTCTGGTCGACGCCCTCGGACACGACCGCGATGTTGTCCTTCTTCAGCTGGGCGCGAACGACGTCCGCGGCACCCTTGCCGTACTCGCTCAGGTCGTCGATGACGAAGACCTTCTTGGCCTTCTTGGCCAGCCAGTCAGCGGCCTGGACACCCTCGATGTTGTCGGCGGGGACGACGCGGTGGAACGTCGTGAAGCCCTGCGAGGTGAGGTCCGGGTTGGTGGCCGACGGGCTGATCAGGCCCATGTTGGCGTCACCGTAGGTCTTGGCGACGGCCTTGGTGGGCCCGGAGAACGCGGGGCCGATCACGCCGACCACGGTCGAGTCCTGCAGCACCTGGGCCGCGGCGGCGGGCGCCTTGGACTGGTCACCGATGTCGTCGGCCTTGAGCAGCTTGAGTTTGAAGCCCAGGTCGCCGCTCTTGTTGGCCTGGTCGATCGCCAGCTGGGCGCCGTTGACCTCGTTGATGCCGAGCTGCTGGTTGTCGCCAGACAGGGGACCCTGGAACGCGATGGTGTAGCTGTCGCTGCTCTTGGAGCCGCCGCTGTTGCTCAGGCCGCCGTCGCTCTTCTTATCCGAGCTGCCGCAACCGGTCAGCGCGAGTGCGCCTACGAGACCGATGGCCGCAAGCTTCGCCAGTGGGCGAGTCCGCATGCAAATTCCTCCGTTGCCGGGGCCCGACGGGCCGCGCGTAGTACAGGTCTCGGGCGAGACCGCTGCCCGAAGGTTTGTCGCAGGGGGTGGGAGTGTCAAGCCTCCGGGCCGTTCGTGGCCGAGTCGAAACATGGCCGTGACTATTGGTCTGGCCCAGTTTGGTGGGGTGTGCTGCTGACCGTGGTCAGGCTTTCGGGCCGACCAGCTCGTCGAGGCGCTGGACGGCCGCTCGACGGGACACGGAGATGGTCCATCGGTGTGAGCGCTTCCACGCTACGTCCACGAGGTCGAGGGCGTCGCCGCACCACCCCAGGATCTCCTCGGACCGGTTGACGAACTGCCACCGCGGGTAGTCGTAGAGGCAGGGCCAGTGCTTCCAGGCGTTCTGTACGACGATCGCCCCGGTGGCCTGGACGTGATGGACAGGCCGCGCTAAATGGGTGGTTTCGATGACACCTGTGACGTCGGCGATGATGCGCGGGTACGACTGATCGCACGAGACCCGGAGCACGCACGTCCGTGCCACCTCCGAGACGCACCCGTCACCGAGGTAGAAGCCAAGAAGCGCGGCGTACGCAGCACTGTTCGGCCGCTCAGGACACTCGCAGTCCACGACCGACAACACCCCGTTGTCACGCCAGCCCCTGATCGCGGCACGACTCACCCCCAGGCGCCGGCTGGCCTCGCTCACGGTGAGACCGCGCTCGACGACCAGCTCGACCGCTTTCCGACGCACCGATATCGGATGCATACCGTCAGGGTCGTGGTCGCCACCGACACGTCCCGGTCGCCGGGTCGGCCCGGCGTCTGCCAAAAGAGTGCCCCGGGTGGGACTCGAACCCACACTGGACGGTGTTTGAGACCGCATTCTCTGCCGATTGGAATACCGGGGCCGCGCGAGCGCACACGCTACCGGAGCCCTCGTGCCGATAGCCTCCCGGTTGTGACTGCCTCTCCACCTCCCGGCTCCGTCCCCGGTCCCCCTCCGGGAGGACGGCCGGCCGGCGCGCAGTCGGCGCCGGCTCCGGGGACGGCCAGGCGTCGGGTGGTGATCGCCGAGGACGAGGCGCTGATCCGGCTCGACCTCGCGGAGATGCTCGTCGAGGAGGGGTACGACGTCGTCGGCCAGGCCGAGGACGGGCAGAAGGCCGTCGACCTCGTGACGGAGCTGCGGCCCGACCTGGTGATCCTCGACGTGAAGATGCCCAGGCTCGACGGCATCGCCGCGGCCGAGCAGATCGCCGGGCAGCGGATCGCTCCGGTCGTCATCCTGACGGCGTTCAGCCAGCGCGACCTCGTGGAGCGGGCCCGTGACGCCGGCGCGATGGCCTACCTGGTCAAGCCCTTCGACCAGAACGACCTGGTCCCGGCCATCGAGATGGCGGTCAGCCGGTTCACCGAGCTGCGCCAGCTCGAGTCGGAGGTGGCCGACCTCAACGAGCGGCTCGAGACCCGCAAGGCTGTCGACCGGGCCAAGGGGATCCTGCAGCAGAGCCTCGGCCTCACCGAGCCGGAGTCGTTCCGCTGGATCCAGAAGACCGCGATGGACCTGCGCCTCGCGATGCGTCAGGTGGCCGACGGCGTCATCTCCCACGGTCCCGGCATGGCCGGCGACCCGGATCAGCGCAGCTGAACGACCAGCTCGGTCAGCAACGGGGCGACGAGCAGCGCGGGGAGCAGGTCGGCCACCTTGACCTGCTTGAGGTCGAGCAGCCGGAGGGCGACACCGACCAGGAGCAGGCCGCCGGTGGCGGTCAGGGCGCTGAGGTGCGCCTCGGGCACGAAGCTGCCGAGCCCGGCGCCGAGCGCGGTCAGACCGCCCTGGATCACGATCAGCGCCAGCACGCTCGCGCCGACGCCCCAGCCGAAGGAGGCCGCGAACGCGATCGCGGCGAAGCCGTCCAGGGCCGACTTCAGGAGGAGCTGGTCCGCTCCGTTGCCGAGGCCCTCGTTGATCGACCCCAGGATCGTCAGCGGGCCGACGCAGAAGACCAGCGAGCTGATCACGAATCCCTGGATGAAGCGCTCGCGCGCCTCGCTGCTGCCGCCGGCCCCGAACCGGCGTACGGCGGCGCGCTGGAGTAGTCCACCGAAGCTCTCCAGCCGGTCCTCGATCCGCAGCAGCGAACCGGTGATCCCGCCGATCAGGATCGACCCCAGGACGATGAGCATCGGGGCCGAGGAGCCGACCGCGTCACCGAGCACGCGATCGCCCACGTGGGCGGCAGACGTGCCGGCGATGAGCAGCGTCACCAGGCCGAGACCGTCGGTCACGACCTTGCGGGTGCGCTCGGGAAGACGGTGTCCGAGCAGGACGCCGACAGTGGAGCCGGCCAGCACCGTGAGCACGTTGACGCCTGTACCGATTCCGGGGAGCACCCGATCTCCTTTAGTGTTCATCCATCGCGGCGGTTAGTGTCTCACCGTCGGTCCACCCGCAGCCTCCACCGACATCGCCCACGGTCAGGAAAGGGGAAGACCTTGCCACGTCAGGCACCCCAGATCCGTGATGCCGTTCCCGAGGACGCCGCGGACCTGCTGGCCCTCTGGGCGGCCACCTCCCGCAACGGCGTGATCAGCCTGCGGGCCGAGGACGACGCGAGGAGCTCCCTGGCCACGATGGCCGCCGATCCAGACCAGCGTTTCCTCGTCGCCGAGGCCGAGGGCCAGATCGTCGCCGCCATGAAGCTCAGCCGTGGCCCGCTCTCCCCGCTGACCCTCGAGCCGGCTGTGCACAGCTCGTTCCTGCTGGTCCACCCGCAGTTCCGCAGGCACGGCTACGCCCACGCGCTGATGGACGTCGCCCTGGTCTGGGCCGACGAGAAGAGCATCACCCAGGTCACCGCGATCACCGACACCAACCGGGAGACCAACCGCTTCTTCGCACGGCTCGGCCTGACCACCCTCGGCACGGTGCGTCACGCCAGCGTCCTGAGCCTGCGCAAGAAGCTGGCGACCGAGCGCGGCCACGCTGGGGCGCGCAACCGGCAGCACCTGGTCGAGGTCCTGGCCCAGCGTCGCTCCATGCGGCGCCGCCAGGAGACCGCCTGAGGGGAACGCTGTCGGTCCGACCCGTTAGGGTCGAATCCGTGCCAGCGTCAGTCTCTGCTCCCACCCGCCCGCGCCTCCTGCTGCTCGACGGTCACTCGCTCGCCTACCGTGCCTTCTACGCCCTGCCGGTCGAGAACTTCTCAACCACGACGGGGCAGCACACCAACGCGGTCTACGGCTTCACGGCCATGCTGATCAACGTGCTGCGCGACGAGCAGCCGACCCACCTCGCGGTGGCCTTCGACGTCTCGCGGGCGACCTTCCGCGCCGAGGCCTACTCCGACTACAAGGCCAACCGGGCCAAGTCGCCCGACGAGTTCCAGGGCCAGGTCTCGTTGATCAAGGAGGTCCTCAACGCCCTCCGGGTGCCCTTCATCGAGAAGGTCGGCTTCGAGGCCGACGACATCATCGGCACGCTCGCCACCCAGGCGATGGCCGACGACTTCGACATCCTGATCTGCTCCGGGGACCGCGACTCCTTCCAGCTGGTCAACGACCGCACCACGGTGATCTACCCGATGCGCGGCGTCTCGGAGATGAAGCGGATGACGCCCGCAGCCGTGGAGGAGAAGTACGGCCTTCCTCCGGCTCGCTATCCCGAGCTCGCCGCCCTCGTCGGCGAGACCTCCGACAACCTGCCCGGCGTCCCGGGAGTCGGTCCGAAGACGGCCGCGAAGTGGATCACGACGTACGACGGCCTCGACAACGTGGTCAACCGTGCCGAGGAGATCAAGGGCAAGGCCGGCGAGAGCTTCCGCGAGCACCTCGACGACGTGATCCGCAACCGCCAGCTGAACGCGCTCGTCACCGACCTCGACCTGCCACTTGCTCCCACCGACCTGGCCATGAAGCCCTGGGACAGGCAGGAGGTGCACACCCTGTTCGACGGCCTCGAGTTCCGGGTGCTGCGCGACCGGCTGTTCGAGACGCTCGAGTCGCCGGAGGACATCGACGAGTCCGGCTTCGCGCTGGACATGACCCGGCTCGAGGCGGGCCAGGTGGGTGCCTGGCTCGACGCCAACGCCAAGTCCGGCGAGCGGGTCGGCGTCCACCTCGAGGGGACGTGGGGATCCGGCACCGGCGACGTCACGGGCCTGGCCTTCGCGACCCCGGAGGGCACCGCCGCGCACGTGTCCGCGGACTCGGTCACGCCCGAGGACGACGCGGCGCTGGTGTCGTGGCTGGGCGACCCGCACCAGCCGAAGGTGCTGCACGACGCCAAGGGGCCGATGCTGGCGCTGGCCGCGCGCGGGTGGCCGCTGCTCGGGTTGGAGCGGGACACCGCTCTCTCGGCCTACCTGGCCCGGCCGGACCAGCGCTCCTACGACCTCGCCGACCTCACCGTGCGCTACCTCAAGCGCGAGCTCAAGCAGGGCACCACCGACGACGGCCAGCTCAGCCTGGACGGTCTCGACGAGGACACCAGCGCCGACACCGCGATGCTGCACGCGAGCGCGGTGCTCGACCTCGCGACCGCGCTCGACGAGGAGCTCGCGGGCCGGGGCGGCACCGGCCTGCTGACCGACGTCGAGCTGCCGTTGATCGACGTGCTCGCGCGCATCGAGCAGGTCGGGATCGCGGTCGACTACGACCTGCTCGGCGAGCTCGAGGAGGGCTTCGCCGTGCGCGTGCGCGACGCCGCCGACTCCGCCTACGGAGTCATCGGCAAGGAGATCAACCTCGGCTCTCCCAAGCAGCTCCAGGTGGTGCTGTTCGAGGAGCGCGGCATGCCCAAGACCAAGCGCACCAAGACCGGCTACACGACCGACGCCGACGCGCTCCAGGGACTGTTCGAGAAGACGCAGGACCCGTTCCTCGAGCACCTGCTCGAGCACCGCGACGCGATCCGGCTGCGGCAGACCGTGCAGGGCCTGCTGAAGACCGTGGCCGAGGACGGGCGGATCCACACCACCTTCAACCAGCTGATCGCCGCCACCGGCCGGCTCTCCAGCACCGACCCCAACCTGCAGAACATCCCTGTCCGCACCGAGGCCGGTCGCCGCATCCGCGAGGGCTTCGTGGTCGGCGGCGGCTACGCCGAGCTGCTGACCGCGGACTACTCCCAGATCGAGATGCGGATCATGGCGCACCTCTCCGAGGACGCCGCGCTCATCGAGGCGTTCCGCTCGGGCTACGACTTCCACTCGGTGACCGCCGCGCGGGTCTTCGACGTGGAGCCGGCCGATGTCACGGGGGAGATGCGCGCCAAGATCAAGGCGATGAACTACGGCCTGGCCTACGGTCTCTCCGCCTTCGGCCTCTCCCAGCAGCTGCACATCGACACCTCCGAGGCCCGCGGCCTGATGGACGAGTACTTCGAGACCTTCGGGGGCGTCCGCGACTACCTCGGCGGCATCGTCGACGAGGCGCGGCGCACCGGCTTCACCGAGACCATCCTGGGCCGCCGGCGCTACCTGCCCGACCTCACCAGCGACAACCGGCAGCGCCGCGAGATGGCGGAGCGGATGGCGCTGAACGCCCCGATCCAGGGGTCGGCCGCCGACATCATCAAGGTCGCGATGCTCAACGTCGACCGGGCGCTGCGGGACCAGGAGCTGGGGTCGCGGATGCTGCTGCAGGTCCACGACGAGCTGGTCTTCGAGGTGGCCGAGGGTGAGCGTGAGGCGCTCGAGGTGCTGGTCCGGGAGCAGATGGCCTCAGCGGCCGAGCTGACCGTTCCGCTCGACGTCTCGGTCGGCACCGGGAGCAGCTGGCACGCCGCTGCCCACTGACCGATCGACTGACCCATCGACCGGGCCATCGACGGCCTCGCCCTGGCGGCTGTGCCGCAGCGCGACGACCAGCAGGGCGACCAGCAGCACGGTGTCGACGCCCAGCACGAGCAGCATCAGCGACTCCACCGAGTCGGCGAGCTGCCCGACGGCGACCACGCCCAGGAGCGCGGCCCACACGAGGAGCACGGCCCGGCGCGCCTGGCGGGCCAGCACGCTGTAGATGAGCAGCTGCAGCAGCGAGAGCGCGGTGCCGAGCACCGCGAAGACCCACAGCTGGTGCTGGATGGAGCTGTACTCGCTGCCGCCCACGAAGACCACGGCCAGCGCCGAGAGCACGGCGGCCCCGCCGGACACCAGGCCGCCCAGCACGATGACCACGCCGAGGCTGCGGAACAGGGTGGTCCGAGCGGCCGAGCCGTCGGACATCGACGGGAAGGCCAGGACCACG
Organism: Marmoricola sp.; assembly: GCA_025964795.1. Classification (GTDB taxonomy): domain Bacteria; phylum Actinomycetota; class Actinomycetes; order Propionibacteriales; family Nocardioidaceae; genus Marmoricola. The sequence continues at coordinate 12,143 of JAOPYC010000073.1, forward strand.
ACGAACTGGGGCAGGAAGAGCATCGCCTTGACCAGGATCAGGCCCCCGGCGTACAGCCCGGCCTGGTGCTCGTCGAGGACGTTGCGGGCCACCAGGATGTCGACGTTGGAGAGCGCGAAGAAGGCGAACAGGGTGTTGGAGTTGTGGAAGGTCTCCTGCCACAGCGCCCGGACGCTGTGCTCCTCGGACCGCTCCCCGGGCTCGCGGGGGTGTCGCAGGGCGAACCAGCCCACCAGCACCGGGACGTACGCCGACACCGCCACCCCGAGCAGGGCCGCGAACTCGGTGGGCTGCCACAGGATGAACGCCGTTCCGACGACCAGGCGGGGGACGCCGACCCCGAGGTAGATCATCGCCAGCGGGCCCCAGCGGCGCTCACCCTGGAGGATGCCGGCCTGCGCGCCCATCAGGGTCAGCGGTGCGGCCACGAAGGCCACCAGGACCGCGGTGCCGAGGCTGTCCAGCCGCACCACGCGGTTGATGACGGGGGAGAGCACCAGACACAGGGCGCCGACCCCGAGGGCGGCCTGCACCCCGACCCGCAGGATGACGCCCTCGATCTGGTGGACGTGGTCGGGCGTGGCGGCGATCCGGCGCGCCGCCGTCGCCTGCAGCGCGAGGGAGGCGACCGAGATGACGATGAGCAGGCCCATCAGCGCGGCGAAGGCGCCGTAGTCGCCGGGTCCCAGGAGCCTCGCCGCGAGGATGGTGAAGCCGTAGGTCGCCACGTTCATCACGCCCATCGCGACGGCGATCACCGCACCCCGGGGCACCCTGCTCGCCCGCGCCCTCATCCCTGACTCCACGTCGCGCAGTCTCCCAGACGCTGCCCAGCGCGGGGCGCGAGCCACAGCGGCCACACCCGATCGGTTACGTTCATCCGCGACATGCGCACATCTCGAGTGAACACCCGGACCGGAGCGTCCGTCCTCGTCTACGCGATCGTCCTGGCCTTCTCCGTCTTCGAGCAGTTCGGCCGCACCACCAGCGATACCAAGACCCCGCTGATCGAGAACCCACGTCACTTCCTCTCCGGGGCGCTGACCCTGTGGGACCCGAGCACCAACTTCGGCCAGCTGCAGAACCAGGCCTACGGCTACCTGTTCCCGCAGGGGCCGTTCTTCCTGCTCGGCCAGGGACTGCACGCCCCCCCGTGGCTGACGGAGCGCTTCTGGACGCTGCTCATCCTGGTGGCCGGCGCCGAGGGCGCGCGCCTCCTGTTCCGTTCCATGGGCCTGTCCCCCTGGGCGGCCTGGGTCGGTGGCATGGCCTACGGGCTGAACCCGCGGGTGCTCGCCCAGGTCGCGGTGCGCAGCGCGGAGATCGTGCCGAACGCCGCCCTGCCGTGGGTGGCGCTGCCCGTCGTGCTCGCCCTGACCGGGCGCCTCCAGCCCCGGCGAGCCGCGCTGCTGTCGGCCGTGGCCTTCATGTTCAGCGGGGCCGTCAACGCCACCGCCACCGTCGGCGGCCTGCCGCTGATCGCGTGCCTGCTGGTGTGGGGTGTCCGCCGTGGGCTGGTGCGCTGGTCGATGGTCTGCTGGTGGTCGCTGTTCGTCTTCGTGACCAACTTCTGGTGGATGTCCTCGCTGCTGCGACTGCGGACCTACTCGCCTCCGTTCTTCGACTTCGTCGAGGACGTCAAGGCCACCACCGAGGTCACGGGCTACGGCGCGACCCTGCGCGGTCTGAGCAACTGGATCAACTACACCGTCGTGGGGAACGTCGCCAGCTGGCCGGCCGGCTACTCGTTCGCCTTCGAGCCCCTGCTGGTGATCGCCAGCGGCCTGCTGGCGGCCATCGGCGTGATCGGGCTGGTCACGTGGTCGACCCCGTTCCGGGCGCCCCTGGTGGTCTCGGCCGCCCTGGGCCTCGTCGCCGTCACGATCGCCCACTCCTCCGACCTGCAGAGCCCGCTCACCGGGGCGATCCAGTCGCTGCTGGACGGCGGCTTCGCGCTGCTGCGCAACGTGAGCAAGGCCGACCCGACCCTGCGGCTGCCGCTGTGCCTGGGCATCGGGGCGGTCTTCGCGGCGCTGGCCAGGCGACACCACGCGCGACCGACCCGGATCCGGGCGCTCGCGGCCGTGGCGGTGGTGGCGCTGGTGCTCGGGATGCTGCAGCCCGCCATCTCCATGAGGACGCGCACGCTGGGGTGGACCAAGGTGCCCGATTACTGGGCCCAGACCGCCGACTACCTGGACGAGGCCCCGGGTGAGCAGAGCGCCTGGCTGGTCCCCGGCACGGGCTTCGGGCTGCAGACCTGGGGCTGGACCATCGACGAGCCGTTCCAGGCCGTCGCGAAGACACCGTGGGTGTCCCGGTCCCAGATCCCGTTGGCGCCGCCCCAGACCATCCGGATCCTGAGCACGCTCGAGACCTTCCTCGAGACCGGGTCCGGCTCACCGAACCTGGGCGTGGCCCTGGGGCGGCTGGGGCTGGGCTACGTGATCGTCCGCCACGACCTCGACGAGGGTGCCTCGGACACGACCACCACCAACCTCGTCGCGATCGCCCTGGCCCGCTCGCGCGGGGTCACCCGCGTGAAGACCTTCGGGAACCTGGCCTTCGGGCCGGCGATCGAGGTCTACCGGGTCACCGCCGGTGACGTGGCGCCGCCCCTGCAGGCGCGGCCGCTGAGCGCGGCCGTGACGGTGGACAGCTCCTCCGCGGACGTCACCGAGGGAGTGGCCGACGGCCTGATCGGCCCGCGGCAGCCGGCGGTGGTGGCCGGCGACGACGGCTGGAAGGAGCCGGCCGAGGTCGTCGGGGACACCTACCGCGACCGGGAACGTGACTTCGGGCGCGTGCACCAGAACGAGGGTGCGGTGCGGGCCGAGGGGGAGCAGAAGCGGGCGCGCCGCGTCGTCCAGGACTATCCGGCCAACCAGGCCTCGGTCCCGGTGCGCGCGGAGTACGCCGCCGGGGCCTCGTTCACGGCGTCGTCGTCCCAGGCCTGGACCAGCGGGCTCGGGGCCGTGGATCCCGCCGTGTCCCCCTACTCGGCCTTCGACGGGGACGGCGACAGCGGCTGGCGCTCCGGCTACCTCAAGCCGGCGCGTGAGCAGTGGGTCGAGGCCCGCTGGCCCCGCGCCCGGCCGATCGGCGAGGTCACGGTCCGGATGCCGGTCGACGACGGCCGGTTCGCGAAGGTCACCCGCGTGCGGGTACAGGCGGACACGAAGTCCGTCCGCGCCGTGGTCAACCCGTTCACCGGACTGGCCACGGCCGACCTGACGGGCACCGCGGCCCGCGCGCTGCGCGTGTCCGTCGACCGCGTCACGGGCAACGACCAGCTGCCGGTCTCGGTGCTGGAGATCGGGTCCGACTCCACCCCGGTCCAGCGCACCATGGTGATCCCCACCGGCAGCACGACCGAAGGCCCCAGCTTCGTCCTCGGGGCCCAGCCCGAGACTCGCGCGTGCATCAGCACGCTCCTGGGTCCGGACTGCTCCTCGACCCGGCTCACGGGGTCGGAGGAGAGCAGCGGCATCGACCGGACGTTCACCGTGCCCGAGGCCGGCACGTGGGACTTCTCCGGGACGGTGGTGGCCCGGTCGCGGCCAGGCACCAACGACCTGCTCGACCCGCTGGGCACCGACATCGTGATGCACGCCTCGTCGCAGTGGCTCTCCGACCCGGCGGTCTCCGTCCGGATGGCGTACGACGGCGCGACCACCACCTCGTGGATCGCCGACCCGCGCGACGGCGCCCCCAGGCTGACGATCGACTGGGACCGTCCCCGCACGATCAGCCGGATCTCCGTGTCGGCCCCGGCGTCGCCAGCGGTCAGGCCGCTGACCGCTGTCCTGACCTCCGCCGAGGGCACCCGGCGAGTCCAGCTCGGCCAGTTCGGCCAGTTCGAGCCGCTGCGGACCCGGCACGTGCAGATCACGTTCCGCAACTCGACCCGGGGGCTGGCGCCGATCGGGATCGGCGAGCTCAACCTGTCACCGACCACGGTGGCGCGGCCGCTCAAGGGGGACGACGTCACGGGCTCCGTGTGCGGGATCGGCCCGGTGCTGTTCGTCGACGGCCGCCGCTACGACACGCAGGTGCGCGGCCTGATCGGCGACGTCGTCTCGGCCGGCCCGCTGCGCATGGAGTCGTGCTCGGGCCCCATCCGGCTCACCGCGGGCCAGCACCGGTTCCGCCTGGGCTCGACCGAGCAGTTCCAGCCGGTGCGGGTGCTGCTGAGCTCCTCGACCAGGAGCGACTCCACAGCCGCCGGGCGCGCCATCACCGAGGTCACCGGCTCGCAGACCCACCAGCGGTTCGACGTCGCCGCCGGCCCCGCGGCGATGCTCTCCACGACGCGCAACATCAACCCCGGATGGAAGGCGACCCTCGACGGGAAGCCGCTCGCGACGATGATCTCCGACGGGTGGGCCCAGGCCTGGCGGCTACCCGCCGGCGCCGGCGGCACGGTGGTCATCGACTACGCCCCGCAGCCCGCCTACCTCGTGACGCTCTTCGGTGGCCTGGGGGTGGCGGCCCTCGTGCTGCTGGTCGGTCTCCTGCTCCTGGCCTTCCGGACCCGGCTGGCTCCCGCCCGGCCGATCCCGTCGGTCGAGGCGGCGGCCCTCCCGGTGCCTCGCTGGCTCGCCCTGGTCACCGGAGCCTGCCTGCTGGGCTGGGTCTTCGGCGGTGTCCCGGCCTTGGTGGGGGTGCTCGTCGGAGGCGCCGTACGCCGTCCGGCGTGGCTGCTCCGTCTGGCCTTCGTGCTGCTCGTGGCCGCCCCCGTGATCACCGCCTGGCAGCTCCACGCCGACGGGCCTCGGTTGCGCTTCGACCTCGCCGACGCCCTGGCGGGCGTGGGGATGGTGGCCGCGCTGATGTCACTGGTGCCACGACCCCGGCGACGGTGAGCAGCTGATGCCAGGCGCGGCGCCCGGGGCAACGCACCGTCCACGGTGGGTGCGCGGACGTGGGGTGGACCTGGCGACGTCGCTGGTGCTCGCCGTGGCGCTGCTCGGGCCGATGCTGCTGCGTCGTGGCTACGTGCTGCGGGGGGACATGGTCTTCGTCCCTGCGCAGCCCTGGAAGGGGGCGTGGCTGGGACTGGACGGCCGGGTGCCGCGCTTCGTGCCCGGCGACGCGTTCCTGTCGTCGGCCGGGATGGTGCTGCCCGGTGACCTCGTGCAGAAGCTGGTGCTGCTCGTGGCCCTCGCCGTCGGTGGCGTCGGCGCCGGACGGCTGACCGCACCGTCGTCGGCACCGTCCCGGGTGGCCGGCATCGCGCTGTTCCTGTGGAACCCCTGGGTCTACGAGCGGCTGGCCATCGGACAGTGGGGCGTGGTGGTCGGCTACCTGCTGCTGCCGTGGACCGTGCTGGCGGCGGAACGACGCCGCGACGGTCATGCCGGCGCCTGGTCGGCGCTGGCCCTCCTGCTCGGGGTGAGCGCGGTGTTCTCACCGGCCTCGGGACTGGTGGCGCTCGCCACGGCCGTCGCGGTCGTGGCCGTCGGTGGTGGCCGGCGCGCTGTCGGTGCGACGGTGGGCCTCGGCCTGCTGATGAACCTGACCTGGATCGTGCCGTCGCTGGTGCACGCGGGTGCCCTGGCCGCGCCGGACGGGCAGTTCGCCGGCTTCGCCCCGCGGGCCGAGTCGGGACTGGGGGTCGTGGCGAGCCTGCTCTCGTTCGGCGGGATCTGGAAGGCGAGCATCGTGCCGCCGGAACGCACGAGCGCCGTCATCGTGCTGCTCTCGTGCCTGCTGACCCTGGCCGCCGTGGCCGGCCTTCGCGCGGCGGTCCGCACCCACCGCTCGCGCGTGCTTGGGCTCGCCGCCGTCGGCGGCGCCGCGCTGCTGCTCACGCTGGTCACCGCGGTCCCGGGCGTCGTCGCCGGGCTCGACGCCGCCGCCGCCCGGGTCCCCGCCCTCGGGATCCTGCGGGACTCCCAGCGCTACCTCGGGCCCGCCGTGCTGGCGCTCGTCCCCTGCCTCGCCGCGGCGACCGACCGGCTCCACGCCCGGGCCCGGCAGGGCGTCGGCGCGCTGCACGTCGTGGCCGGGCTGCTCGTGGTGGCACCGGTGCTGTGCCTGCCCACGCTGGCCTTCGGGATGCACGGCGACCTGCACCCGGTGGCCTACCCACGGGAGTGGTTCACCGTCCGCGACCAGGTGCCTGGCGGACGCATGGTCGTGCTGCCGTGGCGCGGCGGCTACCGGGGCTTCGACTGGAACGACCGGCGCGCGAGCCTGGACCCCGCCCCGCGGTTCTTCCCCGGAGACGTCCTGATCGACGACCGCCTCTACCTGGGGAGCCGCACCCTGGACTCCGAGGACCCGCTGCTGCTGGACGTACGGCGAGCACTGCTCTCGACCGACCCGGTCGGAGCACTCCACCGGCTCGGCGTACGCACGGTGCTGGTCGAGAAGGGCACGACCTTCGACCTGCCGGACCTGTCCTCGGCCACCGTCCTGCACGACGGCCCGGAGCTGACCCTCGTGGACCTCGGGAAGGTGACGGCGGCGGTGCCCCGGTCGGGTTCCGGCAGCGACCGCACGGTGATCCTCCTGGCCGACCTGCTGGTGCTCCTCGTCGCCGCGGCTGCGGGCGTTCGCGTCGTACGTCGAACACGGTGACTCGCGTGTATGGTTCGTTCACATTCAGTGGGAGGGAAACCATGAACACGGTCATCGGTGGAGCAGTGGGTCTCGTGCTCGCGCTCTTCGGCGTCATCGGCGGTGTGTCCGCTTACCAGGGCAGCCCTGACGGAGTCCCCCAGGGGAGCCTCTACAGCTACTCCGACAACTAGCAGGCCACTTCGTCTCAACGACGGCCCCGACGGGGGCGGTCGGCATGTCGATGGGGAGGCCGTCCGTTCATGCAGTTGATCATTCCGGCGTTCAACGAGGAACACCGGTTGCCCGAGTGTCTGCGCACCCTCCGGGCCTTCCTGCTCACGGCCGGTGAGTCGCTCGGCCCGGTCGAGGTCATCGTCGTCGACAACGCCAGCACCGACGGCACGGCCGCGATCGCCCGGGGCTTCGACTCCGCGGAGATGCCGGTCCGCGTCATCCGCTGCGAGCGCCGCGGCAAGGGTGCCGCCGTGCGCACCGGCGTCGCCGCCACCACGGACGAGCGCATCGGCTTCCTCGACGCGGACGGCGCCACCGACCTGAACGCCCTCCTGACCGGGGTGCAGCTCCTCGACGAGGGAGCGGACCTGGCCGTCGGCTCCCGGGCGCTCGACGACTCCGTGACCTACGTCCGGCACAGCCGGGTCCGCGAGCTCGGCGCGGGTCTCTACCGGTCCATGACCCAGCGGGTGGCACCCGGGATCCTGGACACGCAGTGCGGGTTCAAGCTGATGCGCGGCGACGTGGCGCGAGAGGTGTTCGCCGAGACCCGGTGTGACGGCTTCTCCTTCGACGTCGAGGTGATCGGCCGGTTCCAGCGCCGCGGCGCCCGCGTGGCGGAGTTCCCCGTCGTCTGGGTCGACCAGGCCGGGTCGACGTTCAGCCCGGCACGGCACGGGTGCGCGGCCTTCGGTGCCCTGGGCGCCATCGCCTGGCGCCTCTGGCGCTCACGGCCGCCCATCTCGGCGGTGCTCACGCCCGACCTGATGGACACGGCTCCCTCCACGCCGGTGGTCCAGGAGACGCCGCTCCGGGGCCTGCGGGTGGCCGTGGTCAACTGGCGCGACCCGTGGCACTCCCACGCCGGCGGCTCGGAGCGCTACGCCTGGCACTGCAGCACCGCGCTGCGTGACGCCGGTGCCCATGTGGAGTTCCTGACCGCGCGGGACGCGGCGCAGGCCAAGGCCGAGGTGCAGAGCGGCATCTCCATCCGCCGGGGCGGGCAGCAGTACTCCTTCTACCCCTGGGTCTGGGGACAGTTCCTGCTGCGCCGGATGACGGGTCGGGGCTACGACGTCGTCATCGACACGGAGGCCGGGATCCCGGCCTTCACGCCGCCGCTGGTGTCACGCCGTACGCCGGTCCTGCTGGTCGTCCACCACGTGCACCGGGACCAGTTCGGCACCTACCTGCCGGCGCACCTGGCGGCCCTGGCCCGCTTCCTCGAGGCGTCGCTGATGCCGCTGGTCTACTCGGGCGTGCGCACCCTGGCGGTGTCCGAGTCGACGCGCTTGGAGATGGTCTCGAAGCTCGGCTGGGCCCGGCCCGTCGAGATCGTGCACAACGGCGCGGACGTCCCACCGCCGAACCCCGACGGTCGCGACCTCGACCGGGTCGTGGTGCTCAGCCGGCTCACGACGCACAAGCGGATCGACCTGGTCATCCGCGCCGTCGGGAGGCTGCGGATGGAGCGCCCGAACCTTCGGCTGGACATCGTCGGCAAGGGGGTCGACGAGGACCACCTGCGCGACCTCGTCGACCGGCTCGACCTGGGCGACGTCGTCGAGCTCCACGGTTTCCTCAGCGAGGAGGACAAGCACCGTGTCGTGGGGGGAGCGGCCCTGCACGTCTGCGCGTCCGACATCGAGGGCTGGGGCCAGGTCGTCATCGAGTGCGCGACCCACGGTGTCCCTACGCTGGCTCGCGACGTCCCGGGCCTGCGCGACTCGATCCGCAACGGTGAGACCGGCTGGCTGGTCGACACCGACGGTGAGGGGGAGGAAGGCATCCTCGACGCGTTGGTCAACGGGGTCCGGGCCGCGCTCAAGGAGCTCGAGCAACCGGGATCGCAGGACGAGTTCGCCGCGAGCTGTCAGCGGTGGGCCGACCAGTTCAGCTGGGACCGGATGCACCGCCAGGTCGTGGCCGCCGTGGACCAGGAACTGGTCGCGCGCAGGCGCTGACTACGGCTGTCCGACGCACTGCGCGCCAGGCCCTCGGCAGCGTGTCGCGAGGTAGGGGTACAAGGCGGTGCCGTGCTGCTAGCCTTCCGGCACTTGCGTCGGGAGAGCAAGTGCGAGCGCGCAGTCGTGCGGGCTCTTCATGGGAGAGGGAGCTACACACATGCGCAGAATTGCTGGCCCGTTGTTGTTCGGACTGGGCGCGTTCTTGCTGGTTGCTGGTCTGCTGCTGAAGTTCTACGCCTACCCCAAGCTGGCGGTGGCGCCGATCGACCAGAACAGCGTCACGAAGCTCGAGGCCACGGGGGCCGAGCTGTTCGACACCACGACGCTCAAGCCCATCACCACTGACCTCTCGATCGAGTCGCGCACCGTCGGCGACGTCAAGGCCAGCGAGGACGCCGGCGGCAAGGTCCGCGTCTGGGTCGGCACGACGTCGATCCGGTCCAGTGACGGAACGGTCCGCTCGCGCAGCACCAACCGCACTCCCTTCGACGGTGTCTCGGCCAAGGCCGTGAACTGCTGCGGTGCCTTCGACGAGTCCACCGACGGGGACCGCGTCGCGGTCAAGCGCACCGGGCTGGTGTGGAAGTACCCCTTCAACAGCGAGAAGAAGAGCTACCAGGTCTGGGACAGCAACCTCGGCAAGACGGCGACGGCCAAGTACGTCAAGGAGAGCAAGATCCAGGGCCTCACCGTCTACGTCTACAAGTCGGTCGTCCCCCGCACCAAGGTGGGCACCCAGGACGTCCCTGCGTCGATCGTCGGCGAGCCCGGCACCGGCAACGTGACCGCTGACTCGATGTACGCGAACACCACGACCGTCTACGTCGAGCCCAAGACCGGCGCGATCATCGACCAGGTGCAGGAGACGAACAACACCCTGGCCGTGGACGACGAGGACCGCGTGACGACCACCAAGGGCGACATCCACTACACCAAGGCGCAGGTCGACAAGTTCGTGAACGACCTGTCCAGCAAGGCCAGCCTGCTGGGTCTCGTCCAGACCACGCTGCCGATCGTCACGATCCTCCTGGGCCTGATCCTGCTGGCGCTCGGCTTCGTGCTCGGACGGCGCGAGGAGTCCGGCGCGCACGCCGCTTGACTCGAGGTGCGGGTCTACCGGTCTGGCCGGTAGGCCCGCACCATCAGGCTGATCCCGCGGAACCGCTTCAGCGGCAACCGCGCCTCGAGGCGTACGACGGTGCGCAGGCCCCAGTTGACGAGGGGGTGCACCTCCTCCATCTCGCTCTCGTCCTCGCTCGCGGAGCGGCTCCGTCGTACGCGCGCGACCGGGCGGAGCAGCACGTTCCACCCCATGGTGTCGACGACGACGAACCCTGCGTCCTCGACGCGGCCGACCAGCTCGTCCTTCGCGTAGCGGCGGACGTGACCGAGCGCGACGTCGTGCCCGCTCCACAGGTCCATCCCCGCCGGTACGGCGACCAGCAGCCGGCCGCCCGGCCGGCACACCCGGAACGCCTCCCGGGCCACCGCGACGTCGTCGTCGATGTGCTCCCAGACGTCGGTGGACATGACCAGGTCGAAGACGCCGTCAGGGAACGGGAGGGCTCGGGCGTCGCCGCGGACGACCGACAGGCCCCGGGCCGCGGCAAGCTCGGCCGCCGCGGGGGAGTGCTCGAGCGCCGTGACCGACCAGCCGAGCTCGGCGAGGGCCGCGCTGTTGCCACCGGCGCCCGAGCCCACGTCCAGCGCGCGGCCGGGCTGCAGGCCACGGACCCGCTCGCGGACGACGTCACGCCGGCCGGCATACCACCAGTGCCGCTCCTCCAGCGCCGCGGACTTGCGGATCTCCTGCTCGTCCACGCGCTCCCGACCCCTCAGCTGCTTGGCTGCGCCCGAGGCTAGTGGATACGCCATAGCATCAGGCGCATGTCCCTCCACGAGCCCGCCGCGCGTCCCACGACCGGCCATTCGTCGACCACCGTGACGAGCGAGCACGTGGACCGTTTCCGCGGGGCCTTCGACGCGATGGTCGACAACATCGCGGTGGCCGTGCTCGGCAAGTCCCACGAGGTCCGGCTGACCCTGACCTGCATGGTGGCCGACGGTCACCTGCTGCTCGAGGGCTTCCCCGGGACCGGCAAGACCATGCTCGCGCGGGCCCTGGCCAACACCATCGACTGCAGCCACGCCCGGATCCAGTTCACGCCCGACCTGCTGCCCTCGGACGTCACCGGCGTCACCGTCTACGACCAGCACAAGGGCACCTTCGAGTTCCACCCCGGCCCGATCTTCCACAACCTGGTGCTGGCCGACGAGATCAACCGGGGCTCGCCGAAGACGCAGTCGGCGCTGCTCGAGGTGATGGAGGAGAAGCACGTCACCGTCGACGGCATCACGCACTCCGTGCCGGAGCCGTTCATGGTGATCGCGACGCAGAACCCCATCGAGCAGTCGGGGACCTACCGGCTGCCGGAGGCGCAGCTCGACCGGTTCCTGATGCAGCTCACGCTGGGCTACCCCGATGCGGAGTCGACCGAGGAGATGCTGATGAGCGCCGAGGTGCGCGACCGGGCGGGGCTGGTCAGCCCGGTGACCACCGCGGCCACCATCACCGAGATGCGCACCGTGGCCGACGCGGTCTACGTCGACCGGTCGCTGATCACCTACGTGCGCCAGATCGCCGACCGGTCCCGGGAGATGCCCGAGGTGGGCCTCGGGCTCTCCGCCCGCGCCTGCCTGGCCCTGATCCGGACCGCGAAGGCCTGGGCAGCCGCGTCAGGACGCTTCCACGTCGTGCCCGAGGACATCGTGGTGCTGGCGCCGCCGATCCTGGGGCACCGCATCCTGCTCACCGCCGAGGCCACCTTCGCCGGGGCCACGGTCGACGAGGTCGTGCGGAAGCTGCTCGAGTCCGTCCCCGTGCCCGAGGACCGGAGCTGAACAGTCGTTGAGGCGTCCATCTGGTGGCCAGCGGGTCACGGTGACGCCCGCGGGCCGGGCAGCCGTCGTGCTCGCGGTCCTGGGCTGGGGGCTGGGCCTGTCCCTGCACTGGACCGAGCTGCTCTACCTCGGTGCCACGGCCACCGTGCTGGTGCTGTTCGCCGTGCTCTCCATCCTGGTCCCGCACCGGGCAGCGGCGCAGGTGCGCGCGCGCCCGGCGCACACGACGGTGGGCAGCACGCTGCACATCGAGCTCTCGGTGCGCGGGGGACTGGTGCCCCTGGTCCATCCGGTGGTGCGCCTGCTGGGTGACGTGGGAGCGCGGACGGTGCGGCTCCCGCTCGTCCTCCCCGGACGCACCCGCGAGGAGGTCTACGAGGAACCGGCCGGGCTGCGCGGCATCTTCGCCCTCGGGCCGGTGGAGCACGTCCAGGCCGACGTTCTCGGGTTCGCCCGCCGGACCAGGACGTGGGGCGCGTCGAGTGCGCTGTGGGTGCGGCCTCGCGTCCTTGTCCCGCGGGAGTTCTCGCTGGGGGGCGTGTTCGACCTCGAGGGTCTGCCCAGCGACCAGATGTCCATGAGCGACCTCGCCTTCCACGCCCTGCGCGAGTACGTGCCCGGCGACGACCTGCGCAACGTGCACTGGCGGTCCTCGGCCAAGGCGGACAAGCTCCTGGTGCGGCAGTACCTCGAGTCGCGCAGCCTGCACGCCGCCTTCGTGGTGGACGACGACCCCTCCGCCTACGCCACCGCCGAGGAGTTCGAGACGGCCGTCTCGGTGGCCGCCTCGCTGGCGCTGCGAGCACTGGCCGACGGCTTCGAGGTCGACGTCGCCTGCGGGACCAGGGTGGTCTCGCCGGTCACCGCGGAGCTGCTCCTCGACGAGTGCTGTCACTACAGCGTCGCGAGCGCCCGCTCCGCCGGGACGGACGTCGCCAACCGGGCCCGCGAGCTGTCGCGGCGGGGATCGGCCGTAGGGGTCGGTGTCGTCGTGAGCGGGTCGACGTGCGACCTCGAGCGGCTGCTGGAGGCCTCGACCGCCTTCGGGGGCGACGCCCAGCGCATCACGGTGCGGGTGGACCCGGCGAGCCGCGGCGGCGTACGGCGGACCCACGGCGTGCACGTCCTCGAGATCGCGGAGCTCGAGCAGCTGCCCCGGCTCGCGGCCTGGGTCTCGGCATGACGGCCGGCGAGCCGATCCCGGCGCGGCCCGTCGTCGTCGACGTCGTCGCGGTCGTCGGGCTCATGGGGATCGCGCTGCTCGGGCTGGACGACAGCTACTCGACCCGGTTCTACCTGGTCGTGGGGATGGTCGCCGTCGGGTTGACGAGCCTGTGGGCGCTGCTGTGCCTCGGGCAGCGCTGGGGCACGGCCGGCTACCTGCTCGTGGCCTCCCTGGCCTACCCGATCGCAGGCGCCACGCTCGCCTACCGGAGCCTGCCCTCGCTGCCGACGGTGACCGACACCCTCACCGCCACCATCACCGGCCCGTCGGAGTTCCTGACGACGATCCCGCCGGTCGACGCGACCGGCACCGTCCTCGTCATCCCCTACCTCGTCGGGTTCCTGCTCGGCGGAGCCGCCGCCTGGATGGCCCTGCACACCGGGCGACCGCTGCTCCCCGTGCTCCCGCTGGTCGCGGCCATGGTCACCTGCGTCGCCCTGGGCACCGAGACGTCGACCGCGCTCCTAGTGCGCGCCGCCGTGTTCACGGGAGGGGTGCTCCTCTGGGTGGTGCTGCGCTCCGCTCGCGCGGGGGAGCTCGACACCGGCCGCGGCGGGCTGCTCCGCGTCTCCGGCGCGGCCGTGGTGACGCTGCTCGCGGTGGCGCTCGCCGCGTCCCTGCTCCCCACGGTGCGCAGCGACGCGCGCGTCGTCCTCCGCGGCCGGGTCGGGTCCGGGCAGGAGGTGAGCCAGCTGGACAACCCGCTCTCGTCGTTCCGGCGCAACACCCGGCAGCCGGTGAACGGCGCCGACAACGTCGTCGACCGACGGCTCCTCCGGGTCCGCGGTCTCCCGCGCGGACGGCTGCTGCGCTTCGTGGCCCTCGACGTGTACGACGGCACCACCTGGTCGGCGGGCAACCGGACGGTCGCGAACGACTCGGGCAGCCTCTTCCAGCGGATCGGCCGGCAGGTGGGTGCTCGCCGACCGGGAACGAAGGTGGAGGTCTCGATCGAGGTGCAGCGACCCTGGACGAGCAGCTGGCTGCCGTTGGCCGGCCAGCTCACCGGGATCACGTTCGACTACCTCGACGGGCGTGCGCAGCGCGAGGACGTGCGCTACAACGTCGCCACGGAGACCGGCATGGTGGTCGGCGGGCTGGGGGCGAAGGACGACTACCACTTCACCGCGGTGCTGCCCGACGACCGGCTGACCCGCAGGAGCACGCCCTACGGCAGCGGCGTCGCCCTGCAGCCGACGGGCGGCTTCCTCGACGCCGACCTGGCGCCCTGGAACCGGTCCGGCCTGGCGCCGATGGCGCAGGTGTTCTCGCTGGCGAAGTACCTCCGGACCAACGGCCGCTACAGCGACGGCGGCACGGTCGCCGAGCGGGGGTTCCTGCCCGGCCACGGCCAGGCCCGCCTGGGCCGGGGGTTCTTCGGAGCCCGCGCGATCGTCGGCGACGACGAGCAGTACGCCGCGTTCATGGCCCTGGCCGCCAACCGCCTCGGTGTCCCGGCCCGGGTGGTGGTCGGCAGCGACACCGGTCCCAGCGGTTGGGTGCGGGGCCGCAACGTCGAGGCGTGGGTCGAGCTCCGGGTGGCCGACGGCAGCTGGCGCACGCTGCCGCAGGACGCGTTCATGTCGCACCGGCCGCCGAAGCGGTCCGACGTCCGGCAACCGGTGCAGAGCTTCGTCAACCAGGACACTCCGAAGGACCCGCCACCGCAGCAGGCACCCACTCCCCAGCAGGATCCGCGCACCGTCGAGCAGCAGCACCAGGAGCCGTCCTCGTCGACGAGCCCGCTCGTCTGGGAACTGCCGCTGGCCCTGCTCGTTGTCGGCCTCGTCCCCGGCCTGAAGTGGTGGCGGCGCCGGCGTCGGCGCTCGGCCGAGCGACCGGGCCGACGCGTCGTCGGCGGCTGGACCGAGATCCTGGACCTGCGCCGCGACCAGGGGCACGAGGTGGGCGAGGGCCTGCCCCGGGTCGAGCAGGCCCGGCGTCTGGGCCTCGACGTGGCGGTGGCCCGGCGGGCCGACGACCTGGTCTTCGCCCGCGAGGAGCCGACCGCTGCGCAGGCCCGGGAGTTCTGGGGCCAGGTCGACGCCCAGCGCGCCCGGGCCGCGGCCGAGCTCGGCTGGCCGCGCCGCCTGCGGTCGTGGTGGAGCCTCCGCTCGCTGCGCCGGTCCCTCAGTCGAGCCTGGCCACGACCTCGCCCAGCAGCCGCTCCAGGCCGGCGGCGCTCTGCTGGTCTCCCCGGGCCCGCAGCGTGACGGTGGTCCGGCCACCCGTGGTCACCGCCCCCAGGGAGAGCCCCGAGTCGGAGCCGGAGAACGGGTAGAACTCGCTCCCGGTGATCGCGGCGGACTCGACGCGGCCCAGGTGCGACACCAGCACGGTCGAGCCCAGCCGGCCGGCCAGCATCCGGCTCGCCCACCGGATCACCCCGCGCAGCCGGCGGACGGCGCCGCTCCGGGCGGTGCCACCAACCTGGAGAGGATCCTCGGCGAGCCGTGCGGCCAGCTCGTCCCGGGTGTGCCGCTGTGCGTCCGGGATCCGGATGAAGCCGCTGTGCTCGGCGACCTGGAGATCGGCCCCGCCGACCGTGGAGACCCCGACCGCGAGCGCCACCCGGTCGGTGCGGGCACCCGCCCGTCGGTTCCAGTCGCTGACCGCTGCGAGGGTGGCGTGCGCCAGGTCCGCCGTACGCCGCGACCCGGGCACCTGGGCCACCGCGAAGACGTCACCGTCGACGGCTGCTGCCGGCGACGGGGCGACCGGCGCCGGGGGGCGGAAAGCCACCTCGGTCAACCGGGAGGCCAACGCCCTCACCGCCGACCGGTGCGGGCGGCTCCCCACCCCGGCGGCGGTGCTGCGCACCGGCTCGCCGGTGAGCTCGCGCAGCACCGCGAGCAGGCCCAGGCCGTCGACGAAGGCGTGCCGGGCCCGCACCACCAGGCCGTGGTCGGTCCGTCCGACCGAGACCGGGTGACCGTGGTCGGGCAGCGCCGCCAGCCTCGCCAGCAGGGCGGAGCGCTCACCCTCGACCACCGAGTCGTGGGAGAGCGCACCCCAGCCCTGGGTGACGGACAGCGCCGTGAGCCGCTCGCGGAGCAGCGCCGGCGTCGGGACCTCGACGAGATCCGCCACCAGGAGGATGTTCCAGGGGAGGTCCTCCTGCCCCAGCCAGTCCTCGGGCGTCGCGGGTCCGGGGGCGGCGCTCATGGGTGGTCACTCTAGGGGGAGCACCGACGCCGAGGTACTACGACCAACGCGCAATGGCGAAGCGTCCTCCCGCCCCGCGATGGTTGTCCTACGGCCGAGAGAGAGCCGTCGAGATCCTTGGAGGAGCACCATGAAGCGCATCCAGATGTACGCCGCAGGCGTCGTCGTCGCGGTCATCCCGGCCGTCGTCGGCCTCGCCGGGAACGCCTCGTTCTCGCAGTCGGTCCCGGTCCGCTCACCTGAGCGGGCCAGCTCCACCGCGAAGGTGAAGCCGACCCCCGCGGCTCGCCCGTCCGCGACCACGTCCGCCAAACCGGCCCACGACGCCAACGACGACCGCGGTCGACGCCACGGCGGTCGCGGTGCGGACGACCCGGCCACCCACGACGCCAACGACGACCACGGCCAGCGACGTGGCGGTCACGGCGCGGACGACCCGGCCACCCACGCCGCGGGCGGCCACGGTGCCGACGACCCGGCAACGCACGACGTCGGCGACGACCACGGTGGCGACCGCGGGGGCCGCGAGGCCGAGCCCGGCGACGACCGGGGCGGCAGCTCGGGGCCGTCCCGCTCGACCAGCACCAGCACGGCTGACGACAGCGGCCACCACTCCAGCGGCAGCGGTCGCGGCTCGAACGACGGCGCCGACGACGGTGGGCACCACTCCGGTGGGGACGACAAGGGGTCCGGTGGCCACGGATCCGACGACTGAGCTCCAGTCGCCCGACGCTGACTCCTCGGTGAGCTTCCTCGCCGAGGAGTTCGGCACGCCCGCCGCCGACCACGACGGCCCGCACTGGGTCAGCGTCGCCACCCCCGGGCGGGGAGACGGTGCCGAGGCGCCTCTGTCGACGCGCCGGGTCGCCGCCCAGCTCGTGCTCGGGATCGTCCTGGTGCTGGCCGTGGTCACGGTCGGCGGGTCGCTCGCGGCCCGGCGACTGGCCGAGCGCGAGGCGGTGACCGACGCCGCGGAGACCGCTGACGTGCTGGCCGAGGCGGTGGTGCAACCGGCCCTGACCGACGCCCTGCTCACGGGCGACGCGAAGGCCCTCGCGGCGTTCACCACGGTGGTGGACGACCGGGTGCTGGGGGCGACCGTCCTGCACGTCAAGCTCTGGACGCCGCAGGGGAGGGTCGTCTTCTCCGACGAGGCCGGGCTGATGGGTCGCACGTTCCACCTCGACGCGGACCAGCGTGCGGCGCTGAGGGACCCCACGACGCGGGCCGAGATCTCCGACCTGGACCGGGACGAGAACACCCTGGACCGGTCGTCGGGCAGCAAGCTGGTCGAGGTCTACCGGCCCGTGTGGACCCCGTCGGGCGGCACGATGCTGTTCGAGATCTACGCGCCGTACGACCAGGTCAGCCACCGCACCAGCCAGCTCTGGCGCGGGTTCGCCGGCGTCACGCTGAGCAGCCTGCTGCTCTTCGTCGTGCTGCTCTCACCGGTGATCTGGCACCTGATGTCACGCGTACGACGCGACCAGCAGCAGCGCGAGCTCCTCCTGCAACGGGCCGTCGACGCGTCGAGCTCCGAGCGGAGGCTGATCGCGGCCACCCTCCACGACGGCCCGGTGCAGGACCTCGCGGCGACGTCCTTCGTGGTGGCCGGCGCCACCGCTCGCGCCCGGGCCGGGGGCCACGGGCCGCTCGTCGAGGAGCTGCAGGCGGTGTCCGCCTCGGTGCGAACGAGCATCCGCGCGCTGCGCTCGCTCCTGGTGGACATCTATCCCGCCAGCCTGGCCCAGTCGGGGCTGGTCGCGGCGCTCACCGACCTCGCGCAGTCCGTGCGCGCCCCGGGTCTCGAGGTGCAGGTGCACGTCGACCCCGAGGAGCTCGGCCTGGACGCCGCCCAGGAGCGGCTCGTCTACCGGGTCGCGCAGGAGACGCTGCGCAACGCCGCCAAGCACGCCGCCCCCTGCACGGCGACCCTCGCGCTCCACCGCGACGAGGACGGGGTGGTGCTCGACGTGGTCGACGACGGCCCCGGCTTCGACGCGCCCGCCCAGCTCGCCCACCCCGAGACGGGCCACCTCGGCCTGCAGCTGCTCGCCGACCTCGCCGCCACCGGGGGCGGCCTGCTGCAGGTCGCGTCCACTCCCGGGCAGGGGACGCACTGGCGGCTGCAGGTGGCCGACCACCCACGAGAGGACGACGACGATGCCTGAGCCGATCGGGGTGCTCGTGGTCGACGACCACCAGATGGTGCGGGCGGGGATCGTCACCCTGCTCACCGCGACCGACGACCTCGTCGTGCTCGGGCAGGCGGGGGACGGGCGCGAGGCGGTCGAGGTGGCAGCCGCGACGATGCCGTCGGTGGTGCTGATGGACCTGTCGATGCCCGGCGTCGACGGGGTCGAGGCGACCCGGCTGCTGCTCGCCGAGCTCCCGGAGGCGAAGGTCGTCGTGCTGACCAGCTTCTCCGACGGCGCCCGGGTCAGCGAGGCGCTGGCGGCGGGCGCGGTCGGCTACCTGCTCAAGGACTGCGACCCGGCGGACCTGCTGGCCGCGGTGCGCTCGGCCGCCGCCGGCCACGTCCCGCTCGACCCCCGGGTGGCCCGGGTCCTGCTGCCCGGGACCCAGCCGCGTCCCGAGGACGCGATGAGCAGGCGCGAGCTGGAGGTGCTCCGGCTGGTGGCCGAGGGGCTCGCGAACAAGCAGATCGGTCGCCGCCTGGGGATCACCGAGCGCACGGTGAAGGCCCACCTCGGGCGGGTGTTCCGCGCGGTCGGGGTGGCTGACCGCACCAGCGCGGCCCTGTGGGCGCGCGACCACCTCTCCGACACCACGGTCAGGTGAGGCGGACCAGCCTCGTCACGAAGATCGCCGAGCCCGGGGTCAGCAGGCCGCGGACCCGGCTCCACCCGCCCCAGGTGCGGTCGTGGTCGGGAGGCCACTCGGGCTCGTGCAGGTCGGTGAGCACGAACCCGTTGCGTGACAGGGCTGCCACCCAGTCGCCCAGGGTGCGGTGGTGCTCGACGTACCTCGTCGCCCCGGTCTCGTCGTCGAGCTCCACGTAGGGGGTACGGTCCCAGTAGGACTGCGAGGCGACCAGCCCCTCCTCGCCCGGGTCGTCGGGGAACATCCACCGGGTCGGGTGGGTGATCGAGAAGGCGAACACGCCGCCGGGGCGCAGCACGCGGGCCACGTCGGCGACCAGGGCCGGTGCGTCGGCGACGAACTGCAGCGCACCGAAGGCGGAGAACACGACGTCGAAGGTGCGGTCACCGAAGGGGAGCCGGGCCGCGGACGCGCACGCCGTGGGTACGACGACGCCGTGCTCCTCGTCGATCCGCCGACTGTGCTGCAGCTGCCGGTTGGACACGTCGATGCCGACGGGTCGGCCACCGCGCTCGAGCACCCAGCGCGAGCACTGCCCGGCCCCGCAGCCGATCTCCAGCACCGCCTTGCCGGCCACGTCACCCAGCGCTCGCACCTGGTCCTCGCGGACGCCCTCGGGTCCCCACAGGAACCCGGCGTCGCCGAGGAACTCGCCGTGCGTCGACTGGTACTCGTCGGCATAGGCGTCCCAGTCGGCACGGTTGGCCACCAGCGACTCGGTCTCGTCGACAGGACGTCGCTCGGGGCGGACTCCAGACACGCCCCGAACACTAGCCCGCCCTCCCGTGGCAGGGTCGGGGCCATGGACGCCTTCCCCACCTCGCTGCGACCGCTCGAGGGCGGCTTCAGCGGCGAGACCTTCCTCGCGGACGTCGCGGGGGAGCAGGTCGTCGTCCGGGTGTACGGCGGTCGCTCGGCCCAGCGCGGCCCGCTCGCCCCGGAGGTCGACGCCGCCGTGCTGGAGCTGGTCCGCGGTCTGCTCCCGGTCCCCGGTGTCCTGGACGTACGCCGCGGCGACCCGGACGCCGACCTGCCCGGGCTGCTCGTCACCTCCCTGCTGCCGGGAGCGCGGCTCGACCTCCTGCTGCCCACGCTGGAGGAGGATCGGCGAGCCCGGGTCGGCGCCCACCTCGGCACGCTGGCCGGCCGGCTCGGCCACATGGTGCAGCCGCGGGCCGGCCGGTTCGTCGACCGCTCGCTGGCGCCCGAGCCGTTCCCGGCCCACCTCGGCGAGCTGCCCACCTGGCTGGAGCACCACACGCAGCAGCTGGGCGCCGACCTCGTCGAGGCCCTGGGGCCCGTGGCCGAGGAGGCGCAGGACCTCCTCGACGAGGACCGCCGTGTCTGCCTGGTGCACGCCGACCTCAACCCGAGGAACCTGCTGGTCGACGAGGACACCCTCGAGGTGACCGGCGTCCTCGACTGGGAGCTCGCGCACGCCGGGTCGCCGTACGTCGACCTGGGCAACCTGCTCCGGTTCGAGCGCGACGAGGTGCTCACCGGGGCGGTGCTCTCGTCGTACCGGCGATTCATGCCGGCGACCCCGGACGACCTGCTCGAGCGGGCGCGCGCGGCGGACCTGTTCGCGCTGATCGACCTCGCCGCCCGCCCCACGGAGCAGGAGGAGGAGAACGCGACGGTGACCGACGCCCGCGCACTCCTGGTGGAGACCGCCGGCTGAGCCCACGCCGCGCCGCGCGGTCGGGGTTGCCCGGAGCAACCGTCCTGTGGAGTTACTTTTCACTGGAGTGACGCCTCACGGCACCCGCCGCGACCCCGCGCCGCCTCCTGCTCACCGGAAGGTTCGCCCCATGAAGAGCTCACGAATTCTCGCGGCCACTGCCGCCGCCGCCCTCCTCGTCGGCCCGCTCGCGGCCTGCTCCCCGCCCGCCAAGGACGACGCGTCGACGAGCAAGGCCTCCTCGGCGACCTCGGCGAAGGACGCCGGTGGCATGGGGGCCCTGGTCAAGGCCGCCAAGAAGGAGGGCGAGCTCAACGTCATCGCCCTGCCCCCGACCTGGGCCAACTACGGCGCCATCATCAAGGCCTTCTCCGACAAGTACGACATCAAGATCAACTCGGCGCAGCCCGACGGCGCCAGCCAGGACGAGATCAACGCCGCCAAGCAGCAGGCCGGCAAGAGCACCCGCCCGGACGTGTTCGACCTCGGCCAGTCGGTCGCCCTGGCCAACGTGTCGATGTTCGCGCCCTACAAGGTGGCGACCTTCGACGAGATCCCCGAGCAGTACAAGGACGCGGACGGCGCCTGGGTGAACGACTACGGCGGCTACATGTCGATCGGCTACGACTCCAAGAAGGTCCCGGCGATCACCTCCGTCGACGACCTGCTCAAGTCTGACTACAAGGGCAAGGTCGCCCTCAACGGCGACCCGACGCAGGCCGGTGCCGCGTTCTCCGGGGTCGTCATGGTCGCGCTCGCCGAGGGCGGGTCGGCCGACGACGTCGCCCCCGGGGTCGACTTCTTCAGCAAGCTCAAGAAGGCCGGCAACTTCATCCCGGTCGACGCGACGCCGGCCACGATCGAGTCCGGCCAGACGCCGGTGGTCCTCGACTGGGACTACCTGAACGCCGCCGAGACCAAGAAGCTGCCGTCGTGGAAGGTCGTCGTGCCCTTCGGCAAACCGGTCGCGGGCTACTACTTCCAGGCCATCAACAAGGACGCCGTGCACCCGGCCGCCGCCCGGCTGTGGGAGGAGTTCCTCTACAGCGACGAGGGCCAGAACCTCTGGCTAGCCGGCGGTGCCCGCCCGGTCCGCGCCGACGCCATGGTCAAGGCCGGCACGATCGACAAGACGGCCTACGCCGCGCTGCCCGCGGTCGACGGTGAGCCCACCGTGGTGAGCGAGGACCAGGCCAAGAAGGCGACCACCTACCTGTCCGCCAACTGGGCCAAGGCGATCGGCTAGTCGTGGCGAGGAACGGCATCGACCGCTTGGTCCGTGAGGCCCTGCCGCTGGTGCCGTTCCTGGCCTTCGTCGTGATCTTCCTGCTCATCCCGACCGTCACGGTGGTCGTCAGCTCGGTCTACGACCAGGGCGTGTTCTCCCTCGACCGGATCCACGCCCTCTTCACCGACACGGCCCTCACGGCGCTGTGGAAGAGCGTGCTCCTCTCGGGCTCGACGGCCCTGATCGGGGCGGTCCTCGGAGCGGTCCTCGCGGCGCTGATCGTCAGCAGCCCGCCCACTTCGCTGTTTCGCCGGATGGTGATCTCGCTGTGCAGCGTCCTCGCCCAGTTCGGTGGCGTGGCCCTGGCGTTCGCGTTCCTGGCCACCATCGGGCTCAACGGGGTGCTCACGGTCTGGGCGCAGGACCACTTCGGCTGGAACCTGACCGGCTCGGGCTGGCTCTACAGCCTCACCGGGCTGATCCTCGTCTACACCTACTTCCAGATCCCGCTGATGGTGATCGTCTTCCTGCCCGCGCTCGAGGGACTGCGCGAGCAGTGGCGTGAGGCAGCCGTGGGCCTCGGGGCCACGACCTGGCAGTACTGGCGGCAGGTGGCCATCCCGCTGCTGACCCCGGCGTTCCTCGGGTCGGCGCTGCTGCTGTTCGCCAACGCGTTCGCGGCGTACGCCACCGCGGCGGCCCTGGTCAGCCAGGGCAGCCCGATCCTGCCGCTGCTGATCCGCGCCGCGCTCACCAGCGAGGTGGTCCTCGGTCAGGCCGGCTTCGCCTACGCCCTGGCCCTGGAGATGATCGTCGTGGTGGCCGTGGTGATGGTCGCCTACACCGCCCTGGTCCGTCGTACGGCGAGGTGGCTGCAGTGACCCGCCGTACCCCGCTCTCCCGCACCGTGCGCTGGGTGGTGCTGGCCCTCTTCGCGGTGTTCTTCGTGTTCCCGCTCTACGCGATGGCCGACTTCAGCACCCGCAACCTGATCCAAGGCGGTCGCACCCTGGCCGCCTGGAAGAACCTGGTCCGCGACGACCAGCTCTACTCGGCCATCACGATCTCGCTGGCCCTGGCGGCCTTCACGGTCGTGGTCATGCTCGCGGTGCTGGTGCCGACCATGATCTGGGTCCGGCTGCGGGCGCCGTGGGCCAAGGGGATGGTCGAGTTCCTCTGCCTGCTGCCGCTGACGATCCCGGCCCTGGTCGTGGTGGTGGGGCTGCGGGGGGTCTACGAGTGGGTCACCTACTTCTTCGGTGAGTCGACCCTCACGCTCACCTTCGTCTACGTCGTGCTGGTGCTGCCCTACGCCTACCGCTCGATAGACGCGGCCCTCTCGGCCATCGACCTGCAGACCCTGTCCGAGGCGGCCCGCTCCCTGGGCGCCGGCTGGGCCACGACGATCGCGCGGGTCGTCGTGCCGAACATCTGGTCGGGCATCCTCTCGGCCGCGTTCATCTCGATCGCCGTGGTGCTGGGGGAGTACACCATCGCCTCGCTCAGCGGCTACCAGAATCTCCAGGTGGTGATCGTCCAGATCGGCAAGACCGACGGCACCACGTCGGTCGCTGCGTCGCTGGCCACGCTGCTCTTCGGGTTCGCGCTGCTGCTCCTGCTCTCGCTGTTCACCCGCGGGCATCGGAGGGGCCCAGGGACGAACCATGTCGCCCAGGCCACCGTCGTCGCACCCGCACCCGCACCCGCACCCGCACCCGCTCCCCTCGCCACCGCCCAGCCAGGAGCCGCAGCCTCATGACGACCACCACCCAGGACACCACCGAGGGGCGCACCCACCCGAGCCTCGCCGTGGAGCTGACCGGCCTGACCCGCGTCTACGGCAGCGTCAAGGCCCTCGACGGGCTCACCCTGCACATCGAGCCGGGGGAGATGGTCGCCCTGCTGGGCCCCTCCGGGTGCGGCAAGACCACCGCGCTGCGGATCCTGGCCGGGCTGGACGAGGCGACGACCGGGTCGGTGTCGGTCGGTGGGAGGGACCTGACCGGCGTCTCGGCCAACAAGCGCGACATGGGCATGGTCTTCCAGGCCTACAGCCTGTTCCCGCACCTGACGGTGCTCGACAACGTGGCCTTCGGGCTCAAGCTGCGCGGCGAGAGCGCCGCCACCCGGCGGGCCCGGGCCTCGGAGATGCTCGAGCTGGTCGGGCTCTCGGAGCACCGCGACAAGTACGCGAGCCAGCTCTCCGGCGGCCAGCAGCAGCGGGTGGCGCTGGCGCGCGCCCTGGCGATCCGGCCGAGCGTGCTGCTGCTCGACGAGCCGCTGTCCGCGCTCGACGCCAAGGTCCGGGTGCAGCTGCGCGAGGAGATCCGGCGCGTCCAGCAGGAGGTCGGCACGACGACCCTCTTCGTCACCCACGACCAGGAGGAGGCGCTGGCGGTCGCCGACCGGGTGGGCGTGATGAACCAGGGACGGCTCGAGCAGCTCGCCGCCCCGGCCGACCTCTACACCCACCCCGCAACGCCGTTCGTGGCCGGCTTCGTGGGCCTGCACAACAAGGTGACCGCGCACGTCGACGGTGACACGGCCGACGTGCTCGGCTCCCGGGTGCCGGTGCTCGAGGGGTCCATCGCGTCGGGGACCGGGGTGGCCATGGTCCGCCCGGAGTCCGTGACCGTGACGGCCGACCCCGAGGGACGCGCCACCGTGGTCTCGGTGGAGTTCCTCGGCCCCTTCTCGCGGGTGCACCTCACGGCCGCAGGCACGGCCCTGGTCGCCCAGATGTCCAGCTCCCAGGCCCGGTCACTCGTCGCCGGCGAGCCGGTCGGGGTCACGATCGAGCCCTCGGGCGTGCTGGTCGTGCAGGAGCAGCCCGCCGGCTGAGCCCTGCGGCAGCCACGTCGTACGGCTCGGGTGCCCAGGGTGGGAACGGCTCGGTTGGACGCTCACGCGCGGGGGCGGATAGACTGGGCGGTGCGCCAGAAGTCTGCCTGAGTCTCAGACGTAGCAGCCTCTCGCTCGCTGTCGGCCCAGATCATGGGCGAACGAAAAGAAATCGTGATGGTGAAACGGGCTTCCGTGCGTGCCCGCACGACTCCTATCCATCCGAAGGTTCCTCTCTCCCTATGACAATCACCCCCACTCTTTCCGACGCTCCGCAGGTCGCCGTCAACGACATCGGTTCGGAGGAGGACTTCCTCGCCGCCATCGACGCGACGATCAAGTACTTCAACGACGGTGACATCGTCGAAGGCACCATCGTCAAGGTCGACCGCGACGAGG
>JAOPYC010000087.1 GCA_025964795.1 Marmoricola sp.
TGGTTGAGGAGCGAGCGCCAGCGAGCGTCTCGAAACCGGTGCCGCGACAGCCGATCCGCGCCTCCGACGAGCTCCCGTGAGAAAGTTCGAGAAAAGTTCGGAATCCCTTGGGGTAAGGGCTTCTGAGCCGATTCGTTGTCACCGCGCGAGTCGATCCACGAGGCGGCGTTCTGGGTCGGCGGCGGCGAGGGGGGTCTCCCGCTCGCCGGGCGGGGTGCCCCGCTGGTGGCGGAGTTCTGCCTCGCGGAGTTCGCCGCCGCCATCGGACGCACCACGGACTCCGGGAAGCTGCTCATCGCCCACGGACTGGAGCTGAAGTACCGGCTCCCCAGGACCTGGGACCGGATGACGTCTGGTGACCTGCCGGCCTGGCGGGCCCGCAGGGTCGCGGAGGCCACGCTGCTGCTCTCACCCGAAGCCGCGGCCTACGTGGACGCCCAGGTCGCTCCCTTCGCCCACAAGGTCGGGTTCGCGCAGCTCGACCGGCTGGTGCAGGAGGCCATGGACCGGTTCATGCCCGAGGTGGCGAAGGAGAAGGCCGAGCAGGCAGCCGACAGCAGGCACGTGCGGTTCCACCACGACCAGGTCTCCTTCAACGGGACCACCCGGATCGAGGGCGAGCTCGGCCTGGTCGACGGAGTCGCTGGACGTGCGCCGGGCGATGGCGGTGGGGGAGATCGCCCGGCAGCAGCTCGCCCTGGACCTTCGGGCTGCCGGCGGTGGGGCCGGGAAGGCGCGGCAGGTGGTGCTCTACGTGCACCTGTCCGAGGCCGCCCTGCGTGGTGAGCCCGGGTACCACTTGGCGCGGGTCGAGAACACCCGCACCGGTGTCACCGCCGAGCAGGTGAGGACCTGGTGCGGCAACCGGGACACCGAGGTCGTCGTGAAGCCGGTGGTCGACCTGAACGAGCACCTCCACGTGAACGGATACCAGGTGCCCAAGCGGCTCGGGGAGCAGACCGATCTCAGGGACGACGCGTGCGTGTTCCCCTGGTGCCACCGACCGGCGAAGAGGTGCGACTCCGAGCACTGTGTTCCCTACGACGACGGCGGCACCACCTGCTCGTGCAACATCGCGCCCATGTGCCGGCGACATCACCGGGTCAAGACCCCACTCGGCCTGGACCTACACCACCCTGGAACCAGGGTCGTTCCTGTGGACGAGTCCGCACGGCTACCAGTTCCTGCGTGATCATCACGGGACCGTCGACGTCACCTCGAAACGGCCACCGCCGAAGCCTGACCATCCGCAGCACTTCTACTGAACGCGCCGCCCCGGACCCTGCCGTACCACCACCTCGGCGGGGCCACCGGCGTGCTCAGGCTCGCCGGCGCTGTTGGAGCGCCGGGTTTCGAGACGCTCGCTGCGCTCGCTCCTCAACCGCCGGGGGTGGCCTGCTGTGCGTCGGGCGGTCAGCTGGTGGAGAAGTTGAACTCCCCGTTGATGGCGCCGGTGGCGATCAGGATCCAGTAGCCGATGCCGACCACGATGCCGACGACCCCGAGGATGAGGCCGGCGAGGGCCATGCCGCCGCCCTTGAGCTGGCCGTTGGACTGCTTGATCTGGTTGCGGCCGATGGACCCGGTCACGATGGCGCCGATGCTGAGCACGAACAGCTGTCCGCAGCAGATGCCGACGATGCCGAGCACGAGCGAGACGATCGCCAGGGGCGAGGTCTTCTGGGGCACACCGTAGGCGCCGTACCCACCGGGAGCGCCGGGCGGCGGCGGCGGATATCCCGGGGGCTGCCCGTAGCCAGGCTGCCCGTAGCCGGGCTGGCCGTAGCCCGGTTCCCCACCGGACCCGGACGGGGGAGGACCGGCCGACTGCGGGTTCCACTGCGGCTCCGAGGGGGGCGGCGGTGGGGGCTGGTTGGACTGACCGGCGGGGTCCTGCTCCGGTGTGGGAGGGGGGTACTCATTGCTCATGGGGACTGCCCTTCACGGGTTCGACCAGGCGTGGACGCCATCCGACGGGCACGAACCTATCCATTCCCGAGCGTGTGAGAGCCTTGGGACGCACCAATCGCCCGTGTCGAATCCATGAACGCAGCCGCCTGGAGGGTCCCCGCATGACCGTGCTCGACGACATCGTCGCCGGTGTGCGCGAGGACCTCGCGGTGCGCCAGGCGGCCACTCGCGAGGCAGACCTGGTCGCCGCCGCGCAGCTGCTCCCCGCGCCCCGCGACCCGATGACGGCGTTCCGCTCTCCCGGGCTGTCGGTGATCGCCGAGGTCAAGCGCCGGTCCCCGAGCAAGGGTGACCTGGCCGACATCCCCGACCCGGCAGCCCTGGCCGCCGCCTACTCCGCGGGCGGGGCCGACGCGATCTCGGTGCTGACCGAGCGCCGCCGCTTCGGCGGCAGCCTCGATGACCTGCGCGCCGTGCGGGCGGCCGTGACCACCCCGGTGCTGCGCAAGGACTTCGTGGTGACCGGCTACCAGCTGCTCGAGGCGCGCGCCGCCGGGGCCGACCTGGTCCTGCTGATCGTGGCCGCTCTCGAGGGATCCCTGCTCGACGAGCTGCACCAGCAGGCGCGATCCCTCGGGCTGACGGTGCTGGTCGAGGTCCACGACGAGGCCGAGGTCGAGCGCGCGCTGGGCGTGGGTGCCGAGCTGGTCGGCGTGAACGCCCGCAACCTGAAGACCCTCGATGTCGACCGGGGCACGTTCGGCCGCCTCGTCACCCTCCTGCCCGACGGCGTGGTGAAGGTCGCGGAGTCGGGAGTGTCGGGTCCCGAGGACGCCGCTCGCTACGCCGGCGAAGGTGCCGACGTCGTACTCGTCGGCGAGGCGCTCGTGAAGGACGGCGACCCCCGGTCCGCGGTGGCGGCGATGAAGGCCGTGCGCGGAGCCTCGCAGCAGGCTGGAAGGTGAGTGTCCAGATGAACGGTCAGCTGACCGACAACGGACCCGATGCCCAAGGTCGCTTCGGCGACTTCGGCGGCCGGTTCATGCCCGAGGCGCTGATGGCGGCCCTCGACGAGCTCACCGCCGCCTGGCAGGAGGCGATGGCGGACGAGACCTTCGTGGCGGAGTTCCAGCGCATGCTCCGGGAGTACGCCGGGGTGCCGAGCCTGCTCTACGACGCCACCAAGCTCAGCGAGGTCGCCGGCGCCCGGATCCTGCTCAAGCGCGAGGACCTCAACCACACCGGCGCCCACAAGATCCGCAACGTGCTCGGCCAGGCGCTGCTCACCAAGCGCATGGGCAAGACCCGGATGATCGCCGAGACCGGCGCCGGGCAGCACGGGGTCGCGGCGGCCACCGCGGCGGCTTACCTCGGGCTGGAGTGCACCGTCTACATGGGCGAGGTCGACACCCAGCGGCAGGCGCTCAACGTCGCCCGGATGCAGCTGCTCGGCACCGAGGTGATCCCGGTGACCTCGGGCTCGCGCACCCTCAAGGACGCCATCAACGAGGCGATCCGCGACTGGGTCGCCAGCGTCGACCGCACGGCCTACTGCTTCGGCACCGCGGCGGGACCGCACCCGTTCCCCGCCATGGTGCGTGACTTCTGCCGCGGCATCGGCGACGAGGCCCGGGAGCAGTGCCTGGAGCTGACCGGCGCGCTGCCCGACGCCGTGGTCGCCTGCGTGGGTGGCGGCTCCAACGCCATCGGCCTGTTCACCGCGTTCCTCGAGGACGAGTCCGTGGACATCTTCGGCTTCGAGCCCGGCGGCGACGGCGTCGAGACCGGCCGGCACGCCGCCACGATCTGGGCCGGCGAGGTCGGCGTGCTCCACGGGGCGCGCACCTACGTGCTCCAGGACGAGGACGGCCAGACGCTCGAGTCCCACTCGATCTCCGCAGGCCTGGACTACCCCGGTGTCGGGCCCCAGCATGCCCACCTGGCGGACATCGGCCGGGCGCACTACCGCCCCGTGACCGACGCCGAGGCGATGGACGCCATGGCGCTCCTTGCCCGGACCGAGGGGATCATCCCGGCGATCGAGTCGGCGCACGCCGTCGCCGGCGCGATGGAGCTCGCGGAGGAGCGGCCCGGGTCCACGATCCTGGTCAACCTCTCTGGCCGCGGCGACAAGGACATGGGCACCGCCATCGAGTGGTTCGGGCTGGGCCAGGCGTCCGAGGACGGCACCCCCGAGCCGGCCACCGAGAAACAGATCGCGGAAGGTGCCAAATGAGCACCTCCGTCGCCTTCGAGAAGGCCCGCGGTGAGGGGCGAGCCGCGCTGGTCGGCTACCTGCCCGCCGGCTTCCCCGACGTCCAGGGCGGCATCGACGCCCTCACTGTGATGGTCGAGTCCGGCTGCGACGTCATCGAGGTCGGCCTGCCCTACAGCGACCCCGTGATGGACGGGCCCACCATCCAGGCCGCCGCGCAGCGCGCCCTGGAGAACGGCTTCCGCACGGCCGACGTCCTGCGCACCGTCGAGGCCGTCGCGGCGACCGGCGCGCCCACGGTGGTGATGACCTACTGGAACCCGGTCTCCCGCTACGGCACGGAGCGGTTCGCCACCGACCTGGCCAACGCCGGGGGAGCGGGGCTGATCACGCCCGACCTCACCCCGGACTCGGCCGAGGAGTGGATCGCCGCGGCCGATTCTCATGACCTCGACAAGGTCTTCCTGGTGGCGCCGTCCTCGACCGACGCGCGGCTGCGCTACACCGCCGAGGCGTGCCGTGGCTTCATCTACGCCACCGCGGTGATGGGCGTGACCGGGGCCCGCGCCTCGACCTCCGACCTCGCCGGCCCGCTCGTGGCGCGGACGCGCGCGGTGACGGACCTCCCGGTCGGGGTCGGTCTCGGCGTCTCCAACGGGGACCAGGCCGCCGAGGTGGCCCGCTACGCCGACGCGGTCATCGTCGGGTCGGCCTTCGTCCGACCGCTCCTCGACGCCCCCGACACCGCCACCGGTCTCAAGGCGCTGGCCGCCCTGACCGAGGACCTCGCAGCAGGCGTGCGCCGTGGCTAGGGCCCGCCTCGTCCGTGTCCTGCTCGCCGCCCTGATGGTCGTGCTGGTCGCCGGGTGCGGCTCCTCGGGCGGAAGCGGTGCGCCGGTCGCGAACATCAGCACCTCGGACGACGACGGCTACCGCGGGATCCGGATGGCCGCGCCGTACGGCGACTCCTACCCGGTCCCGGACGTCTCCCTGACCGACGCGGACGGGAAGCCGTTCGACCTGGCCACCCAGCAGAAGCGGACGCTGGTCTTCTTCGGCTACACCAACTGCCCCGACATCTGCCAGATCGTGATGAGCACGATCGCCTCCGCGGTCGCCAAGCTCTCCGCCTCGAACCGGGACAAGCTGCAGGTCGCGTTCGTCACCACGGATCCCGCCAGAGACACCCAGAAGGTGCTGAAGGGCTACGTCGCCCGGTTCAACCCGGACTTCATCGGCGTGACCGGCCCCCTGGGCAGGATCGTCACGCTGGCCAAGCCGATGGGCATCGACATCCTCAAGGGAACCAAGCTGCCCAGCGGCGGCTACGAGGTCCAGCACACGACCAACGTCATCGCCGTGCGCGCCGCCAAGGGTGACCTCGTCTGGACGGCCGCCACCTCGCCCTCCGACATGGCCACCGACCTGAAGCAGCTCCTGAAGGCGGACGGATGACCACGCTGACCCTCCTCTCGATCCCGAGCCCCTCGCAGGGCGTCTGGCACCTGGGGCCGCTGCCCATCCGGGCCTACGCCCTGGCGATCATCCTCGGCGTGGTCGCGGCGGTGTGGACCGGCGAGCGCCGGTGGGTGGCCCGCGGCGGCACCGAGGGCCAGATCGGCGACATCGCGCTGTGGGCGGTCCCGGCGGGGCTGGTCGGCGCCCGGGCCTACCACGTGGCCACCGACCACGACCTCTACTTCGGCAAGGGTGGCGATCCCGTCGGCGCCCTGGAGATCTGGCACGGCGGCCTCGGCATCTGGGGCGCGATCGCCGGCGGCCTGCTCGGGGCCTGGTTCTACTGCCGCCGTCACGGCATCCTGGTGCGCCCCCTCGCCGACGCGCTCGCCCCGAGCCTGCTGCTGGCGCAGGTGATCGGTCGGTTTGGCAACTACTTCAACCAGGAGCTCTACGGCAAGCCGACGAAGCTGCCGTGGGGACTGGAGATCGACGCGGCCCACTGGCCGCAGGGGATGACCTTCCCGACCGGGACGGTGTTCCACCCGACGTTCCTCTACGAGGCGCTGTGGAACCTCGCCGGCATCGCGCTGCTGCTCTGGCTCGACCGGCGTTACAAGCTCGGCTACGGCCGGGTGTTCGCGCTCTACGTGATGATCTACACCGCCGGGCGCGGGTGGATCGAGACGCTGCGGATCGACACCATCGAGCTGAACAACGTCCTCGGGCTGCGGTGGGGCGTGTGGATGTCCATCGTGCTGTTCGTCGGCGCTGCGGCGTACTTCCTGGTCGCGACCCGGCGCCACCGCCCGACGGACACCCGGGAGCCCACGCCGTACGCCGCAGACCAGGCCGCGACCGCAGGCGAACCGGCCGGGGCCGACGAGCCGACCGGCACTCAGGCCCCCGCCGAGGCGCCCGAGTGAGCTACCCGATGATCTGGGCCGTGCGGGCCGTGCCCGTGCTGGTGATCTTCGGGGCGCTGGACCTGCTCAAGAACGACCCACCGACCCCCTTCCTGGTGCTCACCCTGTTGCGCCTCGGGCTGGGTGTGCTGACCCTCTGGGCGATCCACAAGCAGCGCCGGGACCGGCTGGCACTGGCCTACGTGGTGGTCGTGTTCCTCACCTGCCTGCCCTACCCGGTCAGGGGCGGGGAGCTGCTCGTCCTGGCCGGGCTGGCCCTCGTGGTCACCGCCGGCGACGTGCTCTGGCAGCACACGCACCAGATGCCCGAGACCGGGTGAAGGAGCCCTCGTGAAACGGGCTCACAGGAGGCCGAATCTCTCCTGTAGGCTGACTTTTCCGCATGGGCCAATGTCGTCCCAGCACCAGCATGCTCACAAACGCCGCACTCACCAGGTGACCCCAGAGGCAGCCTGAAGTGCGCTGATCGACGACGGGAGAGTGCACATGCAGGCATTCCCGCCGCCCCAGGGTCTCTACGACGGGGCGCACGAGCACGACGCCTGCGGCGTGGCCTTCGTGGGCACCCTGACAGGCGTCCCCAGCCACGACATCGTCAGCCTCGCGCTGACCGCACTGAGGAACCTCGAGCACCGCGGTGCCGCGGGCGCCGAGCCCAACTCCGGTGACGGCGCGGGCATCTTGATGCAGGTCCCCGACACCTTCTTCCGCGAGGTCGTCGACTTCGACCTGCCGGCCAAGCACTCCTACGCGGTCGGGACGGCGTTCCTGCCCGGCGACGACGAGCAGGTCGCGAAGACCCGCGAGCGCATCGAGGAGATCGCCGCCGAGGAGGGCCTCAACGTCCTCGGCTGGCGTGAGGTCCCCACCGACCCGTCCTCGCTCGGCCAGACCGCTCTCGACTGCATGCCGTCCTTCGCCCAGCTGTTCGTCAACGCCAAGGGCAGCCGCATCGTCGGCATGGGCCTGGAGCGGCTGGCGTTCTGCCTGCGCAAGCGCGCGGAGCGCGAGACCGACGTCTACTTCCCGTCGCTGTCCAGCCGCACCATCGCCTACAAGGGCATGCTCACCACCGACCAGCTAGACCATGTGTTCCCCGACCTCGTCGACGAGCGTGTGCAGAGCTCCATCGCGGTGGTGCACTCGCGCTTCTCGACCAACACCTTCCCGAGCTGGCCGCTGTCCCACCCGTTCCGGTTCATCGCCCACAACGGCGAGATCAACACCGTCATGGGCAACCGCAACTGGATGCGGGCCCGCGAGGCGCTGCTGTCCTCCGACCTGATCCCCGGCGACCTCGACCGGCTGTTCCCGATCGTCACCCAGGGAGCCTCCGACTCGGCGTCCTTCGACGAGGTGCTCGAGCTGCTCCACCTCGGCGGCCGGTCGCTGCCCCACTCGGTGCTGATGATGATCCCCGAGGCGTGGGAGAACCACACCGAGATGGACGCCAAGCGCCGCGCGTTCTACGAGTTCCACTCCGCGCTGATGGAGCCCTGGGACGGGCCTGCGTGCGTCGTGTTCACCGACGGCACCCAGGTCGGCGCCGTGCTCGACCGCAACGGCCTGCGCCCCTCGCGCTACTGGGTCACCGACGATGGTCTCGTGGTGCTCGCCAGCGAGGTCGGCGTGCTCGACATCGACCCCGCGACGGTGGTCCGCAAGGGTCGCCTCCAGCCGGGCCGGATGTTCCTCGTCGACACCGAGGAGCATCGGATCATCGAGGACGAGGAGATCAAGACCGAGCTCGCCAACGAGCACCCCTACGACGAGTGGCTGCACGCCGGCCTGATCAAGCTCGCCGACGTGGCCGACCGTGAGCACGTGATCCACTCCCACGCCTCGGTCACCCGTCGTCAGCAGATCTTCGGCTACAGCGAGGAGGAGCTGCGCGTCCTGCTCACCCCGATGGCCAACACCTCCGCCGAGCCGATCGGCTCGATGGGCACCGACACCCCGATCGCCGTCCTCAGCGACCGGCCGCGGCTGCTGTTCGACTACTTCGCGCAGCTGTTCGCGCAGGTCACGAACCCGCCTCTGGACGCGATCCGCGAGGAGCTGGTGACCAGCCTCAACGGCACCATCGGCCCCGAGTCCAACCTGCTGGACCCCACGCCCGCGTCGTGCCGCCAGGTGGTGCTGCCGTTCCCGGTGATCACCAACGACGAGCTGGTCAAGATCCGGCACATCAACCACGACGGCGACATGCCGGGCTTCATCACGCACGTCTCCCGCGGCCTCTACGACGTCAGCGGCGGCGGTGCCGCCCTCGCCGAGCGACTCGAGGAGATCTGCCAGGAGGTCAGCGCCGCCATCGCCGAGGGCGCGCGCGTGATCGTGCTCTCCGACCGGCACAGCGACGCCACCAAGGCGCCGATCCCGTCCCTGCTGATGACCGCTGCCATCCACCACCACCTGGTCCGCGAGAAGACCCGCACCCAGGTCGGCGTGATCGTGGAGGCCGGAGACGTCCGCGAGGTGCACCACGTCGCCACCCTGATCGGGTACGGCGCGGCCGCGGTCAACCCCTACCTCGCGATGGAGTCGGTCGAGGACCTCGCGCGCGACGGCTACTACGTGAAGGTCGAGCCCGAGAAGGCCGTCTCCAACCTGGTGAAGTCGCTGGGCAAGGGCGTGCTCAAGGTGATGTCGAAGATGGGCGTCTCCACGGTCGCGTCGTACACCGGCGCCCAGATCTTCGAGGCCCTGGGCCTGTCCACCGAGCTGGTCGACAAGTACTTCACCGGCACCACCTCCAAGCTCGGCGGCGTCGGGCTCGACGTCATCGCCGAGGAGGTCGCCCTGCGGCACCGCACGGCGTACCCCATCGGCGGCATCGCGCCCGCCCACCGCGAGCTCGAGATCGGCGGCGAGTACCAGTGGCGCCGCGAGGGCGAGCTGCACCTCTTCGACCCTGAGACCGTGTTCCGCCTGCAGCACTCCACCCGGGCCGGCAAGTACGACGTGTTCAAGCAGTACACGAGCCGCGTCAACACCCAGTCGGAGCGGCTGATGACGCTACGCGGGCTGTTCCGGTTCAAGGACTCCGACGCGACCGGCCGCGAGCCGATCGACATCGACGAGGTCGAGCCGGTCTCGGAGATCGTGAAGCGGTTCTCCACCGGCGCGATGTCCTACGGGTCGATCTCGCTGGAGGCCCACCAGACGCTGGCGATCGCGATGAACCGCCTCGGCGGCAAGTCCAACACCGGCGAGGGTGGCGAGGACGCCGAGCGGCTCTACGACCCGGAGCGGCGCTCGTCGATCAAGCAGGTGGCCTCGGGTCGCTTCGGGGTGACCTCGGAGTACCTCACCAACTCCGACGACATCCAGATCAAGATGGCCCAGGGAGCCAAGCCCGGCGAGGGCGGCCAGCTGCCCGGCAACAAGG
Organism: Marmoricola sp.; assembly: GCA_025964795.1. Classification (GTDB taxonomy): domain Bacteria; phylum Actinomycetota; class Actinomycetes; order Propionibacteriales; family Nocardioidaceae; genus Marmoricola. Next base: position 9,902 of record JAOPYC010000087.1, read on the forward strand.
TCTACCCGTGGGTGGCCAAGACCCGGCACAGCACCCCCGGCGTGGGCCTGATCTCCCCGCCGCCGCACCACGACATCTACTCGATCGAGGACCTCGCGCAGCTCATCCACGACCTGAAGAACTCCAACCCCTCGGCGCGGGTGCACGTGAAGCTCGTCGCCGAGGTCGGGGTCGGCACGGTCGCCGCGGGCGTCTCCAAGGCGCACGCGGACGTCGTACTCATCTCCGGGCACGACGGCGGCACGGGGGCGGCTCCGCTGACCTCGCTCAAGCACGCCGGTGGTCCGTGGGAGCTCGGCCTGGCCGAGACGCAGCAGACGCTGCTGCTCAATGGGCTGCGCGACCGGATCGTCGTGCAGACCGACGGGCAGCTGAAGACCGGTCGCGACGTCGTCGTCGCGGCGCTGCTCGGCGCCGAGGAATACGGGTTCGCCACCGCGCCGCTCGTGGTCTCCGGGTGCATCCTGATGCGGGTCTGCCACCTCGACACCTGTCCCGTCGGCGTCGCGACGCAGAACCCCGTGCTGCGCGAGCGCTACGCCGGCAAGGCGGAGCACGTCGTCAACTTCTTCACCTACATCGCCGAGGAGGTGCGTGAGCTGCTCGCCGAGCTGGGCTTCCGCACCCTGGACGAGGCGATCGGCCACGCCGACGTCCTCGACTCGACCGAGGCGGTCAACCACTGGAAGGCCGCGGGGCTCGACATCTCGCCGATCTTCCACGTGCCCGAGCTCCACGAGGACACCGCGCGCCGCAACACCCGTGCGCAGGACCACGGCCTCGACAAGGCGCTGGACGTCGAGCTGATCCGGCTCAGCGCCGACGCGCTGGAGAAGGGCGAGCCGGTGCGGGCGCAGGTCTCGATCCGCAACGTGAACCGCACCGTCGGCGCGATGCTCGGCTACGAGGTCACCAAGCGCTACAAGGCCGAAGGCCTGCCCGAGGGCACCATCGACATCACCCTCGTGGGGTCCGCCGGGCAGTCGTTCGGCGCGTTCCTGCCCCCGGGGATCACCCTGCGGCTCGAGGGCGACGCCAACGACTACGTCGGCAAGGGGCTCTCCGGCGGGCGGATCGTCGTACGGCCCAACCGGGCGGCGACCTTCCAGGCCAACCAGCAGATCATCGCGGGCAACACCATCGCGTACGGCGCCACCTCGGGCCAGATCTTCCTGCGCGGCGGTGTGGGGGAGCGGTTCGCGGTCCGCAACTCCGGTGCCCACGTGGTGACCGAGGGCGTGGGCGACCACGGCTGCGAGTACATGACCGGCGGCCGGGTGGCGGTGCTCGGCAAGACCGGGCGCAACTTCGCGGCCGGCATGTCCGGCGGCGTGGCCTGGGTCCTGGACCTCAAGGACTTCCGCGTCAACAAGGAGCTCGTGGAGCTCGGCCCGGTCAGCGGCGACGCGGCCGACGAGCTCGAGAAGCTGGTGCGCACCCACTTCGAGGAGACCGGCTCCGACGTGGCCGAGGCTCTTCTCACCGACTGGGAGACCGCGCTGACCCGGTTCACCGAGGTCATCCCGCGCGACTACCGCATCGTGATGGACGCCAAGGCGAAGGCCGAGGCCGACGGACTCGACGACAACGACATCGCTTCCGCGATGATGGAGGCCCTCCATGGCTGACCCCAAGGGATTCTTGAAGAACGGCGCCGAGTTCGCGAAGCGCCGCCCTGTCGAGGAGCGCAAGGAGGACTGGAACGAGGTCTACCCGGGCGGTCCTGGACGGGCCCTGTTGCCGATCATCAAGACCCAGGCCGGACGCTGCATGGACTGCGGCATCCCGTTCTGCCACCAGGGCTGCCCGCTGGGCAACATCATCCCCGAGTGGAACGACCTGGTCTGGCGCGACGACTGGGACGCGGCCATCGAGCGGCTGCACGCGACCAACAACTTCCCGGAGTTCACCGGCCGGCTGTGCCCGGCGCCGTGCGAGACGGCCTGCGTCCTGGGCATCAACCAGGACCCGGTGACGATCAAGAACGTCGAGGTCTCGATCATCGACCGCGCCTGGGAGTCCGGCGCCGTACGCCCGCAGCCGCCGGAGTGGCTCTCGGGCAAGACGGTCGCGGTGATCGGCTCCGGCCCCGCCGGCCTGGCCACCGCCCAGCAGCTGACCCGTGCGGGTCACACCGTGGCGGTCTACGAGCGCGCCGACAAGATCGGCGGCCTGCTGCGCTACGGCATCCCCGAGTTCAAGATGGAGAAGAAGGTCCTCGACCGGCGCCTGGCCCAGATGCGTCGCGAGGGCACAGTCTTCCGCGCGGGCGTCAACGTCGGCGAGACCCTCACGGGCGACGGCCTGCGCGACCGCTACGACGCGGTCGTGCTGGCCATGGGCGCCACGGCGGCCCGCGACCTGCCGGCCCCCGGGCGCGAGCTCGGCGGCATCCACCAGGCGATGGAGTTCCTCCCGCAGTCCAACCGGGCCTCCCTCGGTGAAGAGGTGGAGGGCCAGATTCGCGCCGACGGCAAGAACGTCGTCATCATCGGCGGCGGTGACACCGGCGCGGACTGCCTCGGCACCTCGATCCGCCAGAACGCCGCCTCGATCACGCAGCTCGAGATCATGAACGAGCCCGGCAAGGACCGTCCACCGCACCAGCCGTGGCCGACGTACCCGATGACCTACAAGGTCTCCTCGGCCCACGAGGAGGGCGGCGAGCGCGTCTACGCCGTGTCCACGAAGGAGTTCCTCGGCGACGAGGACGGCAACGTGCGCGCGCTCAAGCTGGTCGACGTCGAGTTCAAGGACGGCAAGTTCGAGGAGATCGAGGGCACCGAGCGCGAGCTGCCGGCCGAGCTCGTGCTGTTCGCGATGGGCTTCACCGGCCCGGAGCAGGACGGTCTGATCGAGCAGCTCGGGGTGGAGCTCGACCAGCGCGGCAACGTGGCCCGCGACAACGGCTACCTGTCCTCGGTCGAGGGTGTCTTCGTGGCCGGTGACTGCGGCCGCGGGCAGTCCCTGATCGTCTGGGCCATCGCCGAGGGCCGCGCCGCCGCGGCCGCCGTCGACGCCTGGCTCACCGGCACCACCACCCTCCCGGCCCCCATCCCGCCCACCGAGCGCCCCCTGATGGCGTAAGAGCACACACCCGCACGCCCTGGGGAGAACGCCGAGGCGTCGCATCTTGGGGTCAACTTCGGGCTGAGGCGTCGCGTCTTGCGGTCAACTTCGGGCTGAGGCGTCGCGTCTTGCGGTGAGGAACCGCAAGATGCGACGCCTCAGCGGGTTTCCGACGGCAAAGTGCGACGCCTCGGCTGGGTAATTGGAACGTTCAAGTTCGTGGGGATAGGGTCGACGGGTGCGGAGAGCAAAGATCGTGTGCACCCTGGGCCCGGCTACATCCTCGATGGAGCGCATCCGTGAGCTGGTCGACGCCGGCATGGACGTCGCCCGGCTGAACCTCAGCCACGGGACGTACGCCGAGCACGAGGAGATCTACCACCGGGTGCGGACCGCGGCCGACGAGAGCGGCCACGGCGTCGGCGTCTTCGTCGACCTGCAGGGCCCCAAGATCCGCCTCGGGATGATCAAGGGGGGCTCGACCCGGCTCATCACCGGGCAGCGGTTCACGATCACCACCCGGGAGCTGGACGGTGACAACGAGATCGCCTCCACCACCTACCAGGGCCTGCCCGGCGACGTGGCTGCCGGCGACCAGATCCTCATCGACGACGGCAAGGTGCGCCTGCGGGTGACCGAGGTCGACGGCGTCGACGTGCACACCCAGGTCGTCACCGGCGGCCGGATCAGCGACCACAAGGGCATCAACCTCCCCGGCGTCCCGGTCAGCGTCCCCGCGATGTCGGAGAAGGACATCGAGGACCTGCGCTGGGGGCTGCACCTGACGGTCGACTTCATCGCGCTGTCCTTCGTCCGCTCGGCCGCCGACGTGGAGGACGTCCGCAAGATCATGCGCGAGGAGGGTGTGCTGCTCCCCGTGATCGCGAAGATCGAGAAGCCACAGGCCATCGACAACCTCGACGAGATCATTAAGGCCTTCGACGGCTTCATGGTGGCGCGCGGCGACCTCGGCGTGGAGTGCCCGCTCGAGGACGTGCCGTTCCTGCAGAAGCGCGTGGTCGAGAAGGCCCGCCGCAACGCCAAGCCGGTGATCGTGGCCACCCAGATGCTCGAGTCGATGATCAGCAGCCCGGCGCCCACGCGCGCGGAGGCCTCCGACGTCGCCAACGCCGTCCTCGACGGTGCCGACGCGGTGATGCTCTCCGGCGAGACCAGCGTGGGGGAGTACCCCATCGAGACCGTCCGCACGATGGCCCGCATCATCAGCTCCACCGAGGACCACGAGCTGCACCACATGGCCGCCATCGACTGGCAGCCCCGCACCCGGGGCGGCGTGATCGCCAAGGCCGCGGCCGAGGTGGCCGAGCGGATCGGCGCGAAGTACCTCGTCGCGTTCACGCAGAGCGGCGACTCAGCCCGGCGGATGGCGCGCTACCGCGGCGCGATCCCGGTGCTCGCGTTCACCCCCGAGCACGTGGTCCGTTCCCAGCTCTCGCTGAGCTGGGGCGTCGAGACCTTCCTGACCGCCCAGGTCGAGCACACCGACCAGATGGTCCGTCAGGTCGACGAGCAGCTGCTCGCGATCGGCCGGGTCCAGGAGGGCGACCTCGTGGTGATCATCGCGGGCAGCCCGCCCGGCATCCCCGGCTCGACCAACGCGCTGCGGATCCACCGGATGGGTGACGCGATCAACGAGGTCGCCCCGGCCTACCGCCGGCGCTAGCGGCCCCCGCGACGCCCCGTCCCGGGTGTCGCCAGGCTGCGTTCAGCCCGGGGCCCTAGGCTCACCGTGGCCGCGGGCAGTCCCGGTCGCCCCTGCACGGGCGCTGCCCGACCCGGGTGCGCCTGCCGGGTGGCCTGAGAGGGGTGCGGGTGCAACGCAGTCGAGCATCGATCGTCACGGCGGGGTGTGCGGCCCTGCTGTCCGCGCTGTCCCTGGCCGGCTGCGGCTCGGGGCCCGCCACCCGTCCGGCGTCCGGCGCGTCCCCGACGGCGTCGAGCAGCGCAGCGGCCGCGTGACCGAGGGGGACCTCGTGGTCATCATCGCGGGCAGC
>JAOPYC010000012.1 GCA_025964795.1 Marmoricola sp.
CCGGCTGGTCACGGGCGCCCTGGCCAGCCGGTGCCGCTGACGGCTCGCTTGCCGGACGACCCCGCGTCAAGGCATGTCTGGTAGGCCTGTCCGACCCCTAGTCTGCTGGCGTGGAGGATCCCCAGCGGCAGCCGAAGGACAGCGACCGGTCCCTGGTGGCCGGGCGGATCAAGCGGGCCAGTGACGAGGGGCGGATCAGCGGGGCCGACCGGGACATCCGGCTGGGCAACGTCTGGAACGCCCAGAGCATGGCCGAGCTGGACCTGATGACGCGCGAGCTCGACCAGCTCGACGCGACCCCGTTGCCGACCACGACGCCGCCCGTCGGTGAGAAGCCGTGGTCGAAGTTCACCCCGGCCGCGAGCGACGACGACGATGACGAGGTCTCCGACACGGTCGCGAGCGCGACGACCTCGTCGGGGCCTGCGCCCAGCTCGGCGTCGCGCGCGGCCCTGGTCTCGATCCTCGTCGGGATCGCCGTGCTCACGGCCGTCGTTGGCAGCCCGCCGGCGGCCCGGCCTCGGCGTACGCCCTGACCGAGCCCGGCCTCCGGAGCTTCCTGCAGGCCTACGCCAAGCGGTTCGGGACCGCGGAGGTCGTCGACCTGACGTTGTACGGCGACTACGCGATCCTCAACGTCCCGGTGCCCGGCAAGGCCCGGGAGGCGGGCTGGATCTACCGCCCCAGGTCGGGGTTCACCCGCTTCGGGCCGGTCCACGCCGTGTTCAGCGGGACGCAGACCATCGACTCCACGCAGCTCGACGTCCCCGCCCTGGTCCGCAACCTGGCCCAGGCTCGGGCCACCCTGAAGGTGGAGGAACCCGCGCAGTCCTACGTGGTCCTGCGCTCGATCAGCCACGTCGGCGACGCGCCGCAGGTCTACGTCTACCTGACGAACAAGTTCAGCGAGTCCGGCTACCTGATGACCACGCTCGACGGCACGGTCCAGAAGGCGTATCCCTTCGGTCAGTAGACGAGGGCCTGCACCCCGTCGCCGAGCACGAGCTCGGCGAACACGGCCGCGCCGGCGATGTGGGCACCCGGGACCAGGTCGCCCTCGACGAGCCCGCGGCGCTGGGCGCACTGGCTGCAGACGGTGAGGGTGCCGCCGGAGAGGACGAGGTCGCGGAGCTCGGCGAGCGGGGTGGCGAGGTCGAGGGTGAAGTCCTCCGCCCGTCCCGGTACGCCGAACCAGGCCGCTTCACCGGTCAGCCACAGCGACACGTTCGCCCCTGCGGCCACGGCGGACGCCGCGACCGTGAACGCCTGGTTGGCCCGCTCCGCCTCGTCGGCGCCGGCGGTGCACTTGATGACCAGGTCTCGCATGGTTCGACTCTAGACTTCTCCCCATGCCGTTCGAGATCCCCCAGAACATCCACCCGACCACCGCGCGGCTGGCGTGGCTGATCGGCACGTGGGCGGGCAACGGGCACGGGGAGTACCCCACGATCGAGCCCTTCCAGTTCGGCCAGGAGATCATCTTCCAGCAGGACGGGCGCCCGTTCATCCACTACATGAGCCGCGCCTGGATCGTCGACGCCGAGGGCAACCACGTCCGCGAGGCCGCCCAGGAGACCGGGTTCATCCGGCCCCAGGAGGACGGGACGCTCGAGTTCCTGATGGCGCACAACACCGGCTTCGTCGAGACCTGGCACGGCGAGATCCACCCCGACCAGCCGCGGTTCGAGATGAGCACGGACGCCGTCGTACGCACGGCCAGCGCGAAGGAGTACGTCGGCGGCAAGCGCCTCTACGGCTACGTCAACGGCGACCTGCTCTACGCCTTCGACATGGCGGCGATGGGCCAGGAGCTGCAGCCGCACACGCACGCCCAGCTGAAGAGACAGTGATGGGTGCGACCGACGACCGGGAGTGGCAGGAGCGGCTGCGTGCGAGCGGGCACCGCCTGACGCCGCAGCGCGAGCTGGTGCTCGCGGCCGTCGAGTCGCTCGGACACGCCACGCCCGACGAGGTGTACGCCGAGGTGCGCACCCACTCGGACTCGATCAACCTCTCGACGGTCTACCGCACGCTGGAGCTGCACGACGAGCTCGACCTGATCCGGCACGCGCACCTGACCGACCGGGCTCCGACGTACCACTCCTCACGGGGGCACGAGCACGCCCACTTCGTGTGCCGCAACTGCCAGAAGGTGATCAGCATCGGGCTCGGTGAGGTCGAGCAGGCGTTGGGGGAGCTAGCCGCGAAGCACCGGTTCTCACCCGACTACGGGCACCTCACGGTGTTCGGGACGTGCGCTGACTGTTCGGGCTAGCGCGCTCAGAGGTTGCGCTGCTGGATGTGCCGCATCCGCGGCCACGCGAGGCCGTGAGGGTCGTTCTTTGGGACCTGGTCGGGCTCGCGTGCGATCGCGGCGCCCGCCTCGGAGGCCGCGTCCTGGAACGCCGGCATGATCTTCTTGGTGTGCTCGAGCAGCTCGGCCGCCCACTTGGTGCCCTCGGTGCACTCCCAGCCACCACCGGTGATCGCGGTGGCGATGCTGGAGCCGGCCGGGTGGCGCGGCGGCCGCCGCCGAGGCGGGGCTGCGGGTGGACCCGGCCAACCAGCTGCTGTGGCGCGACCTGCTCCGGGCGCGCTACGCGAGCGACGGGCAGGCCGGCGTACGCCGCACGCTGGAAGTCATGGGCGCCCCGCTGACGGGTCTCGCCCTCGAGCCGGAGACCGAGGCACTGGTGCAGGAGTACCTGCCGGAGGTCAGCTCCACCGGCTGACCGGTGGCCGTCGGCGAGGTCCCTCATTTGCCTTCGAATCATTACAAACGCAACTAGCCTGAGCGCCCTTGCCCACGGGCCCGCGGACAGGTTCCACCGGGTGCCCCTCGACCCATTCGGGAGATGCCTTGCCGCACCTGCGTGGCCTGCGCCCGCTGCTTACCGGCCTGTTCGCGACGGCGCTCCTGCTCAGCGGTGCCTCGGTCGCCCTGCCTGCGGCGTACGCCGTCGACAACGTCACGATCACCGGCACGGTGGTGGATCCCGGCGGCGACCCGGTCGCGGACT
>JAOPYC010000099.1 GCA_025964795.1 Marmoricola sp.
CTTCGAGCTCGTGCAGCAGGACCCGGTGGTCAGCCAGGTCAAGCTGATCGCGGAGCCTTGGGACGTCGGCCCCGGCGGCTACCAGGTGGGCAACTTCCCGCCCCAGTGGACCGAGTGGAACGGCGCCTACCGCGACACGGTGCGTGACTTCTGGCGCGGTGAGCCGTCGCTCGGGGAGTTCGCCTCCCGCCTGTCCGGCTCCTCCGACCTCTACGAGCACTCCGGACGCCGGCCGGTCGCCAGCGTCAACTTCGTGACCGCCCACGACGCCTTCACGCTCGCCGACCTGGACTCCTACAACGAGAAGCACAACGAGGCCAACGGCGAGGACAGCAACGACGGCGAGAGCCACAACCGCTCCTGGAACCACGGCGTGGAGGGGCCCACCGACGACCCGGAGATCCGCGCACTGCGGGCCCGTGAGCAGCGCAACCTGCTGGCCACGCTGCTGCTCAGCCAGGGCGTGCCGATGCTGCTCCACGGTGACGAGCTCGGCCGCACCCAGCAGGGCAACAACAACACCTACGCCCAGGACTCCGAGCTGTCGTGGGTGCACTGGGACCAGGCCGACAAGCCGCTGGTCGAGTTCACCGCCGCGCTGATGCATCTGCGACATGACCACCCGACCTTCCGACGCAAGCAGTTCTTCACCGGTACGGCGGTCCGCAGCGGCGAGCGGCTCGACGACATCGTCTGGCTGCACCCCGACGGCCGGCCGATGGAGAACGGCGACTGGGAGAACGGCTCCAAGACCCTGGGGATGTACCTCAACGGTCAGGGCATCGCCGGCCGCGACGCCCGCGGCAACCGCATCGTCGACGACCACTTCCTGCTCTTCTTCAACGCCGACGACAGCCTCCAGCTGACCCTGCCGCCGGCGGAGTACAGCGAGGCCTGGGACGTGGTCATCGACACCGGGGGCGTGGCCGACAACGGCCGCACCTACGCCGCCGGCGAGACGTTCGAGCTGACCTACCACTCCACCGTCGTGCTGCGCGAGCACCGCGAGCCCGAGCAGGAGCCCGACCACTCGGTCGCGGCGTCCCTGGCCGGCTACAGCGGAGGCACCGGAGCCTCGCAGTGAGCACGACTGTCCCTCGTACGCCGGTCAGCACCTACCGGCTGCAGATCACTGCGGACTTCGACCTGTTCGCGGCCACCCGGCAGCTGTCCTACCTGCACGCCCTCGGCATCGACTGGGTCTACCTGTCGCCGCTGCTGGCGGCGGAGCCGGGCAGCACCCACGGCTACGACGTCGTCAGCTTCGAGGCCATTGACGAGTCCCGCGGCGGCGCCGCGGGACTCGCCGCGCTCTCCGCCGAGGCCAGGCGGCTGGGACTGGGCGTGCTGGTCGACATCGTGCCCAACCACGTGGGGGTCGCGACCCCCGTCGAGAACGCCTGGTGGTGGGACGTGCTGCGGCTCGGCCGCGAGTCGGCTCACGCCGACTCCTTCGACATCGACTGGAACCTCGGTGACGGCCGGGTCCGCGTGCCCGTGGTGGGCGACGACGACCTCGGCGAGGACGGCCGGATCGGGAACCTCACGGTCGTCGACGGCGAGCTCCGCTACCACGACAACCGGTTCCCGCTCGCACCCGGCTCGGCCGACGACGGTGCCGATCCCGACACGGTCCACGCCCGCCAGCACTACGAGCTGATCGGCTGGCGTCGCGCCGACAGCGAGCTCAACTACCGCCGGTTCTTCTCGGTGAACACCCTGGCCGGCGTACGCGTCGAGAGGCCGGAGGTCTTCGCGGCCACCCACGCCGAGATCGCCCGCTGGTTCACCGAAGGACTCGTCGACGGCCTCCGCGTCGACCATCCCGACGGCCTGCGGGACCCCGGCCGCTACCTCGACGACCTCGCCCGGCTGACCGGCGGGGCCTACGTCCTCGTGGAGAAGATCCTCGAGCCCGGCGAGGAGCTGCTGCACTCGTGGGCGACCGCCGGCACCACCGGGTACGACGTCCTGGCGCTCCTCGACCGCGTCCTCACCGACCCCGCCGGGCAGCAGCCGCTCGACGAGCTGGAGACGAGGCTGCGCGGCGCCCCGCTCGACTGGGAGCAGCTGGTGCTCGAGCGCAAGCGCGTGGTGGCCACCGTGGTGCTGCGGGCGGAGACGAACCGGATCGTGCGTGAGCTCTCTGCCTCACCGGGTTTTGACGCGCTCGACCGCAGTGGGGGCGAGGGGTCCCTGCAGGAGGCGGTGGCGGAACTGCTGGCGTGCTTCCCGGTGTACCGGTCCTACCTTCCGGACGGGCGCGAGCACCTCGACCAGGCGTTCGCCGCGGCCCGGGCCCACCGGCCGGAGCTCGCCGAGGCGTTCGACGCGCTCGAGCCGGTGCTCACCGACCCGGAGGCCCCGGCCGCCCGCCGGTTCCAGCAGACCAGCGGCATGGTGATGGCCAAGGGCGTCGAGGACAACGCGTTCTACCGCAGCTCGCGGCTCACCTCGCTCAACGAGGTCGGCGCCGACCCGGGCGTCTTCGCGATCAGCGTGCCGGAGTTCCACGCGGCGATGGCGACGCGCCAGCGCGAGTGGCCGCACGCGATGACCGCGCTCTCCACCCACGACACCAAGCGCGGCGAGGACGTGCGGGCCCGGATCGCCACGCTCGCCGAGCTGCCGGGGATCTGGGCCGAGACCCTCGAGGTGCTGCTCGGGCTGGTGCCGCTGCCCGACGACGGCTTCGGCGCCCTGCTGTGGCAGGCGGTCCTCGGCGCCTGGCCCGCCTCGGTGGAGGGTGCACCGCCGGCGGACCTGCGCGAGCGCCTCCACGGGTACGCCGAGAAGGCGATGCGTGAGGCCGGCGACCACACCACCTGGACCGATCCCGACCCGGCGTACGAGGACGCGGTGCACGCGGCCGTCGACGCCGCCTTCGACGACGTGCGCACCCACCAAGTGCTCACCGAGCTCGTCGAGCGGGTGGCTGCGGCCGGCTGGAGCAACGCCCTGGCCACCAAGCTCGTGGCGATCACGGCGCCCGGCGTGCCGGACGTCTACCAGGGCAGCGAGCTCTGGGAGCAGAGCCTGGTCGACCCCGACAACCGCAGGCCGGTCGACTACGACCGGCGTCGCGAGCTGCTCGGGCAGGTCCGCGAGTCCGGCGCCACCTGGCCGACCTCCCCGGACGACGAGGGTGCCGCCAAGCTCTGGGTCACGCACGTGGCGCTGACAATGCGCCGCGAGCGACCCGAGCTGTTCGAGGCCTACACGCCGCTCGAGGCGCGCGGGTCGGCTGCCGAGCACGTGCTGGCCTTCGACCGAGGTGGGGTGGTCACCGTTGCCACTCGGTTGCCGGTCGGGCTCGCTGAGATGGGCGGGTGGGGGGAGACGACCATCTCGCTGCCTGACGGGCGTTGGGTGGATGCGTTGCGAGGTGTCGAGACACTCGCCGGCGCTCGTTCCTCGACCACCGGGGGCGCGTCTGGCTCTGCGGTGGCGGTGGCCGATCTGATGGGCGACCTGCCGGTGGCCCTGCTCGTGAAGGAGGACTGATGCGCGGACGGTTCGACGTCTGGGCACCGAACGCCGCGCGGCTGCGGCTCAGTGTCGCCGACGAGGTCGTGGAGATGTCCGCGGGCGACGACGGCTGGTGGACGCCCGCCGGGCCGGTGCCCGAGGGTGAGGTCGACTACGGCTACCTGGTCGACGACGCGGACCACCCGCTGCCCGACCCGCGCTCGCGCCGCCAGCCCGACGGCGTGCACCAGCGCTCCCGCACCTTCGACGCCGACGCGTTCCCGTGGAGCGACGACCGGTGGACCGGTCGCCAGCTGGCGGGGTCGGTCGTCTACGAGCTGCACCTGGGCACCTTCACCCCGGAGGGCACGCTGGACGCCGCGATCGGCCGGCTCGACCACCTGGTCGCGCTCGGGGTCGACCTGGTCGAGCTGCTGCCGGTCAACTCCTTCAACGGCACCCACAACTGGGGGTACGACGGGGTCCTCTGGTCGGCCGTCGACGAGACCTACGGCGGTCCCGCGGCGTACCAGCGCTTCGTCGACGCCGCGCACGCCGCCGGGCTCGGCGTGGTCCAGGACGTCGTCTACAACCACCTCGGCCCGTCCGGCAACTACCTCCCGGTGTTCGGTCCCTACCTGAAGACCGAGGGCGCCAACAGCTGGGGCTCGATGGTCAACCTGGACGGCGAGGGGTCGGCAGAGGTACGCCGCTACATCCTCGACAACGTGCAGCTGTGGTTCACCGACTTCCACGTCGACGGGCTGCGCCTGGACGCCGTGCACGCCCTGGTCGACGACTCCGAGACGCACATCCTCGAGCAGATGGCGATCGAGGTGGCGGCCACGTCGGCGCACCTGCGCCGCCCGCTGTCCCTGATCGCGGAGTCCGACCTGAACGACGCCACGATGGTGACGCCCCGCGAGGCCGGCGGCTACGGCCTCGACGCCCAGTGGAGCGACGACTTCCACCACGCGGTGCACGTCGCGCTGACCGGTGAGACCAGCGGCTACTACGCCGACTTCGAGCCACTCGCCGCGCTGGCCAAGGTGTGCGAGCGCGGGTTCTTCCACGACGGCACTTACTCCTCGTTCCGTGGCAGCGACCACGGGGTGCCCATCGACACGGCGCGGCTGCCGACCTGGCGGCTGGTCGTCGCCAGCCAGAACCACGACCAGATCGGCAACCGGGCCGTCGGTGACCGCATCGTCGACCACCTCGACGAGGACCAGCTGGTCTGCGCAGCGATGCTCACCCTCGCCGGGCCGTTCACGCCGATGCTGTTCCAGGGCGAGGAGTGGGCCGCCTCGACGCCGTTCCAGTTCTTCACCTCACACCCCGAGGAGGACCTGGGCCGCGCCACCGCGGAGGGCCGGATCAGGGAGTTCGCCCAGATGGGCTGGGACCCCGACGTCGTCCCCGACCCGCAGGACCCCGAGACCTTCCGGCGCTCCAAGCTCGACTGGTGGGAGCGCGAGACCGGTGAACACGCGCGGATGCTGGCGGCCTACCAGCGGCTGACCGAGCTGCGGCGCACCCTGCCCGCCCTGACCGACCCGTCCTTCGGGGCGGTCAGCTGCACCGTCGACGAGGACTCCCGGTTGTTCACGATGCAGCGCGGTGACGTGCTGATGGCGATCAACTTCGGTGACGCGCCCGTCGAGCTGCCGGTCGCGCCCGGCCTCGAGCTGGTCTTCCGCACCCCGAGCCTCCCGGGGCTCGCGGACGAGATGCTGCGGCTGCCGCCGCACGCGGGGGCCCTGCTGCGCTGAGACACCTGGTGAGCGCGGCGCCTACAGTCGGTCCATGGATCTGCGGTGGGTGGGAGGCGTGGTGCTGCTGGCCTCCCTGGCCGCGTGCGGGGCCGCCGACGGCGAGGCACCGACGAGCGCCTCGCCCGGCATCCAGCCCTCGACCAGCGCCACGGTCTCGAGCGCTCCGGTCTCCCCGACGACGTCGCCCACGGCGTCCGCGAGTCCCCGGCGGCCCCAGCTCAGCGGCCGACCGGTCCTGGGCACGGCTCCGCCCCCGTGGTTGGGCACGCGGGTCCTGCCCCGGACGGCCGACGGCTTCGGTGAGATCCGGCGTACGCCGCCGGAGCTGGTGCAGCGCCGGTTCACCCTGCCCGACCGGCTGCCGGCGCTTCCCGGGAGCGGCTTCGCCTCACGTGTGACGACCCCGGCCCCGGCCGACGTGATCGCCCGGTCGACCTGGAAGCCGGGGTGCCCGGTCGCCGCCGGCGACCTGTCCTGGGTGCGAGTGGCGTTCTGGGGCTTCGACCAGCGTCGGCACACCGGGGAGCTCCTGGTGAACCGGTCGGCCGCAGCCGACCTGGTGCAGGCCTTCGGTCAGCTGTACGCCGCGCGCTTCCCGATCGAGGAGATGCGGATCACCCGGCTCGACGAGCTCGACGTACCGCCCACCGGTGACGGCAACAACACCGGCGCGTTCAACTGCCGGGTCACGGTCGGCGCGACGACGTACTCCCAGCACGCCTACGGCCTGGCCGTGGACGTGAACCCGTTCCAGAACCCGTACCTGAAGGGGGACCTGGTGCTGCCGGAGCTCGCGTCGTCGTACAGGGACCGGGGCTTCGTCCGCCCGGGCATGATCACCGCCGGCGGCCCGGTCGTGCGAGCCTTCGACTCCATCGGCTGGACCTGGGGCGGCACTTGGAGCTCGCTCAAGGACCTCCAGCACTTCAGCGCCAACGGGCGCTGACCCTCCGCCCCGGGCGGATAGTCCGAGGCTGAAAGCACCAATTCCGAGCGCCAGTCGGTGCTTTTAACCTCGGACTATCCGTCGGGGCGGACTTCAGGAGCCGAGGAGGCTGGCGAAGTCAGGGACGTCGCCGAAGGGGTCGGGGCGGTGCAGGGCCGGGCGGGCGACCACGAGGTCGGCGAGCTGGCCGGCGGCCCGGTCGACGCGGTGGCGCAGGTCCCCGGCGGCTCCGCGGTCGCTGCCCCAGTCCTCGCTGGCGGCGAACACCCCGGTGGGTACGACGACCGCGCGGAGGTAGCCGAACAGCGGGCGCAGGGCGTGGTCGAGCACCAGCGAGTGCCGGGCCGAGCCCGCGGTGGCCGCGATCATTACCGGCATCCCGTCCAGGGTCTCCGGCTCGAGGATGTCGAAGAAGGTCTTGAACAGCCCCGAGTAGGACGCGCTGAACACCGGGGTCACGGCGATCACCGCGTCAGCGGAGGCCACTACCTCGACGGCCGCGGCCACGTCCCCGGTGGGGAAACCAGTGAGCAGCGCGTCCGTGATCGCGTGGGCCAGCGGGCGGAGCTCGATGACCTCGACCTCCGCCGCCCGGCCGCCCTCCTCAAGGGCGGCCTTCGTCGCGTCACCGAGCAGGTCGGCGAGCAACCGCGTGGACGACGGGTCGGACAGGCCGGCGGTGACGACTGCGATCCGGCGTACGTCGGCGCCCGGCGATCCTCCGACGAGCCTCATGCCGCCACCTCGACGTCGTGCTTGCGGAGCTCGGCGACGACCTCGCCCAGCAGGTCGAGCTGGTGGAGCACCGTCGACAGCGGCAGGCCGGCGTGGTCGACGAGGAACAGCTGGCGCTGGTAGTTGCCGGCGTACTTCTTGAAGGAGAGGGTGCGCTCGATGACCTCCTGCGGCGAGCCGACGGTGAGCGGGGTCTCCCGGCTGAACTCCTCCAGCGACGGCCCGTGGCCATAGACCGGGGCGTTTTCGAAGTAGGGCCGGAACTCCCGGACGGCGTCCTGGCTGTTGCGGGCCAGGTAGACCTGGCCGCCCAGCCCGACGATCGCGTCCTCCGCCTTGCCGTGGCCGTAGTGCTCGAAGCGCTGGCGGTAGAACTCGACCATCCGCGCGGTGTGCGAGGCCGGCCAGAAGATGTGGTTGGAGAAGAACCCGTCGCCGTAGTAGGCGGCCTGCTCGGCGATCTCGGGGCTCCGGATCGAGCCGTGCCAGACGAAGGGTGCCTCGCCGTCCAGCGGGCGGGGCGTGGAGGTGAAGCCCTGGAGCGGGGTGCGGTACTTGCCCTCCCAGTCGACGTTCTCCTCGCGCCAGAGCCGCCGCAGCAGCGCGTAGTTCTCGATGGCCAGCGGGATGCCGTCGCGGATGTCCTTGCCGAACCACGGGTAGACCGGGCCGGTGTTGCCGCGGCCGAGCATCAGGTCCATCCGGCCGTCGGAGAGGTGCTGCAGCGTGGCGTAGTCCTCGGCGATCCGCACCGGGTCGGTGGTGGTGATCAGCGTGGTCGCGGTCGACAGCTGGATGGTCGAGGTCTGCGCCGCGATGTAGGCCAGGGTGGTGGTCGGCGCGCTCGGCACGAACGGCGGGTTGTGGTGCTCACCGGTGGCGAAGACGTCGAGCCCGACCTCCTCGGCCTTCTTCGCGATGGCGACGGTCGCCTTGATCCGCTCGTGCTCGGTGGGGGTCCGACCGGTGGTCGGGTCCGTGGTGAGGTCCCCGACGGTGAAGATGCCGAACTGCATGACTGCCTCCTGGCTAGTTCAAGTTTCAACTATACCCCTGAACGGCCCCCCGCCCGGCGCTATTCCCCCGCCCCACGCCTCGGCGGGAGGGGGAGGCGCGGGGCACCGGTACCCTCGCGTCGTGCTCACGCTGGGTAGTCGCAGGTTCGCCGACACCGACCTCCTGGTGATGGCGATCGTGAACCGCACCCGGGACTCGTTCTACGACGCCGGTGCGACGTACGACGAGGAGGTGGCCCTCGAGCGGGTCCGCGTGGTGGTCGCCGAAGGGGCT
>JAOPYC010000110.1 GCA_025964795.1 Marmoricola sp.
GGCGGCCCGTGGGGCCACGTCCCGTCCGGGGCGACGGGCTACGGCATCACCACGCTGGTGGCCTACGCCGCGGCGCTGGCCGACGGACCGGCCTCGGGGTCCGAGGAGCCGGTCGGGTCCGACTAGTCGGTCGTCCCTTCGACGTCTCGACGCAGCTGCTGCTTCTGCCTTTCCTTGGCCCGGCGGTTGTACTCCCGCATGCGCGCCGGGATCCCCACGAGCGCCGCGTCGTAGCTCGGCACGCCGTTGCGGTTGGCGAACTCGTGCGCCCAGCGCACCGACGGCACCCGGCGACGCGTCCACTCACCGTCGTGCGCGACGAGCAGCAGCGTGACGTCGGTGACCGTGGTCCGCGGCTCCACGAAACCCTCGACACCGCGGCGGGTGCGGACGAAGTCCAGCAGGTGCTGCTGGTCGGCGTCGTCGGAGGCTCGGGTGGTGCCACCACCGCCCACGCCACCACCATGCCGGCCACCGCGCCGGAACCGATCAAGCAGACCCATGGCGCCAAGTGTGCTGCATCAGCGGTCGCAGCACCCGGTAAAGCGGGCTGTTTCGACCCTCATGCCTGCGGGTGATTGGATGAACACCGAGGGCCGCGGCCCTCACCGAATGGGAGGTGGCAGACGTGCCGGAGCGCAACGAGTTCGACATCGTGATCCTGGGAGCGGGGTCCGGTGGCTATGCGTGCGCACTGCGCGCCGCCCAGCTCGGACTGAGCGTCGCGCTCGTCGAGAGGGACAAGCTCGGCGGCACCTGCCTGCACGTCGGCTGCGTCCCGACCAAGGCGTTGCTGCACGCGGCCGAGGTCGCCGACGCCGCGCGTGAGTCCGAGCGGTTCGGGGTGCGGGCCACCTTGGACGGCATCGACATGCCCGGCGTGAACGCCTACAAGGACGGTGTGGTCAGCAAGCTGTTCAAGGGCCTCACCGGCCTGGTCAAGGGCCGCGGCATCACCGTCGTCGAGGGCACGGGGCGGCTCACCGGCCCGCTGACCGTCGAGGTCGACGGGACGTCGTACGTCGGGAAGAACGTGGTCCTGGCCTCGGGCTCCTACGCCAGGTCGCTTCCCGGCCTCGAGATCGACGGCACCCGGGTGCTGACCTCCGAGCAGGCCCTGCGGCTGGAGTCGGTCCCCTCGTCGGTGATCGTCCTCGGCGGCGGCGTGATCGGCTGCGAGTTCGCGAGCGTATGGCGTTCGTTCGGCGCCGAGGTGACGATCGTGGAGGCGCTCCCCCACCTGCTTCCGGCCGAGGACGAGCAGTCGTCGAAGGCGCTCGAGCGCGCGTTCCGGAAGCGCAAGATCGGCTTCGCCACCGGCACCCGCTTCGAGTCGGTCAAGGCCACCGACGCCGGAGTGACGCTCACCGTCGAGGGCGGCCAGACCTACGAGGCCGACCTGCTGCTCGTCGCGGTGGGACGCGGCCCGGTGACCGACGGCCTGGGGTACGCCGAGCAGGGGATCGCCCTGGACCGCGGCTTCGTCACCACCGACGAGCGCTGCCGCACCAGCGTCGAGGGCGTCTACGCGGTCGGCGACATCGTCCCCGGCCTCCAGCTCGCCCACCGCGGCTTCCAGCAGGGCATCTTCGTCGCCGAGGAGATCGCCGGGCTGGAGCCCGAGCCGATAGACGAGACCGGCATCCCGAGGGTCACCTACTGCGACCCCGAGGTGGCCTCCGTGGGACTGACCGAGGCCCAGGCCCGTGAGCAGCACGGCGAAGGCGTCGAGTCGCTCACCTACGACCTCGGCGGCAACGGGAAGAGCCAGATCCTCGCCACCCAGGGCTTCGTCAAGCTGGTGCGGGTCACGGATGGACCCGTCGTCGGCGTACACCTCGTGGGGGCGCGGGTCGGGGAGCTCGTCGGGGAGGCGCAGCTGATCTACAACTGGGACGCCTACCCTGAGGACGTGGCTCCTCTGGTGCATGCCCACCCCACCCAGAACGAGGCCCTCGGCGAGGCCCTTCTCGCGCTGGCCGGCAAACCGTTGCACGCGCACACCTGACCTGCTGGACTCTGGACTAGCCTCACACCGGACTGAAGAAACGAGCGAAGGAACCCGATGTCGACACCTGTGAAGCTCCCCGAACTGGGCGAGTCCGTCACCGAAGGCACGATCACCCGCTGGCTGAAGCAGGTGGGCGACACCGTCGAGGTCGACGAGCCGCTGCTCGAAGTCTCCACCGACAAGGTCGACACGGAGATCCCGTCCCCGGTCGCCGGCACGATCCTCGAGATCAAGGCCGAGGAGGACGAGACCGTCGAGGTGGGTGCCGAGCTGTGCGTCATCGGTGACGAGGGCGAGGGCGGCGGTTCCGACGACACCTCCTCCTCCGACGACTCCTCCGACGACGCCTCCTCTGACGACGCCTCCTCCGACGACGCGCAGGAGACGGGTGACGACGAAGACGAGTCCATGGAGGACGAGGAGGAGCCCGCTCCCAAGCCGGCCGCCAAGAAGAGCAGCGGCGGTGGCGGCCAGGAGGTGACGCTGCCCGCGCTGGGCGAGTCGGTCACCGAGGGCACCATCACCCGCTGGCTGAAGTCCGTCGGCGACGAGGTCGAGGTCGACGAGCCGCTGGTCGAGGTCTCCACCGACAAGGTCGACACCGAGATCCCCTCGCCGGTCGCCGGCACGTTGCAGGAGATCAAGGCCGAGGAGGACGAGACCGTCGAGGTCGGCGCCGTCCTCTGCGTCATCGGCGACGGCGCTGCGTCCTCCGACGACTCCGACGGCTCGGGTGACGAGCCCGAGGAAGAGCCGGAGCCCGAGCCCGAGCCGGAGCCGGAGCCGGAGCCGGAGTCCGAGCCGGAGCCGGAGCCGAAGGCCGCCGAGAAGGCCCCCGAGAAGCCGAAGGAGGAGCCGCCCGCCGAGGAGTCGTCCTCCGCGTCGTCGTCCTCCGATGGCGGCAGCTACGTCACTCCGCTGGTCCGCAAGATGGCCTCGGAGCACGGTGTCGACCTGTCCACGATCAAGGGCACCGGCGTCGGCGGGCGGATCCGCAAGCAGGACGTGCTCGAGGCCGCCGAGTCGAACAAGCCGGCCGAGGCCCCTGCCGCGGCCGAGAAGTCGTCCGGCGGCGCGCCTGCGCCGACGCCGAGCCCGCTGCGCGGCAAGACCGAGAAGCTCTCCCGGCTGCGCAAGGTGATCGCCACCCGGATGGTGGACTCGCTGCAGACCTCCGCGCAGCTGACCCAGGTGGTCGAGGTCGACGTCACCAACATCGCGCGTCTACGCGACAGCGTGAAGGCCGACTTCCTCGCCCGCGAGGGCGTGAAGCTGTCCTACCTGCCGTTCTTCGCCAAGGCCGCGGTCGACGCGCTGAAGACGCACCCGACCCTGAACGCCACCTTGAATTTGGAGGCCGGCGAGGTGACCTACCACGACAGCGAGAACATCGCGTTCGCCGTGGACACGGAGAAGGGCCTGCTCACCCCGGTCGTCAAGGAGGCCGGCGACCTCTCGATCGCTGGTCTCGCCAAGAAGATCGCCGATGTCGCCGAGCGCACGCGCACCAACAAGATCGGCCCCGACGACCTGTCGGGCGGGACCTTCACGATCACCAACCTCGGCAGCGTGGGCGCCCTCTGGGACACCCCGATCATCAACAAGCCGCAGGTGGCCATCCTGGGGCCGGGTGTCGTGGTGAAGCGCGCCGTCGTGATCGACGACCCCAACCTGGGCGAGACGATCGCGGTGCGCCACATGGTCTACCTGGCGCTGACCTACGACCACCAGCTGGTCGACGGCGCCGACGCCGGCCGCTTCCTGCAGGACGTCAAGGCCCGGCTGCAGTCGGGCAACTTCGACGTCTGACCTCCCCGGACCTGCCTGGGACGTCGTACGACCCGGTCGCCATCGCGACCAGGACGTATGACGTCTCGGGGCGCGCGGCACGAGTCGGGCGGGGTTCTCAGGCAGTCCCTGAGGTTCTCAGGTGATGCTTCCCCTGAGAAGTGCAGGTTTCCCCGGTTAACCGGGGAAACCTGCAGCCCCACCTACATGTGGATCATGTGCCCGGCGAGCCCTTCGACGGCTTCCTTGACGGCCTCGGAGAGGGTCGGGTGGGCGAAGACGTTGCGGGCGACCTCGTCGGCGGTGAGGTCCCACTTCTGGGCCAGGGTGAGCGCCGGGAGGAGCTCGGTCACGTCGGGGCCGATCAGGTGGGCGCCGATGATCTCGTTGTACTTCGCGTCGGCGATGATCTTCACGAAGCCGGTCGTGTCGCCGAGGCCCTTGGCCTTGCCGTTGGCCGAGAACGGGAACTTGGCGACCTTGACGTCGTAGCCCTTCTCCTTGGCCTGCTCCTCGGAGTAGCCGAAGGAGGCGATCTGCGGCTGGCAGTACGTCGCCCGCGGGATCATGTCGAAGTCGATCTCGATGGTGTCGTGGTCGGCGATCGTCTCGGCCGTGACGATGCCCATCGCCTCGGCGGTGTGGGCGAGCATCAGCTTGCCGGTGACGTCGCCGAT
>JAOPYC010000128.1 GCA_025964795.1 Marmoricola sp.
TCGAGGACGAGACCCGCGCGGAGTGGTACCTCCGCCAGATGCTCGGGTCGGCCAACTTCACCGGTGGCCCGATCCTGCACATCCTCTCCGGCAACCTGGGCTACCAGATCGAGCACCACCTGTTCCCCGACCTCCCGAGCAACCGCTACCCGGAGATCGCGGTCAAGGTGCGCGCCCTGTGCGAGAAGTACGACATCCCCTACACGACCGGCCCGCTCTACAAGCAGTACGGCCAGGCGCTGCGCACGATCAACAAGCTGGCGCTGCCCAACAAGTTCACCGCCCCCAACCGGCACGACTACCCGGAGACCCCGGAGGTCCCCCAGGGCCGTCGCCGCCACGAGGATGCCCAGGGCCGTCGCGCGGAAACGGGTGGATGGGCGTCCAAGGCGAGCGCGTGACGGAGGCCCCGATCGACGACTTGCCGTTCGCCAGCCGCGGTGACCTCGGGCTGGACAAGCGCAAGGTGACCCAGTGCGCCCTGAGCCGGATCTGCGGTGTGTGCGGCGACAGCCTCGCGCGCCCGGTGGCCTTCCTCGGCAGCGCCTTGGAGGCGGACCGCAACGCCTTCCACTTCCCGCCCTCGCACGTGCGGTGCGCGGAGGCGGCGCTGGCGGTGTGGGCCGACGACTACAGCGTGGCTCTCGGGCATGCCGTGGCGCCGGAGGGCTGGGCGCTGGTGACGACGTCGGGGTTCGAGTTCATCCGGGCCACGGCGGAGGCCGACGACCGGCGGCCGGTGTTCTCGCCCAACTCGGTGATCGAGGACCGGCGACTGCCGGCCTGACGGCCCCCGGTGTCGTAGGACGGCACTAGATTGGCGTCCATGCCTGCCAAAGCCGCCGAGGTCGAAGCCGACGGACAGGCGGTCCGGGTCTCCAGCCCGGACCGCGTGATCTACCCCGCCACCGACGCCACGCCGGAGGTCACCAAGCTCCAGGTCGTGGAGTACTACCTCAGTGTGGCCGACGGGATCATGCGCGCCCTGCGCGACCGACCGGTCGCGCTGGAGCGCTGGACCAGCGGGGTGCACGAGGGGATCCAGCTCGCGACCGGGCGCGGTGACAAGAGCGACGCGTTCTACAGCAAGCGCGTGCCCAAGGGCGCTCCGCCGTACGTCGAGACCACGCGCGTCGCCTTCCCGAGCGGCCGTCCCGCCGACGAGGTGTGCGTGACCAACCTCGCCACCGTCGCGTGGTGCGCGCAGATGGGCACGATCGTCTTCCACCCGTGGCCCACCCGCAGCAGCGACAACGACCACCCCGACGAGCTGCGCATCGACCTGGACCCGCAGCCGGGCACCACGTTCGGCGACGCCGTGCGGGTCGCGGGCGTGGCCCGGGAGCTGCTCAAGGAGCTCGGCATCACCGGCTATCCCAAGACCAGCGGCAACCGCGGGGTGCACATCTACGTGCGCATCGACCCGCGGTGGGACTTCGTGGACGTCCGGCACGCCGCGATCGGCTTCGGGCGAGAGCTGGAGAAGCGCGACGAGGGCGTCACCACCAAGTGGTGGAAGGAGGAGCGCGGCGAGCGCATCTTCGTGGACTTCAACCAGAACTCGCGCGACCGCACCATCGCCTCGGCCTACTCGCTGCGCCCGCTGCCCGGCGCCCCGGTGTCGACGCCGATGACGTGGGACGAGCTGGCCGGGCTGACCTCGCCGGCGGCCTACCATCTGTTCAGCGTCCCCGAGCGGATGGCCGACGGCGACCCGTGGGCCACCATCGACGACGTCGCGCACAGCATCGAGCCGCTGATCGACCTCTACGAGCAGTCGGGGGAGGGCGAGGCGAACTACCCGCCGGACTACCCGAAGATGCCGGGCGAGCCGCCGCGGGTGCAGCCCTCGAAGAAGGTCGCCTCCCACTGGAACGAGCAGGGCGAGCGGGTCGAGTAGGTCAGGACGTCGACTTCGCCGGGTCGGGGCCGAGCAGGGTCTGGCGCAACAGGGGTGCCAGCTGCCGCGAGAACGGCAGCGACAGGTGTGCACCGTCCACGAAGACGGGGGTGCTGCCGACGAACGCGGGGCAGCGGGCCTCCACGCAGAACCAGTTCTTGGTGTCGACGTAACGGACTGACGCCTGCGCGGCGGCAGCACTCTCACCCTGTCGGTGTCGGTAGCTGTTCCCGCCGGGCTCCGTGACGCACTCCTCCGGCGTGCCGAACCGTGTCACGCAGTCCAGCAGGTCGCTCGTCCCCGCAGGTGCTCCCAGCACCACGATCCTGCTGCCCGCGGGGCGCAGCTCCGCGAGCGTGCCTCGCAAGCCCTGGTAGGCCACGGTCTTGGCGTCCGGATAGCCCGGGCGCTCGCTGTTGCGCACCTCGGCGCCGGCGCTGGCGAGGATGACGAGGTCCGGCTTCTCGCGCCGCACGTACTGCGTGAAGAGCCGGTGGTGCTCCGTGCACTTCGGGAACGGGGTGCCGTCGTCGTACACATAGCTCGGCAGCTTCCAGGTGCCGCACTCGAGCCGGGTCAGCTGCTGCACCGACCACCCGAGGGGCTCGAGCGCCTTGCGGATGCCTGGCATCCAGGCGACCGCGACGGAGTCCCCGATGACGACCGCGTGACGCTTCGCGCCCGCGGGCCCGAAGCGGCAGCCGGACAGCTGCTCGGCATCGACCGTCGCGCATCCCACCCGCTTCTGGTCCGTCAGCCACCGACTGGCCCCGAGCCTGCTCAGGGGCGGGGTGAGGGCTGGGTAGGTGGACTGGCGAAGGGCGTCGCCCAGCCTGCGCTGCTGCTGCTGGAGCAGCGTCAACCCCTCCTCGGCCCCTTGCGCGAGCTGCGGGAGAGGCGTGCTCGCCACGGGGGCGGGGGCGGGCCCGTGCGAGCTGACCGACACGGCGATCACCAGGGCTGCTCCCGCTGCCGCCACGGCCATCCACCCCTGCCGCACGCGAGTGTGGTCGCGCGGTCGCCGGGAGGCCCGCTCCCGCTCGGGCGGGGTCATCAGCCACCTGGCGTAGCGCATCGGCTTCTCGATCAGGTGGTAGGACAGCGGCGAGACCACGGCCGTCACCGCGATCACGGCGGCGTAGTAGCCCAGGGTGTCCGGGGTGATGAAGGGCCTCAGCAGCAGCAGGACCGGCACGTGCCACAGGTAGACGGAGTAGGACATGTCGCCGACGTAGACCATGGCGCGGTTGTCGAGGAGGAACAGGTGCTTGGTGCTCCGGCCGATGCCGCCCACGATGACGGCACCGGTGAGCAGCACGGAGGCGAGGGCCCACGGGGCGGGGAAGGGATCGCCGTACCGGAGCAGGAAGATCGGCAGGAACAGCCCGGCCAACCCGCCCCAGCCCAGCACCACGCCGGCCCATCCCGGGAGGCGCGCGAACAGGGGCCTGCCAACGGCGATCAGCCCGCCGATGCCGAACTCCCAGGCGCGGTCGAAGGGGGAGAAGTACGCCGCCGTCGGGCTGGCCGTCGAGTGCCACATCGAGTAGGAGAACGAGACGACGGTGACCGCGCCGAGCACCAGCGCGAGCACGACCTGCGGTCGGCGACTGCGCGCGGCGACGAGCAGCCCGATGAGCAGGAGCACCGGCCAGACCAGGTAGAACTGCTCCTCGACCGACAGGGACCAGTAGTGCAGGAACGGCGACTGCGAGGTGTCGGAGAAGTAGTTCGTCCCCTCGGCCGTGAAGTGCCAGTTGACCGCGGAGAGGAAGGCCCACACCCCGTCGGTGGCCACCTGCTTGCCGCGGGCCTGGGAGAAGACCAGGTAGTAGAGGCCGACCGTCACCAGGATCACCGTGGTCGCCATCGGCATCACGCGGCGTACACGGTTGAGGTAGAACGGCACGAAGTAGACCCGCCCCAGGGCCGCGTGGCTGTCGATCAGGATGCCCGTGATCAGGAACCCGGAGAGCACGAAGAACATGTCGAGCGCCGAGAAGATGCCGGGCGGCGTGCGGAAGAGGTGGCCGAAGACCACCAGGATGACGCCCAGGCCGCGCAGTCCCTGGAGGTCCAGGCGAAGGGGGGGTCGCGAGGGAGCGCGGCCGCGCGTACTCGCCTTCATAGAACCGTTCCCCCGTGGTGTGTGCATGAACCGCGTCACGCTAACCCATGGGGCCCGCGTTCGCGGCATCTTGCCGAGCGGTCTAGGCCTCAGACACGCAGATGGGTGACGGCCTCCCAACCGGGGTCGTGCATGTCGTGCACCGTGGCCTTGCCCTCCCCCCAGGTGCGCGCGAGGCCCTTGATCGTCGGCACCAGGTCGGCCGTCGAGTCGACGTACACGTGCAGGGTGCTGACCCCGCCCGTGCTCAGGTGGGCCACGACCTGGCCCGAGGTGCCGAGCAGCTCCTCCAGGCGCTCGTCGAACTGCCGCAGCGTCTCCAGCGAACCGGCGTCGGGGAGACCTCCTGCGGTGCGCTCGGCGAACGGGAGGGCCACCCCGACGTAGGTGTCCAGGTGGGGCGCGGTCAGCGGGTGGAGTGGTGAGCGGACCATGGCCACCAGCTCACCGCTGGCGGTCTCGCCCCGCAGCATGGCCCAGCTGGGCCGGCCGTCGGCGTCGAGGTGCTTGCCCTTCAGGTCCTGTACGACGGACCGCAGCGCCGTCAGCCCGAAGCCGTCCAGGGGCGGGAACTCGACCGGCTGGACCTCACCGAGCCACAGCTCGGCGTCGATCTCGCCCAGGGCCGCGTCGAGCGCGAGGAAGGTGACCTGCGCCCGGCCGTCCTCGGGGAGGTCGGCGAAGGAGGGGTGGTGCACCTGCACGTCGAAGCGGCTGCCGTTCATCCGCGCGGCCACCCGGACCTGCGACAGCGCGATGTCGGAGACCCCGGCCACGCCCAGCACGACCGAGTCCGGATCGGCGGACGGTGGTCGGGTGTCGACGTAGGACCAGGTCTCGTCGGCGTCCGGAGCCGCGAGCACCAGCCGCCGGGCCAGGGCCCGGCCGTCGGGGGCGCCCTCGGACGTGATCACCAGGACGTGCTCCGTCGTCTCTCCGGGCGCGAGCTCCCAGCCCAGCTCGCCCAAGGAGCGCACGTGCTCGGTCATCACCGGACCGAACTCCGCGGACGGCAGCGTCCCGGCGATGCTCTGCTCGGCCAGCCCTCGGCCCTCGTCGGTCCACCACTGCCAGAAGGCGGTGCTCGGGTCGTCGGAGCCACCGGGGGAGCGGCGTCGGAACAGCGCCATCTAGAACCCCGAGATCCCTTCGCCCTCGCCGGCCTGCTCGTCGAAGTTCTCGTGCTCGAGGAGGTGCAGCACCGGCACCCCGAGCTTGCGCCTGGCGCGCGAGGTCCAGTCGACGTGGAAGAACTCGCTGACGACGTGGGGGCGGGTCAAGATGATGACCTCGCGCGCGTCCACCTCGGCGACCTTGGCGATCAGGGCGCTGATCGGATCGCTGGTCACCGGTGCGCCGGTGGCGCGGCCGCCGGCGGACTCGATCGCCCCGACCGTGCTGGTGACGCCGGCACGGCACGCGTCGAGCAGCTCCTTGCGCAGGCCCTCGAGCTCCGGGTCGCCCACGGTGACGGCCGGCGTGGCCAGGACCTCTCCGGTCGCGAGCGTCCCCATCGCGGACTCCACCCGGGCCGACGGGTCCTCCACGGGCAGCATCACGTGGTAGAGCACCGGGTCCTCGATGTCCTCGTGCAGGCTGCGCACGTTCGTGGCGTCGATCAGGGTGAAGGGCTGCTCGATGAGCAGGATGACGTCGTAGTCGCTCATGCGGGGCCTCCGGAAGTGTTCATACCGAGAACCTTAGTGAGGTCGTAGCTCACCGGCTGCTCGAGCTGTTCGTATCCACAGGACTCGGGATCCCGGTCGGGGCGCCAGCGCTTGAAGTGCGCGGTGTGCCGGAACCGCCGGCCCTCCATGGCGTCGTACTTCACCTCGAGCACCCGCTCGGGGCGCAGGGGGGTGAAGGAGAGGTCCTTGCCCCCGCTCCACCGGCTCTGCGTCCCAGGGATCCGGTCGGGGTTGGCGATGGCCCACTCCTGCCACTTCCCCCAAGGGTGGTCGGCGATGCCCACCTCCAGCGGTCGGAGCTCCTCGATGAGCTCGGCTCGCCGCGCGGCCGTGAACGACGCGGACACCCCGACGTGCTGGAGCTCGCCGTCGGCGTACAGGCCGAGGAGCAGGGACCCGAGCAACGGCTTCTCGGGCGTCGAGGTCTTGTGCAGCCGGTAGCCGGCCAGCACGACGTCCGCCGTGCGCTCGTGCTTGATCTTGAGCATGGAGCGGGCGTTCTGCTGGTACGGCGCTCCCAGCGGCTTCGCGATCACCCCGTCGAGCCCGGCCCCCTCGAACTCCTCGAACCAGCCCTGGGCCTCACCGGCGTCCGTCGTCGTCCGGGTGAGGTACGTCGGACCGGTCAGCCCGCCCAGCTCGGCCTCCAGCAGCGCGCGTCGCTCGGAGAAGGGGCGGTCGACCAGGGCGGCGTCCCCGAAGGCCAGGGCGTCGAAGACGACGAGGGAGGCCGGTGTCTTCCCGGCCAGCATGGTGATCCGGGACTCCGCCGGGTGGATCCGCTCCTGCAGGACCTCGAACTCCATGCGCGGCCCGATCGCGACGAACAGCTCCCCGTCGAGCACGCACCGGTCCGGAAGCTGCTCCCGCACCGCGTCCACCACCTCGGGGAAGTAGCGGGTCAACGGCTTGGTGTTGCGCGAGGTCAGCTCCACCTCGTCGCCGTCCTTGAACAGGATGCACCGGAACCCGTCGAACTTCGGCTCGAAGCTGAGCCCGTCGTCGAACTTCGCCGGGTCCGGGATCCCCTTCACCGACTTGGCCAGCATCGGTTGCACGGGCGGCATCACTGGGAGGTCCACGCCTGCGACGCTAGCCCACGTTCACGAACGAGTCAGGCCGGCTCGTCGTTCTGGCGCGACTTCCAGCCGGCGGTCAGCTCCTGGGCCCGGGCGACGTCCTCGAGGAAGTCCACCTCGCCCCACTCGAGACCCTTGATGGACAGCGTCTCGACACGGCTCTCGGCCGCGATGGCGTCGATGACCTTGAGGTACCAGTTGGTCGTGCCCTCGGGGGTGCGCATCATCGCGTCGACCGCTGAGGTGAACCGGTCGGCTCCGTCCTGGCGGAAGACGATCATGCCGATGGACTCCGCGTTGATGGACGCCGAGCCGAGCTGCTTCCCGATCCGCCTGAGGCGGCCGTCGGCGTCCCGGACGACCTTCATGTCGTCGTCGTCGTAGTCGCCGCCCTCGCTCTCGTCGACCGTCACCGTGATGCCGGAGATCCCCGCCGACACCACGCTGTCGGCGATCTCCTGGCTGATGATGGTGTCGCCGTTGAGCACCAGGCAGTCGCCGGTGAACTCGCCGCGGGCCACCCAGACCGTGCCGAGGTTGTCGGCCACCTGGTAGAAGGGGTTGAACAGGGTCTTGACGTTCAGGTTGTCCGTGCGCCGCGCCAGGCACGCCTCCACCTGGTCGTCGCGGAAGCCGGTGACGATCACGAACTCGTCCACCCCGGCGGCGGCCAGGTGATCGAGCTGCCAGTCGAGCAATGTCCGTCCGGACAGGTCGATCAGGCACTTGGGGCGGTCGGTCGTGAGTGCTCCCAGACGCGAGCCTCGACCGGCGGAGAGAATGATGGCGCGCATGGGGCAATCCTGACGTGTTGCGACCGCATGTGCCAATCCGACGGCCCGGCCCTTGGGAGGGCTGGCCTCGTCGGGGCTGAGCGGCGCTGAGTTTCGCCAGCTGTGCCGTGTGTTCCCGCGATGTGCAATATATTTGGCGAATCATCGTCATCAGGAATGGGTGGGGCTCTTCATGGTGCACGACGTCGCCGCCGACCTGGGATGGACGGCCAAGTTCCGACAGAGCCATGCCGCGCTCGGCACCAGCCAGAAGACCAGCAAGGGCGTCTCCTTCTACAGCAAGCTGGTGAACCGGCCGCTCGGCCGGATCTTCGCGGCCGCCGCCTTCGCGGCCGGCCTGTCGCCCAACATGGTCACCGCGGTGTCGGGTCTCGCCACCGGCCTCGGACTGGCCGTCCTGGTCCTGGTGCACCCGTCCATCGGCTCCGGCATCGTCGTGTCACTGCTGCTCGCCGTGGGCTTCGCCCTGGACTCGGCTGACGGCCAGGTCGCCCGCCTGACCGCGACGTCGTCCGCCGCCGGCGAGTGGTTGGACCACACCCTGGACGCCGCGAAGATGGTCCTGCTGCACGCCGCCGTGCTGGTGGGGTGGTACCGCTTCCTGGACCTGTCGGACGCGTGGCTCCTGGTCCCGCTGGGATACCAGGCGGTCTCGGTGGTGACGTTCTCAGGGGGGACCCTCGTGGCCCTCCTGAAGCGAGCAGCCGCCCGCAGTGCGGGCGCCGCAGTCGTGCCTCTCGTGCAGCAGGACGTGGGCGGGGAGAGGCACTCCGTCGTACGCGCCCTGCTGCTGATCCCCGGCGACTTCGGCATCCTCTGCCTGCTCTTCGCCCTGTGGGGCTGGGTCGACGTCTTCCGCTACGGCTACCTGGTGATGCTCGTGCTCAACGCGGGGCTGCTGGCGGCGCTGCTCGTCAAGTGGTTCCGGGAGCTGTCCCGCGTGAAGATCGCCTGAGCAACCGTCACTGACCGCTGACCAGCGGGCCCTGGGCGGGAGCACTGTTGGAGGTGCGGTACGCCGAGCGGGCCAGGGTCCCCATCACCGCTGCCGAGATGATGCCAGCGGTGATGAAACCGGTGACCACGCTCTCGTCGGGACCACCGAAGAGGTAGCCGCCCGCGAAGCCCCCCAGGGTGATGGCCGTGATCACGACCCGGCCCAGGGTCACGCTGGCCTGGCGGTTGAGCAGCCTCATGATCATGGCGTGGATGCCGCTCCACCCGGTGAGGACCATGTAGCCGCCGACGAGCAGCAGGCCGAAGACGAGGGACTCGTTGTCGACACCCCTGGTGTCGATGCCGAGGACGGCCACCACCCCTGCGGTCAGCAGCACCACCATCAGGGCGTTGGCCGCGATGGTGCGGGCGAGCACGGTCCCCTGGCGGATCAGAGCCGACTGGCTGCGATAGCTCTCCTGGGTGGCGGCGTCCGCCATCAGGTTGCCGACGCTGGCGGCGAAGACGAGCGTCAGTGGTCCCAGCAAGGCCTGGGCCAGCCGGATCCCGGAGACCGTCGAGCCACCGGTGCTGGAGCCCAGCACCAGCAGGGGGACCTGCACGATGAACTGTCCCACCGCGAAGTCCCCGAGCTGCCAGGCCGCCGCCCCGACGTAGGAGCTGTACGGCGTGTAGGCCCCGGGTCGACGACCGATGACCAGGAGCAGCAGGAAGGGCACCGCGCACGCGGCGGTGAAGTACACCTGCAGGGCCACCGCGGTGGCGGGCAGCGGGAGGATCAGTGCGAGCGGAACCATCACCATCCGGACCGAGTCGCCGATCGCCACCGGCCATCTCTGGTTCATTCCCATGGCCCGGAACCGGAGCCAGTCGTAGGCGATGGGGAAGAGCGCGCCTCCTGCGATCAGCGCCGCCTCCGACCACGACGACACACCGAGTGGGCGGGCGAGCAGCCCGGTCGAGGCAGCGGTGAGCACGCACAGGACGGTGGTGACGCGGGGGTGCACGAACGCGTTGTCGTCGTGGCGTTGCTGGATGAGGGCCGGCTGGAAGACCGAGGAACGGCCGATGCCGACGGCGATGTTGCCCAGCAGGCTCAGCAGCGCGAACGTCGTGAACTGCGACGGTCCCAGGATGACCGCGCCCAGCACGGTGCTCAACCCACCGGCCACGCTCGAGAAGGCCTGGGCGATCACGAGCGGGCGTGTGGCGAACGAGACCAGTCGGCCGATGAGCTTTCTGAGCACTATGTCGGGTTCCTGGTCACGTGCCGAAGGATATCGGTCGGTGGACCGCTTCGGATCGGGACTCGAAGGCGGTCAGGCCGGCGATCAGGGATTCGGTGTGAAGGTGAGGACCAGCGCCGGCTTGTAGGTGGCTGAGGTCTTGTCGTTGGACCACAACCGGAGGTTGTCGGTGCCGGTGCCGCTCATCCGCAGCGCCACAGTCCCACCTACGAAGGGCGCGAGCGCAGCGGGGTCGCCGACCGCGGTGTAGGGGGTGTTGATGGCCGTGGTGCCCGTGAGCGTGGCCACGGTGGCGCCCACGCCCGTGGTCGGCCGCGAGTTCCAGGTGACCGTCGCCTCGTCCCACGGTGCGGAGAAGAGCTGGAACAGGGTGGAGTCGCCCGAGTTGGCCGCCGCGTCGTCGGAGGTCCGCACCGAGACTGCCACGCCGGTGAGGGTGCTGTTCGGGGGACCGGAGGGAAGGGTGAACCGCAGGTAGGACTCGCTGGCGCCGGTCGGACCACCCTTGGCGGAGAGCTGGACGTTGGTCCCGTAGTTGACCGTCGGGCTGGCCTGCGCCACGTAGGTGTCCGCGGTCGGGTTGACGCGGATGGTCGTCGTCCCGGCCGGAGGCGCCGCCACCGTCGCCGACGCCTCGGGGGAGGGCCCGCTCGCGTTGCCGGACGCGTCGTTCGCCACGACCCGGTAGTAGTAGGTGCCCACGGCGAGCCCGGAGTCGGTGTAGGTCAGGGCGTCGAGGTTGGGGACGATCCGCGAGGAGGAGTTGAGCGTGAACCCCGCGGTCGTGCCGCGGTAGATGCTGTACCCGGTGACCCCGAAGGAGTCGCTCGAGGCGGTCCAGTCGAGCTTGATGCTGTTGCTCGACGCGGCAGCCGTGAGGCTGTCCGGATCCGTCGGAGGGACGCTGTCGACCACGTCGACCTGGTAGGCAGCCGAGGGGTCACTGGCGTTGCCGGCCGCGTCCCTGGCGATCACCCGGTAGAAGGACGTGCCGGCCGGGCGGTTGCTGTCCGTGAAGGCGTTGGTGGTCGGCTCACCCACCTTCGACGCGTCGTTCACGGTGAAGCCGGCGGTCGCCCCGCGATAGACGGAGTAGCTGGTCACGCCGACGTTGTCCGTGGACGCGTTCCAGCCCAGGGCCACGCTCCGACCGCTGACGTCGGAGGTGAACCCAGTGGGCACCGAGGGTGCCGTGGTGTCGCCACCGCCGCCGCCCGTCGGGGTGAACGTCACGGTCAGGCGCGGCTTGGAGGACGCAGTCTTCTCGTTGGACCACAGCCGCAGGTTGTCCGTGCCGGGGTTGACCAGCTTGAGGGTCACCGTGGTGCCGAGGACGCCGTTGAGCACGCTCGTGCTGGCGTCCGCGCTGTAGACGGTGTTCAGGGCGGAGGTCCCGGTCAGCGTCGCCACCAGGGGGCCGGTCCCGAGGGGCCGGTTGTTCCAGGTGATGCCGCTCTCGGTCCACGAGGCGTTGCCGGCGCTGTCGAGCAGTCGCAGCTGGGTCGAGTCCGTGCTGTTCGCCGCGGCGTCGTCCGAGGTGCGGACCGTGACGGTGGCCGAGGTCAGCGTCGTCCCGGCCGGTGCCGCCGGCACGTCGAACCTGAGGAACGACTCGCTGGCACCGGTGGATCCGCCCTTGGCCGAGAGCTGCGTGGTGGTCCCGTACATCGTGCCCGGGTTGGCCTGCGCGGTCATCGCGTCAGCGGTGGGGTTCACCGTGATCGTGACGGGGTTCCCAGGAGGCGCTGCCATCGTCGCGCTGACCTGGGCCGGTGCGCTGCTGTTGCCGCCACCGTCGTTGGTCACCACCTTGTAGTAGTAGGTCCCCGCGGGCACCGACTGGTCGGTGTAGGTCACACCGGTGACGTCACCGCGCTTGTTCGTCGTTCCGGGCACGAAGTCCGCCGCGGTGCCCCGATAGATCGAGTAGCCGGTGACCCCGAAGTTGTCGGTGCCTGCCGTCCAGTCGAGCTTGATGTTGCTGCCGGTGACCGTGGCCGTGAGGTCGGTAGGAGCCGTCGGCGCCACGTTGTCGTCGACGACGGCCTGCACGGTGTTGCTCACGGCGCTGACGTTGCCGGTCGTGTCCCGCGCGACCACCTTGTAGTACGACGTACCACCGGGTCGCCCGTTGTCGGCGTAGTCGGACGTCGTGGTGTCCGCGACCTTGGTGGAGGGGCTCAGCGCGAAGTTCGCCGAGGCGCCGCGGTAGACGGTGTAGCCCGCCACGGTGCCGTCGTCCATGGAGTCGTCCCAGTCGAGGGCGACGTTGTTGTCGGTGACCACGGCTGCCAGGTTCTGCGGCGCCGTCGGCGGCTGGTTGTCGGGCACGAAGACCGAGGCGGCGTCGGAGACCCCGCTGGAGTTGCCGGCTGCGTCCCTGGCGATCACCTTGTAGTACTGGGTGCCGCTCGGCGGTGCCGTGTCGGCGTACGAGCCAGAGTTGGAGCTCCCCTGCTTCGAGGAGGCGTCGGGCGTGAAGCTCGCCGAGCTGCCGCGGTAGACGTCGTAGCTGGTCACGGCGACGTTGTCCGTCGAGGGCTGCCAGGCGACGGTCACGCCGCCACCGCCCTGCAACGTGGCGGTCACCTGGGCCGGCGTCGACGGCGGGGTGGTGTCGGGCACCACGATCGCCTTGTCGGCCGAGGCCGGGCTCTCGTTGCCGACACCGTCGACCGCGACCACCTTGTAGAAGTAGGTGCCGGACGCCGGTGCCGTCTGCGAGAAGCTCGGCGTGGTCGACTCACCCTGCAGCGTGGCCTCCGAGGGGGTGAAGCCGGAGGTCACGTCGCGGTAGACGCGGTAGCGCGCCACCTGGACGTTGTCCGTTGAGGCCGTCCACGTCAGCGACACGTTGCCGCCGCTGGCGGAGCCGTTGAGGTCGGTCGGCGCCGACGGCGGGGCGTTGTCACTGAGGCCCGAACCGTAGTGCGAGGAGACCTGAGCAGCCGTCAGCGTCGTCGGGTAGACCGCGAACTCGTCCACGCTGCCGGTGAAGAAGGAGCTCGTCGGTGCGTTCGCCCATCCGGTGAGGGTGCCCCCACCGACCCGCCAGTAGCCGTTGGCGGTGAGGGCGGCGCTGACTCCGTTGGAGTCGACGAGCGCGCCGTCGACGTAGAGCTTCATGCCGGAGCCGTCCTGGACGGTGACCGCGTGGTGCCACGTGCTGTCGTTGTAGGCAGCGGTGCTGCGCACGACCGACTTCGTGGTCCCGGTCTGGGTGCCGAAGTTCAGGTGACCGTCGTTGCTCATGTAGAGCTGCTTGTCGAAGCTCGTCGCGCTGGTACCGGTCTGGGTGTTCTCGAAGCCGAAGATCTTGCCACCCGTCGCGGTCCCGGTGTTGAACCAGGCCTCGGCGGAGAACACCTTCGAGGGTGCGCCGATCGTGTTCTCGGCGATCGTGTTGGTGAGGGAGCCGTTGGTGCGGACCGCGGTGTGGCCGCTCACGACACCGGGTACGCCCTTGGTGACGCCCGTGCCGTAGGTGCCGTCCTTGGCCCCGAAGTACGACGAGTCGCGGGCCGTGGTGCCGCTGCCCTCGTCGAGCCGCCAGTAGAGGCTCGGGTCCGCGTCGAAGACCTCGCCGCCGTAGGTGTCGGTCGGGCGGGGGTTGACGGTCACGTTGCCGCCACCGGCCCGGTAGTGCTCGGAGATGGCACGAGCCGTCAGGGAGCCGGGGTAGACGGCTGCCTCGTCGATCTGGCCGGCGAAGAAGTTGCTGGTGTGGGTGCCGGGCCAGCTGCGCAGCTGGTCGCCGCCGAGGTGCCAGTCGCCGTAGTAGTTGGAGGAGCCCTGGGCGGTGTTGGAGCCGACCTTCTTGCCGTCGACGAAGAAGCTCATCCCGCCGGCGTCCTTGACACCGACGAGGTGGTGCCAGCCGCCGTTGTTCAGAGCCGTGGGACTGCGCAACGTCTTGAAGCCACCGGCGTTGACGCCGAAGTTCACGAAGCCGGAGTCCTCCATGTAGAGGTTGCGGTCGTAGGTCCCGCTCAGCGCCACGAGCCCGTTGTCGGTGCGTGGGCGACCGCTGCCGTAGCCCATGATCAGGCCGCCCTTGGTGGTGGTGGTCTTGATCCAGGCCTCTTCGGTGAAGGTGCTCGGGCCGAAGGCGTACTCGTCGTTCCAGACGTAGTCGTCGCTGCCGTCGAAGACGAGGGAGCCGGAGCCCGTCGTGTCGTTGGTGATCGCGGAGTCGGAGGAGGTGAGCGTGCCCCCCGCGAGCTGGCCGTTGAGCCGGCGGTTGGCGGAGGTCGAGGCGCCCGCGTCCTGCAGCCAGGTGCCGGTCGACTTCGAGCTCCAGTAGAGGACCGGGTTGTCGCTGCGAACCGTCGAGGAGTAGCTGGCCGCCGGAGCGGTCGCGGTCGCGGAGACGAGGGCGGACTTCGCGGCTCGGTTGGTGCCGTCACTGACCTGGACGCGATAGCTGTAGGTGGTCCCAGGAGTCACGTTCGTGTCCACGAAGGTGAGCTGGGGTCGCTTCCACCACACCGAGCTCGCCCCTCCGCTCCACACCGGGGTGGTGCCCATGGCCCCGCTGCCGGTGGCGCGGTAGACGTCGTAGGTCAGCTCGCTGTCGTCGGGGTCCACCACCGAGCGCCAGCGCACCTGGATGGCGCCTTCACTGGTGGCCTCCGCCGCGGGTGCCGCCACGGGGGGCGTCGTGTTGTCGTCGGTGCCGAAGCGGGTCAGGCTCTGCTGGGGCAGGCCGTTGATCTTGGTGAACTCGCCACCCACCCACAGGTAGTCCTTGCCGGTGGTGCGACCCGTGGCCACGGTCAGGGCGCGCGGACCGAGACCCTCGCCGGTGCCGTCGTTGGCGTGGGGGTCCCAGCCGAGCAGGTGGGCGTCGACGGAGCTCTCCGCCATCAGGTAGTTGCGTCGGCCGTCCTGGAAGCCGTCCTGGCTGTGGCGCTTCGTCGTCGGCACCGGGTCGTCGACCGGGCTGCAGTTGTGGGCGTGGCTGCCGGAGTAGAGCGTGCCCTGGTAGAGCAGCAGCGCCTGGGTCGCGCCGAGGCAGTAGTCGCGCCAGACCTGGTCGAGCGTGTCCCACGACACCGCGAAGCGGCCGTCGAAGATGCCACCGCCGGTGCCCTCCTGGCCGACGTAGAACTTCCCGTCGTTGCCGTTGATGATGGCCTTGGTCGCCGAGGTGTCGTCCACGAAGCCGGCGGGGTAGGTCCGGAGGTTGGCGCCGGTGGTGCCGTCCACGACGGCGATCGAGTGCGAGTAGGCGCCGTTCATGCTGAAGAACGCGCCGCCGATGGCGACCTTGGTCCCGTCGGGGGACACGGCCACCGCGCGACCGACGGCATCGGCGTCGGCCTTCCACGGCAGCAGCTGACGCGTGACGACGTCGACAGCGGCGAAGCGGAGGCGCTGCGTGCCGCCGACCGACTGGAAGTCGCCGGCCAGGTAGAGCGTGTTGCCCTTGAGCGCGAGGGCGCGCACGGTTGAGGACACCTGGGGGGTGCGGAAGGGCAGGACCTTGCAGGTCTGCACGTCGATGGCCGCGACGCGACTCACCGACACGCCGCCCACGGACCCGAACTCACCGGCGATGTAGACGGTGTTCCCGTCCGGGGAGGTGGTGATGGCGCGCACGGTGGCGGTAGCACTGCCGAGAGGGAGCTGGCAGCTGTCCGGTGCGCCGGACTCGGCGTCGAGGATCACGAGCCCGTTCTGCGTGAGGGGAGTGCCGGCGCCGCCGTCGGGCGGGCGCACCTCGGTGAAGGTGCCGCCGGCGATGACCTTGCCGTGCGACTGGCCCACGGCCCAGACGATTCCGTTGGTCTGCCAGGTGGGCAGGTTGCCCGAGGAGAAGGCGACACCCGGGGACAGAGCATTGACGGGGCTGACCGTCAGGAGACACAGTAGGACGGCCGCGACGGAGCCCAGAGCTACCGTTCGACGCGAGGAGAAGTAACCCACAAGAACCTTCATTCGATCATGGCCAAAGCCCACCCGTAGTGCCAAGAGATAGAACCGTAAGTCAGCGCGCCGGAATGCCGTAATTCGTTGTCCATAAACCGGCCAGAAGGTCTAGCCCGCCCTGTGTCTGGGTCATCGTTTCGCGTCGCCACGAGGGGATTCCGAGCCGCCGAGGTCCCACAATCTTAAATGGCGAGATGCGGAGCGGTCGCGTGACGAACCGATGAGCAAAAAGGGGTCCCATGGCATCGAAGACATACGACATCGGATACGCCAGCGGCGTCTTCGACATGTTCCACGTAGGACACCTGAACATCCTCCGTCGGGCCAGCGAGCACTGTCGGGTCCTCGTGGCGGGAGTGGCGAGCGACCAGTACGTCGAGGCGCTGAAGGGTTCTCGCCCCGTGATCCCGCTGGAGGAGCGGCGCGAGATCCTCGGGGCCCTGCGCATCGTCGACGAGGTGATCGTGGACCATTCCTCCGACAAGCGACTGGCGTGGCAGGACCGCAACTTCGATGTCATCTTCAAGGGCGACGACTGGCAGGGAACCAGCCGGGGTCGACGGCTCGAGGAGGAAATGGGCGCGCTCGGGGTGGACGTCGTCTATTTCCCCTACACGCTGCACACCTCCAGCACCATTCTCCGCGCGTACATCTCGGGCGAGAAAATCGCGCGGCGACTGGGTTGATGATTCATCAACCAAATCCGCGAAGAATGAAATGTCGTGATTATCGGTAATGATGAGTATTGCGAGGTTTGCGAGACGTCGTCACCAGCGCAACGGGAAGCTCTGATACCTCATGACGCGCGGGGAGCCGACGGCGAAGTACTGGAAGTCGAGCACCTCCGGAGCGCGGGTCACCTGGAAGGGTGACGTCAGTGACTGGAGGGTCCGCGATCCGCGGCTGAGCCGCGCGGACACGGTGCCGGTCCGCAGCGGCACCGTGACCGCGGAGATCCCCGCCTTGAGCGCGAACGTCGTCGTGACGCCTCCGGAGGTGAGGGACAAGGTGGCCGGTGCGGTCAGGAAGGCCAGGCCCTCCACGTTGTTCTTGGGAGGCGTGTTCATCCCGCCCATCGTGTAGGCAGCCGTCGGGTTGCCCCGCACCGGCACGGCGTCGGAGGGCTGGATACGATGGGTGAGGTAGAGGCGGTCGGTGGTGATCTCCGGCGCGGAGCCGCGCACGAACCGCGCCGCGTAGTAGGCCATCAGGTCCAGGAACACGCACCCGTGAGCGACCGAGGGCGCGATCTGGGTGGACTCCGAGTAGTCGTTCCAGGTCACGATCTGCACGTAGTCGGCCCGGTCAGCGTCGGCCCGAGCCCACATCGCCCGCAGCAGGCCGGTGTTGCTGGCCTCGGCGTAGTTCTGCTCCCGGGGACGCTCGTCCTGGGGCGCGACCGGTGCCATCCACTTCTTGCCCAGCGCGTGGGCCTTGGCCGCGTAGTCGGGCGCGTCCCTGACCGACGCGACGGTGCGGACTCCCCAGATGCCGTAGGCGTAGGCGACCTTCCGGTAGGCCTCCATGTTGGCGTCCGAGGCGTCCAGGAAGACCGCGATGAGCTTCACCGGGACGTCGTGGTCGGACTTCAGCAGGGAGATGACCTCGGCCCACCAGGAAGGTGACTTGTTCTCGGCCTTGAAGGAGGACAGGAGGTAGGCGCCTGCCTCCCGGGCCGCGGAGCGATAGCCGTACAGCTCGGCCAGCTTGTCCGCCACCTCGGCCGGGGAGTGGGTGGCGAACGAGGCCGAGGCGTCGAGGTTGGGCACCACCTCGAAGCCACCGACCTGTTGAGCGGCCTTCATCATCAGGACGCTCCAGTCCCAGTTCTGGCCGTCGATGGTCAGCAGGTTCAAGGTGAACCCGTCGAGGCCGGCCGCCTTGGCCTCCTTCACCTCGGTACGGAGGTCGGCCAGTCGCCAGGCTGCGCCCGCGACCGGCGGGCGCGGGATCGGGCGGTCGCGCAGGAGTCCGCCGTAGACGGCGTGCTTGTCGTTCTCGCCGTTCACGGTGAGGTAGTTGCGCGTGTAGTAGTCGGCCTTCGATAGGTCGGTGGCCCGGGGCGGCTTGTTGTCCAGCGAGATCGGGTACGGCGGGAAGTAGTGGGCGAACACCTTGCGGTCATGGGTGCCCGGCAGCGAGGGGCTCGACCCGGGAAGGCGCCCTCCGCACTCGGC
Organism: Marmoricola sp.; assembly: GCA_025964795.1. Classification (GTDB taxonomy): domain Bacteria; phylum Actinomycetota; class Actinomycetes; order Propionibacteriales; family Nocardioidaceae; genus Marmoricola. Next base: position 17,902 of record JAOPYC010000128.1, read on the forward strand.
CAGCTTGGCCCCGGGTGGACCTGGGGCAGGGACCAGCTGGCGGTCCTGGAGGTTGGAGCGGGCGAGCAGTGCCGTCCCGACGAGCAGGGCGGCCAGCACGACCAGGAGACGACGGACACGGCTGCGCCGGGGAGCGCGCGGCTCCTGGTCCGGGGGAGGCTCAGTGGGAGACGACATCGGTCGGGGACTGTCGGCTCACGTGCGGGCGGCGGACCTCGCGACCGGGGCTCATCCCTCGAGCCAGGCGCGGAAGTCGGCCAGGGCCGCCGTCGACTGGCCCTGCAGCTCGATCAGGTGGTCCGAGGTCTGCCGGCGCAGCTCGTCGAGCTGGGTCCCCTCGCGCCCGTCGTGGGCGAGGGACACGACCGAGGTCCGGAACGTCTCCGCATCGGGAAGCGGCGGCAGGCCCGCCACGGCGAGAGCGCGCGCGCAGCCGACGTCGGTCATCAGGGCGGGTACGCCGGCCGCCATCGCCTCGAGCACCACGAGGGGCTCGGCCTCGTGCTTGTAGCGACTCGGGAACAAGAAGTAGTCGGATCGGGCCAGGAACGCCACCACCTCGTCGTTCGCGATGGGACCGACGTGGTGGATGCGCGAGCCGTGGCGTTCGAGGTGGGACTGGAGGAGCTGCTTCTCCTCGTCCCCCGAGACCGGACCGGCCAGGTCGAGCTCGACGTCGAGACCGGCCTCGAGGCAGGCGTCGACGCTCTGCAGGACCACGTCGAGACCCTTGCCGAAGCTCAGGTTGCTGACGTGGGAGAACCTCAGGGGCCGGGTCGTCTCACCCGGGCCGTCGCGCCGCTCGCCGGCACCGGGCTCGATCCCGACGAAGATGGCGTTGGAGAGCACGATCGCGTTGGACGCCGTGGGGTAGAGGTCGCGCAGGCGGTCCCTCATCCCCGCGCACAGCACCAGGTGCAGGGCCCGAGGACCGCTCGCCCGCACGAAGGCAGCCATGGCCCGCCTCGGCTGGCGCAGGTAGCGGTAGGAGTGGTGGTGGAAGGCGATGCGCCAGCCGAGCAGGCGGGCCAGGGCGACGAGCACGACCTCGTACCACAGGCCCAGGCCACCGGACCCGCCGATGTAGAGCACACGGCGACGTCCGGGTCGGGTCATCGTGACCATGACCCACGCGGCGAGGACGTAGGACCTGATGCGGGTGAGGTGGTAGGCCAGCCCGGTGCCCGGCTGGGCGTTGGTGTCACAGACCCGGGTGCGACACGACTCACCGATCCGCTGCGACATCTCCCGGGTCACGCGAGCCGAGCCGTGCATGGGCGGGGGGAGAGGGCCGACGATCAGCACGTGGGTCTTCACCTGCGGAACCCTATCTGGTGGTCTAGCGTCTCTCGGCCAGATCGGGGACGAAGCGCCGGGCGCCTGCAGGAGCCCCGGGTTTTCGTCGTGGGATCACGAAGAGCAGGCACGCCAGCGCCACCAGGATGGCTCCGGTGGCCTGGAGCCAGGACCCACGCAGCAGGATCGTCATGTAGACGGGGAACACGGCGCCGACGATCGCCCACGGGCCGTGCTCGCTCATGGCGTGGGCGAGGCGGCGGTCCATCCGGGTCAGCAGGAACCCGAGCAGCAGGAAGGCGATCACGACGCCGGGCATCCCGGCGTTGACCATGGCCTCGGCCCACATCGGCGCGGACAGGTTCTCGTAGGTGTAGCCCTGGAACTGGGCGAGCATGGCCCCGGTGTCCAGGGGCTTGTCGTTCCAGACCACTCGCGGCACCCAGAAGAACAGGCTCCCGGTGAGCTGCCGGAACGGCGTGGCATCGCCGGTCCGCCAGAACAGGTCGGCGTTGCCGATCTGCCAGAAGCCGTCGTAGTCGCCGTTGGAGAGGTACTCCCCGAAGAACCCCCCGCGCGAGGCCTTGCCGCCGCTGGCGGCCGACCGGAAGACGTCGATGACCGGGAAGATGAACAGGAAGCCCAGCAGGGTGGTCGCCATCGTGATCCGCACCCGTTGCGCCGTGGCGACGGAGCCGAAGAACACGGTGAGGGCGAACAGCACCGTGCCGAAGTTGTAGCGCGCCGTCGCCAGCGGGCTCACCACCACGGCCAGCAGCACCGCGGTGAAGAGGAGTCCGAACCAGCCGATGCGCCTCCAGGGCTGGGCAACGCTGCCGCGCAGCTGGCTCATCGCCCCGGCCGCGATCAGCGTGGGGTAGATCGCCGTCGCGTAGACGATGCCCCGGATGGCGGAGTCCGGCCACGCGGCCTGCCGCGTGGTCGCGGCGTTCGCGCGGTTCGAGAACAGGGTTCCGATCCCCAGCGTCCGGATGAAGTAGATCGACAGTGCGGCCCCGACCACCAGCAGGATCACCGAGCGGGTCCGGCTGACCGGCTCGACGCCGGCGTCGGGGGGGCGGTGCACCAGCGGCCGCCTCGCCTGGGACGAGCGCGCGACCAGGGTCCCGATCTCGAACATCACGAGGCCGAGTACGACGATCAGGGCGATCCGGCTGTCCTGGGACGGGTCGATGCCCGGGGTCGTGGTCGACGGGAGGTCCGCACGCAGCTGGGAGGTGGGGGCCAGACCCATGAAGATGTAGACGAAGAGCCAGAAGAAGAAGGAGAACAGGGCGGCCGTCCCGCGGGCGCACAGCAGGGCCAGGTGGAACCCGGCCCAGACCATCACGCCCAGGGTGATCACCCAGGCGTTGGACCGGCCGGTGTCGGGGATGCTGGTGACCAGCAGCACCGGCAGCGCCACGGACAGGAGCGCGGTGAGCACCACCAGCGACGTCGCCTGGGGGTAGGTCGCGGCCGGACCTCGTCGAGAAGTCGCCTCTGCTAGATCAGGCACTGCTCGACATCACCTCAACCTGTCCATCAGCCATTGCGTCGCGCCTCGCCGGCAGCCGACTGCGGCTATCATGGCACGGCCGACGGGTGTGCACGCCGACTCGGCCTCGGGCTGGATGTCCGTGCCGCAATCGTGTCTCTGAGGGGGACCATGACCGTCCGGGCGATCTGGGATGTGTTCCGATTCCATTGGATGGGACTGGTCCTGGCGACGGTGGTCGGTGCGGCGGTCGGGTTCACCTGGGGCGATCTCACGCAGCCGCAGTACACCGCCAACGCCGAGGTGTTCGTCGGTGTCAGCAACGGCCAGGACGTCTCGCAGATCGCGCAGGGAGCGACCTACTCGGTCCAGCAGGCGCGCAACTTCGCGGCGGTGACCAGCCGGCAGGTGGTGCTCAAGAAGGTCATCGACGACCTGGACCTGGGGCTGACGCCCGGTCAGCTGCGCAAGAAGCTGTCGGTCACGGTGCCCCTCAACACCTCGATCATCTCGATCTCGATCACCGACGTGAACGCGAACCTGGCCGCCGAGATCGCCAACTCCACGGCCGACAGCCTCACCGACTCCGTGGACCAGCTGTCTCCCCGGGCCAACGACGGGTCTCGGCCGGTCCGGGTCCAGTCCGTGGAACGCGCCGTGGCTCCGAGCTCGGCCTCCTCCCCGAACGTGCCCGTGCTGGTGTTCCTGTGCGCGCTCGCCGGCTTCGCCCTCACCTTGATCGCCCTGGTGCTCAACGACTTCCTGCGGGCCAAGGTCCGCGACCCGGAGCATGCCGCCCAGCTGGTGAGCGCTCCGGTGATCGGCACCCTGTCGCGGCTGCGGGAGATCGCCAAGCAGCCGATGGCCTTCCCCGCCGCGGAGCGCTCCAAGCGTGCCGAGCAGTACCGCCAGATCCGCACGAGCCTGCGCTTCCTGCAGATGGACCAGGGGCACAAGGTCTTCGTCTTCACCTCGGCGGTGGAAGGTGAGGGGAAGAGCACCACGGCTGCGAACGTCGCGGCGTCCATCGCCGCGAGCGGTACCTCGGTCTGTCTCGTGGAGGGCGATCTCCGGCGGCCTTCCCTGGGCAGCATCCTCGACCTCGAGGGCGGGGTCGGGCTCACCAACGTCATCGCCCACGAGGCGGAGCTGGACGACGTCCTCCAACCGTGGGGTCAGGACGGGCTGCACGTGCTGCTGGCGGGGGAGACCCCACCCAACCCCAGCGAGATGCTTGAGTCGATCCGTGCGCACGACGTGCTGCGACGGCTGCGGGACCGCTTCGAGATCACGATCATCGACTGCCCTCCGGTCGTCCCCGTGACGGACGCGGCGATCCTCGCGCGCACTTTCGGCGGCGCCATCCTCGTGGTGTCCGAGCGTCAGGTCGGCGTCCGCGACGTACGCCGTGCGGTGGACCGCATGGAGGCGGTCGACGCTCCCATCCTCGGGGTGGTCGTCTCGAAGTCGCGCGCCTCAGGCGTCAGTGCCCGTTACTACGACTCGCGCGGCCGTGAACCCCGCGAGGCCGACGTCTTGGAGGGGCAGCGCCGGGCTTCTGTTCGTCTGTGAGCAGCCTCACCCCCGTCCGTGCCTGACCGCCGAAGGAGTGCCACGATCTCGGACCTGCCTGATCCGGACGCCGTACTCGTGGTGTGCACCGGGAACGTGTGCAGGTCGCCGTACATCGCCCTGCTCCTCACCGCTCTGATCAACCGCACCGATGCGGCGACGACGAAGGTCGAGTCGGCCGGCACCCGTGCCCTGGTCGGTGCTCGCGTCGACCCCGAGGTGGTCGAGGCGCTCTGGGGACTCGGCGTGGACGCCGGCGGGTGGAGGGGGCAACAGGTGACCGGGGACCAGATCGACCGCGCGTCGCTGATCGTGGTCGCGTCCCGGGAGCACCGCACAGCGGTGGCAAGGATGCGCCCACGCGCCCTGGGCCGGGTCTTCACCCTGCGACAGCTCGTCCGGCTGCTCGAGGCGGCCCGTCACGAGGACGGAGCTCTCCCACGGCTCTCCGCCGCTGACCTGGCGAGGCGGTGTGCGCTCGCCCGCGGCCTCACGGGCCCCTCGGCCGGGGCCGACGACGACGTGCCTGATCCCTTCGGACGGACCCATGCCGACTACGTGGCGGCGATGGACCTGATGACCCCGGGCGTCTTCGCCCTGGCCGCCGCCCTGGCCTGAGACCAGCCCGCGAGCCCGCGCGACGCCGTGGGGCCCGGTCGATCGACCTGGGGGTCCCTCGAGCGGTCGATCACGCTCCGCCACAGCGGACCTATGTGGTGATTTCTGTGTAAAACGGACATTGGGGACATACAGTGTGTTTTGTCCACTGAATCCATCCCCCCGAATGGGTGTCACCAATGTTTGTCCGCTACCTGCGAGTCCTTGCCCCAGTCCTGGCCGCGTTCATCATCCTCGGTCTGTGCACCACGACGGCGCAAGCACGGGGAAGTGTCCCCCGCGTCACGGGTGTCAGTCGAGTGAGCCAGGACTGGCAGCACGCCAAGCTGAAGATCCGATGGAGCTCGGTCAGGGGTGCGAAGTACCAGATGCGGGTGGCCTCCGCCGCTGCTCGTCTGCGCTCGACCCGCCCGATGGCCACCCGGACGGCGGCCGGCACGTACACCAAGGCCCTGAACCGCAACGGCACCTACTACGTCCAGGTGCGCGCGCTGAAGAAGCGTGGCAAGGGCATGTGGTCCGCTGCGACGCGAGTCCGCTTCACCAAGCCCCGCCAGGCCGTGACCGTCATCGACCCCCCGGTCGTGCCGCCGACGACGCCGGAGCCGACCGCTCCCGAGCCGACCACCCCGGCTCCCACCACCCCTGAGCCGACGACCCCGGCCCCGACCACACCCGCGCCGACCACGCCGGCCCCCACCACCCCGGCCCCCACCACCCCGGCCCCCACCACCCCGGCCCCGACCACCCCGGTCGTGACCGGTACTCCGGTGACCCCGCTTCCCACGCCGAACACGACGGTGCCGGCCGGTGGCCGGAAGGTCTTCGCGCACTACTTCCCGCCCTACCCGATCTCCGCGGACAACAAGCCCGCGAGCGCCCCGCTGCTGGCCAACGCCGACTACTACACCCGCAACTTCCTGACCGTCGACGGGGAGAAGGGCAAGCACTCGTCCTACGGCGGCTTCCTGCGTGACCGTCCGGTGCCGCGCCCCGTCTCCACGGCGAGCAACTGGCACCTGGTTGACGCCCGCAAGGAGGTGCAGCAGGCCAAGGACGCCGGCCTCGACGGGTTCACCCTCAACCTGCTCACCATCACCGGTCAGAACTGGGACTGGAGCGTCCTGATCATGCAGGCCGCTTCGGAGCTCGGCGGGTTCGAGATCATCCCCAACGTCGACGGCACCGCTTCCTTCTCCACCCACCCGCCCGCCGAGGTGGCCGCCAAGCTCGCGCAGCTGTACAGCTACTCCGCCGCTGCCAAGGAGGGCACCGACTACCTGCTCTCCTCCTTCAAGGCCGAGAACCGGTCGACCGACTGGTGGCGTGCGGTGATCAACACCCTGAAGACCGACTACAAGATCCCGACGAAGTTCATCGCGGTGTTCCTGAACGCCTCGGACGCGAACATGCAGGCCTTCAAGGACTTCAGCTACGCCTTCAGCAACTGGGGCGTCCGCACCGTCGCCTCGGTCAAGAACGCGCCCAACCTGGCGGCCAAGGCTCACGCCATGGGCAAGAAGTGGATGGCGCCGGTTGCTCCCGAGGACGCACGTCCCCGTGAGATGAACTATGCGGAGGCCAGCAACACCGGACTGCTCCGGGCCATGTGGGGCCGGGCGAACTCCGACGGAGCCGACTACATCCAGATCGTGACCTGGAACGACTACTCCGAGTCGACCCAGATCGCGCCGTCAGTGGCCCACGGCACCGTGTTCCTCGACCTGATGGGCTACTACGCCAAGTGGTTCAGGACGGGCAGCGCGCCGGCCATCACCAAGGACCAGGTCTACGTCACGCACCGCATCCACCTGTCGACGGCGGTGCCGAAGTACGGCAACGCCACCGCCTCCTACCGGATGGGTGGGATGAGCACTCCTCCGCAGGACACCGTCGAGAGCCTGGTCTTCCTGACCGCCCCCGCCACGCTGTCGCTCACCTCCGGGGGGACCACCTCCACCTTCGCCATGAAGGCAGGGATCTCCGCGGTCACGGTGCCGCTGAAGGTCGGAACGGTGTCGGCGGTGCTCAGTCGGGGCTCCACCAAGGTCGAGGACCTGACCTCGCCCTACCCGGTCGTGCAGACTCCCGAGGTCCTGGACTTCCAGTACATGGCGTTCGGTGGACCCGCTGGGGTGCGTGACTACCAGCACTTCCCGCTTCGCTGGTGATCCTCGAACCGTTGCACTGAACGCCCGGAGGCCCCGGGGTGGTGAACAACCCCCCCGGGGCCTCCGGCCGTCTGCCCCTTGGTGTCAGGGGTTGGGGGTGAAGGTGAGGACGAGGCGTGGCTTGGAGGTGGCGGAGGTGTTGTTGGTCGACCAGAGCCGCAGGTTGTCCACGCCGCCGTCGCTGAGTCGCAGGGTGATGGTGCTGGCCAGCCGGGAGGTGAGGACGCTGGTGTCGGCGCCGGTGCTGTAGACCGTGTTGAGCGCGGTGGTGCCGCCCAGCTGTGCCAGCAGGGTTCCGGTGCCGGTGGGCCGGTTGGTCCAGTTCAGCGTGGTCTCGGACCAGGTGGCGTTGTCGAGCACCCGGAGCTCCGTGGTGTCGGTGCTGGCCGCGGTGGTGTCGTCGGAGGTCCGCACCATCAGGGTCGCCGAGGTCAGGGTCGTGCCTGCGGGTGCGGCCGGGAGCGCGAACTTCAGGAACGACTCGCTGGCCCCGGTGGTCCCGCCCTTGGCCGAGAGCTGGTTGGTGGTGGCGTAGTTGGTGCCGGGGGCGGCCTGGGCGGTCATGGCGTCCTCGGTGGCGTTCAGGGTGAACGTGACCGGCTGGGCCGGTGCCGGGGGCGCTGCCACGGTGGCGGTGGCGGGGGCCGAGGCGGCACTGGTGTTGCCGGCCCCGTCGACTGCGATCACCTTGTAGTAGTAGGTCCCTGCCGCGAGGTTGGTGTTGGTGTAGGTCACGGTGTTCCCCGCGACCTCACCGACCTTGGTCGCATCCGAGGCCACGAACCCCGAGGTCGTGCCGCGGTAGACCCGGTAGCCGGTCACCGCCACGTTGTCCGTGGCAGCCGACCAGTCCACCTTCACACTCTGGTTCGTCACCGCAGCGGTGACCGTTGCCGGAGTCGTCGGCGCCTGGGAGTCTCCGACCACCGCGGTGGCCGAGGTGGACGGGTCACTGGCGTTGCCGGCGGCGTCCCTGGCCACGACCTTGTAGTAGTAGGTCCCCATCGCGACGTTCGGGTCCGAGAACGAGTTCGTGCTGCTCGTCCCGATGCTGGAGGGCGGTGCCGGGGTGAAGTCGGCGGTGGTGCCGCGGTAGACGGTGTAGCCGGTGACCCCGACGTTGTCCGTCGAGGCGCTCCAGGCCACGTTCACCGCGCCGTTGCTCGGCGTGGCGGTCACGTTGGCTGGCTGCGTGGGCGGCGTGGTGTCGGCCACGGTGACCGCGTAGGCGTCGGACGCGTCGCTGGCGTTGCCGGTGCCGTCGACGGCGACGACCCGGTAGTAGTAGGTGCCGGCAGGGGCCGTCTGGGTGAAGGTGGTGCCGGTCACGGTGCTGACCAGGTTCGCGTCCGAGGGCGTGAACGTGGCGCTCGAGCCGCGGTAGACCCGGTAGCCGGTGACAGCCACGTTGTCCGTCGAGGCCGTCCAGCTGAGGGTGATGGTGCTTCCCGTCGCGCCGCCGCTGAGGCCGGCGGGCTTGGTCGGTGCCTCGACGTCCGCGACGCCGATCCCGTAGTGCTGGGCGACGGTGTCGGAGGAGAGCACGGTCGGGTAGATCGCGAGCTCGTCGACGGCCCCGTTGAAGTAGGAGCTCGACGGAGCGTCGGGCCAGCCGTTGAGGTTGCCACCACCGAGGCGCCAGTAACCGTCGCTCGTGGCTGCCGTCGTCGTGGAGTTGGAGCCGATCAGGCTGCCGTCGAGGTACACCTTGGTGCCGTCACTGCCCAGCGTGGCGACGGCGTGGTGCCACTTGCCGTCGTTGTAGGACTTCGGGCTCTTGATCGCCGAGATGGCGCCGTTGTAGGTGCCGAAGGTCAGGCGCCCGTCGTTGCTCATGTAGAGCTGCTTGTCGTAGGTGCCGCCGTTGCCGGTCGCGGTGTTCTCGAACCCGAGGATCTTGCCTCCGGTGGTCGTCGTCGTGTTGAACCACACCTCGGCCGAGAACGTGCTGGTGGCGGTGACGGTGCGCTGCGTGGCGATGCCACCCTGGGAGGTGCCCGAGGTGCGGGCCGCCAGGTTGCCGGTCACCGCGCCGCTCACGCCACGCTGGACCGCGGACCCGTAGGTCCCCGGGTTCGAGCCGAAGAAGCTGGAGTCGCCCGCAGCCCCGCTCGTCTCGTTGAGGCGCCAGTAGAGGCTCGGGTCCGCGTTGTAGACGGCTGCGCCGTAGGAGTCCGTGGGTCGGGGGTTCACCGCCAGCGTGCGACCGGCGGCCTGGTAGTGACCCGCGACCGTGCGAGCGCTCAGGACCGAGGAGTAGACGGCGGTCTCGTCGATCAGGCCGGCGAAGAAGTTGCTCGAGGGCCGGTTGGGCCAGCTGCCGATCTGGTCGCCACCGACGTGCCACACGCCCCGGAAGGCCTGCGAGCCGGACACCGCGTTGGCGCCGACGAGCCGGCCGTCGACGTAGAGGCTCATCCCGCCGGCGCCCTGGGTGCCGACGAGGTGGTGCCACTGGTTGTCGTTGAGGGCGGACGGGGTGCGCAGGGTGGTGGTGCTGCCGTTGTAGGCACCGAACCGGACGAAGCCCGTGTTCTCCATGTAGAGCTGGCGGTCGTAGCTGCCGCTCAGCGCAGTGTTGCCGTTGGCGGAGTTGGGCCGGCCGTTGCCGTAGCCGATGATCTTGCCGCCGCGATTGGTGTTGGTCTTGATCCACGTCTCGACGGAGTACGTCGTCGGCCCCATGGCGTACTCGTCGCTCCAGACGTAGTCGTCGGCGCCGTCGAAGCTGAGGGAGCCGGATCCGTCGGCCACCGGAGAGTCGGTGGACGACGCCACGCCCTGGGCGGCCTGACCGCTCAGGCGACGGGTGTCGGACGACGCCGCCCCGGAGTCCTGGACCCAGGTGCCGCTGGTCCGGGAGCTCCAATCGAGGATCGGGTGGTCGCTGCGCACCGTGGAGGCGTAGCTCGGGGCCGCGGCGGTGGCGGTCGCACTCGCCAGGGCGGACTTCGCGTTGGTGTTGGTGCCGTCGCTCGCCTGCACCCGGTAGGAGTACGTCGTCCCCGGGGTGACGTTGGTGTCCACGAAGGTCACCTGCGGTCGCCTCCACCACACGGAGCTCGCCACACCGGTCCACACGGGCGCGACGGTGCCGCTGCGGAAGACCGAGTAGGTGATCTCGCTGTCGTCCGAGTCGACGACCGTGCGCCACTTGACCTGGATGGTGCCGTCGGAGGTGGCCTCGGCCGCGGGAGCGACCACCGGGGGAGTGACGGTGTCGTCGGTCCCGAAGCGCGTCAGGCCCTGCTGGAGGACGCCGTTGATCTTGGTGAACTCGCCACCGACCCACAGGTAGTCCTTGCCGGTCGTCCGACCGGTGGCGACGACCAGCGCCCGCGGGCCGATGCCCTCACCGATGCCGTCGTTGGCCTGCGGGCCCCAGCCCAGCAGCTTGCCGCCGTCCGCGGTCTCGGCGTTCAGGTAGTTGCGCTTCCCGTCCTGGAAGCCGTCGATCGACGAGCAGTCGTGGGCGTGGCTTCCCGAGTACAGCGTCCCCTTGTAGAGGGCCAGGGCCTGGGTGGCGCCGAGGCAGGTGTCACGCCAGACCTGGTCGAGGGTGTCCCACGAGACCGCGAAGCGACCGTCGAAGACGCCGCCGCCGGTGCCCTCGTTGCCCACGTAGAAGCGCCCGTCGGTGCCGCTGATGATGGCCTGGGTGGTCGAGGTGGCGGGGATGAACCCGGTCGGGTAGGTACGCAGGTTGGCGCCCGAGACGCCGTCCACGACGGCGATCGAGTGGGAGTAGGTGCCGTTGACGTTGGCGAAGTTGCCGCCGATGGCCACCTTCGTGCCGTCGGGGGAGACCGCGATCGCCTTGCCGACGTTGTCGGCGTCGGCGACCCAGGGCAGCAGGGCGCCGGTGGCGGTGCTGACGGCTGCGAAGCGCAGTCGCTGCGAGGTGCCGACGGTCTTGAAGTCACCGCCGACGTAGAGGGTCGTGCCCTTGACGGCCAGCGCGCGGACCGTGGAGGAGAACTGCGGCGTGCGGAAGGCGGTCACCTTGCAGGTCGCGACGTCGATCGCGGCGACGCGGCTGACGCCGACCCCGGCCACGGAGCCGAACTCGCCACCGATGTAGACGGTCTTGCCGTCCTCCGAGGTGGTGATGGCGCGCACCGTCGAGGTGGCGCTGCCGAGGCTCAGCTGGCAGCTGTCGGGGGCGCCGGACTCGGCGTCGAGGATGGCCAGGCCGTTGACGGCGACCGGCGTCGCCGTACCGCCCTCCGGGGGCCGGAGCTGCGTGAACGTGCCGCCGGCGATGACCTTGCCCTGGGACTGGCCCACGGCCCAGACGATGCCGTCGGTCTGCCACGTGGAGGAGGCGCCGGACGAGAAGCTCACCCCGGGCGAGAGGGCGGTGGCCGCGTTGAACGCCAGGCCGGACAGCGAGAGTGTCGAGACCGCGGCCAGAGCCACGAGCCGGCGAACAGAGACTGAGAAGCGCACGCTTAACCTCGATGTGTCATGGCCCGAGGGCCCCCCGTAACGTACTAACTGGACACATGGTGCAACCTGCAGCAATGGTTGGAAAACCGTCGAAGTCGCAGGTCTAGTCCTGTCCGTCAGGCACGTCTCGGAATGCAGGAACCTCGCTAGCATTGCCGACGGACAGATCACGGGGGATTTGAGATGAGTTGGGACAAACAGATCAGGGTTGACGCCTCAGAGGTGCGCCCGTGACGCTGCACGACCGATCTTATGAGGTCGGCTACGCATCAGGTGTCTACGACATGTTCCACGTCGGTCACCTCAACCTCCTGCGCCGGGCGCGCGAGCACTGCCGGCTGCTGGTCGTCGGCGTCGCGTCCGACGAGTACGTCGAGGCCCTCAAGGGCGCCCGGCCGGTGATCCCGCTCAGCGAACGCCTGGACATCATTTCCTCGCTGCGCATCGTCGACGAGGTGATCGTCGACGCCTCCTCGGACAAGAAGCTCGCCTGGCAGACGCGCCGTTTCGACGTCATCTTCAAGGGCGACGACTGGAAGGACACCGCGAAGGGTGTCCAGCTCGAGAGCGACATGCGCGTGCTCGGCGTCGACGTGCGGTACTTCCCGTACACCTTCCACACCTCGAGCACCCTGCTGCGGTCCTACATCTCGGGCCAGAGCGCGCCGCTCGACCAGCGAGCCGGCTGAACTCTCCACCGGTCGTACGGGCGGTTCCGGCAACCTCACCGCTGCGACATACTCGCCTGCATGACCTACGCCGTCACCGAAAAGCTCCGGCTCGCCCCGGGGGCCGTGAGCCTCGCCGACCACGATCCCGCGGGCACCCCGGGCGCGGATGACAAGAAGACGCTCGTCGACGCGCTCGCCGGCATCGGTGACGAGCTGGCCGAGCTGCAGGAGCGGATGGCCGCCGAGGCGTACGTCGGAGGGCGTCGCCGCGTCCTCGTGGTGCTCCAGGGCATGGACACCGCGGGCAAGGGCGGGATCATCGACCACGTGCTCGGCCTGCTCAGCCCCAACGGCCTGCGGGTGACCTCGTTCAAGAAGCCGACCGAGGAGGAGCTGGCCCACGACTTCCTGTGGCGGGTGGACAAGGGGCTGCCCGACGCCGGGATGGTCGCGGTCTTCGACCGGTCCCACTACGAGGACGTGCTCGTGGGTCGGGTGCACGAGCTCGCCGACGAGGCCGAGATCGAGCGCCGCTACGGCGCCATCAACGAGTGGGAGAAGGCGCTGGTCGACGGCGGGACCGTGGTCCTGAAGTGCTTCCTGCACGTCTCGGCCGAGGAGCAGCGCCAGCGGCTGCTCGCGCGGCTGGACGACCCCGCCAAGCAGTGGAAGTTCAAGCCCGGCGACGTCGACGAGCGGGGCCGGTGGCGCGACTACGAGAAGGCCTACGAGATCGCCCTCGAGCGCTGCAACACCGACGCCGCACCGTGGTACGTCATCCCGAGCGACCACAAGAAGTACCGCAACTGGGCCGTGGGCCAGCTGCTCCTGGAGGCGCTGCACGGCATGGACCCGCAGTGGCCGGCCCCCGACTACGACGTCGCGGAGCAGCGGGCCCGGCTCGAGGAGAGCTCGCAGGAGACCAGTTGAGGCAGGTGCGCGCGACCCGCTACGTCACGCCGTTGCGGGAGGGCGGCTCGCTGCCCGGCGTCATCGAGGCCGACGACCTCGGCATCTACGTGTGCAAGTTCCGCGGAGCTGGCCAGGGGCTCCGGGTGCTGGTCGCCGAGGTGGTGGTGGTCGGGGTGGCCCGGCTGGTCGACGTACCCGTCCCCGACCTGGTCAGCGTCGACCTAGCCCCCGAGATCGGCCGCTACGAGGCCGACCAGGAGGTCCAGGACCTGCTCAACCGCAGCCTGGGGGTCAACCTGGGGGTCGACCTGCTGCCAGGGGCCTTCGGCTACGACAGCTCCTACGTGCCCGACCGCGAGCTCGCCGGGCGGATCCTGTGGCTCGACGCCCTGTGCGCCAACGTCGACCGCTCGTGGCGCAACCCCAACCTGCTCATCTGGCGCGGTGACCTGTTCGCGATCGACCACGGCGCGGCGCTCTACTTCCACCACGCCTGGCCCGGAGGCGGCGGGGCTCCGGAGCGGTTCGCCGCCCAGCCGTTCGACGTCAGCGAGCACATCATGGGTCGCTACGCCGCCGAGGCCGCGGCCCAGGACGAGGACCTCGCCTCCCGGGTGACGGCCGAGGCGCTGCAGGCTGTGGTGGCCGAGGTGCCCGACGAGTGGCTCGAGCCCGTGCCGGGAGCGGAGACATCGGAGGCCCTGCGCCAGCGCTACGTCGACTACCTGCTGGCCCGGGTGGCGTCCCCGCGGGCCTGGCTGCCGGTCGTGGAGAGCGCATGAACGGCTACCAGTACGTCGCCCTGCGCTGCGTGCCACGCGTCGACCGCGAGGAGTTCGTCAACGTCGGGGTGGTGCTCTACTGCCAGGCGGTGGACTTCCTGGGCTCCGCCTCCCGGCTCGACGAGGCCCGGCTGCGCTCCCTGGACCCAGACGTCGACGTCGAGGCGGTCCGGCACGCGCTGGCGGCGGTGGAGCTGGTGTGCCGGGGCGAGGCGCACGTCGGGTTCGGGGTCGGCTCGCGGGCCACGGCGTACGGCGTCCGCGAGGGCACTGACGACCAGAGCAGCCGGTTCGGCTTCCTGCGGGCGCCGCGCAGCACCGTCGTCCAGCCCGGACCGGTGCACGGCGGTCTCACGGACGACCCCGCAGCCGAGCTGCAGCGGCTGCTGGAGCGCCTGGTCAGCTGAGCGCGGTCCTCAGACCGGCACCAGCTCCACGGCCCCCACGGCGTAGCGGGCCAGGATGGTCCGGGCCAGCTCCGGGTCGCAGCCCAGCGGCTCCGACACGGCGACGGCGCCGGCCTCCAGGGCCAGCTCCGCGGCCCGGTCGGGCAGGAAGCCCGGCGCCAGGAACATCGAGGCGACGGCGACGTGCCGGCGACCCTCGGCGCGGAACGCGCGCACGGCCTCACCGGTGGCCGGGGGAGAGGCCGACGCGAACGCAGCGGTGACGGGCAGCTTGTGCCGGGCGCCCCAGACGCGCGCCAGCCGGGCGACCGCCTGGTTGGCGAGCGGGTCGGAGGACCCGGCCGCGGCGAGCACGAGGGCGTCGAGCTCACGGACCCGGGCGTTGCTGAGCGCCTCGCGCAGCCGACGGTCGAGCACCTCGAGGAAGCGCGGCTCGAGCCCGAGGATGCCGCTCTGGCGGATCTGCAGGCCGGGGTGCCGCTCGGTGGCGAGCGCGACCGCGCGGGGGACGTCCACCTTGGCGTGGTAGGCCTCGCTGAGCAGCAGCGGGACCACCACGATCTCCTCGAAGCCGGCCTTGACCAGCTTGTCGACGACGTGCGGGAAGTCGGGCTTGGCCAGCTCGAGGAAGGCCGGCTCGATCCGCAGGTCGGGACGCATCTGGCGGGTCTCCGCGACCAGCGCCTTGATCGTCGCGGCCGAACGGGGGTCACGGCTGCCGTGGGCGAGGGCGATCAGTGCCGGAGCAGTCATGATCTGAATCCCTTCGTGCTCGTGTGAGGGGTGGGGCGGGGCGACGTCACTGGTGGATGCCGCACTCGGTCTTGTTGGTGCCGGCCCAGCGGCCGGCGCGGGCGTCCTCGCCCTCCTCGACCCGGCGGGTGCAGGGCCAGCAGCCGATGGAGGGGTAGCCGTCGTAGCGCAGCGGGTTCACGAGGATGCCGTTCTCGGAGATGTACCTGTCGACGTCCTCGTCGGACCAGCGGGCCATCGGGGAGACCTTGACCTTCTGCTTCTTCTCGTCCCAGCCGACCACCGGCGCGATCACCCGGTTGTGCGTCTCGGCGCGGCGCAGCCCGGTCGCCCAGGCGTCGTACTGAGCGAGCCCCTCGGCCAGCGGCTGCACCTTGCGCAGCTTGCAGCACAGGTCGGGGTCGGTCTTGTAGAGGTCCTTGCCGTACGTCGCGTCCTGCTCGGCGACACTCTGCACGGGCGTGATGTTGATCAGGTTCACCGGCATGGTGGCCTCGACGGCGTCACGGGTGCCGATCGTCTCGGCGAAGTGGTAGCCGGTGTCGAGGAAGACGACCGGGACGCCGGGGGAGACCCTGGAGGCGAGGTGGGACAGCACCGCGTCGCTCATCGAGGAGGTGACGCAGAAGCGCGCCCCGAAGGTCGCGACCGCCCACTCGATGATGTCCTCGGCTGGCGCCAGCTCCAGCTCGGCGCCAACGATCGAGACGAGCGACTTGAGCTCCTCGGTGCTGCGGCCCTCCGTCGCGGTGCCGCGGCGGGCGCGGGCGGCCAGCGTGGTGGAAGCAGTCATCGGACGGCCCCCTTGGTCTTGGCGGAGTTCGGGGGACGCAGTTGTCCGATCATGCTGACCTTGAACGCCCGGAGGCACGACCTGCATTCCCAGGCGCCGTGGGAGGAGCCTTCGGCCACCTCGTGCGGGAAGAGGTTCTCGTCCCCGCAGTAGGGGCAGTGGAACGGCACGGCGCGGGCGCTCATGCAAGCGCCTTCTCGCCGCGGAGGAGGACCTCGTCGGCGCGCACGGTCCACGCGGCGAAGGTCTCGTCGTCCTCGCGATCGACCAGGAAGTTCTCGACCACGGTGGAGATGTAGTCGTCCAGGTCCGTGCTGGTGATCTTGTGCGCCCGCAGCTTCTTGCCGAAGCCGTTGGTCAGGCCGAGGGCGCCACCGAGGTGCACCTGGAAGCCCTCCACCTGGGCGCCGTCGTCGTCCAGGACGAGCATCCCCTTCAGGCCGATGTCGGCGACCTGGGTGCGGGCGCAGGCGTTGGGGCAGCCGTTGACATTGACCGTGATCGGGGTGTCGAGGTCGGGGAAGCGCTTCTCCAGCTCACCCACCAGGTCGATGGCGCGCTGCTTGGTGTCGACGATGGCCAGCTTGCAGAACTCGATGCCGGTGCAGGCCATCGTGGAACGACGCCAGTTGGAGGGACGCGCCTCCAGGTTGATCTCGGCGAGGTCGGCGATCAGCGGCTCGACGTCGGCCTCGTCCACGCCGAGGACGACCAGCTTCTGCTGGGCGGTGAGGCGCGCGCCGGCAGCGGCGTACTTCTCCACGAGGTCGCCGACCCCGGTGAGGGTGGCGCCGTTGATGCGGCCGGCGACGGGGGCGACGCCGATGTAGAACTTGCCATCCTTCTGCGGGTGCACGCCGATGTGGTCGCCGCCGTCCTGCGTCGCCTCCGGGGAGGGACAGTCGACCAGCGTGCGGTGGAGGTACTCCGTCTCGAGGACCTCGCGGAACTTCTCGACGCCCCAGTCGGCGAGCAGGAACTTCAGCCGCGCGCGGGACCGGAGCCGGCGGTAGCCGTAGTCACGGAAGACCGAGACCACGCCCTCCCAGGCGTCGGCGACCTCCTCGAGGGGGATCCAGACGCCCAGCTTCTGGGCGAGCATCGGGTTGGTGGACAGGCCGCCGCCGACCCAGAGGTCGAAGCCGGGGCCGTGCTCGGGGTGCACGGTGCCCACGAAGGACACGTCGTTGACCGAGGGGACGCAGTCGAGGCTCGGGTGACCGCTGGCCGAGGTCTTGAACTTGCGCGGGAGGTTGGAGTAGGCCGGGTCGCCGATGAAGCGCCGCTTGATCTCCTCGAGCGCGGGGGTGGCGTCGATGATCTCGTCGGCGGACACGCCCGCCACGGGGGAGCCGAGGAACGGGCGGGGCGAGTCGCCGCACGCCTCGAGGCTGGTCATCCCCACGTTGTCGAGCCGCTCCCAGATCTCGGGGACGTTCTCGACCTCGATCCAGTGGTACTGGATGTTCTGCCGGTCGGTGATGTCCGCGGTGCCCCGCGCGAAATCGGTGGAGATGCTGCCCAGGGCCCGGAGCTTGGCTGCGTCGAGCAGCTCGCCGTCGCTGCGCACGCGGAGCATGAAGAACTCGTCGTCGAGCTCCTCCTCCTCGAGCATGGCGGTCTTGCCACCGTCGAAGCCCGGGGCCCTCTGCGTGTAGAGGCCCATCCACCGGAAGCGACCACGCAGGTCCGCGGGGTCGATCGAGGCGAACCCCTTCTTGGAGTAGATGTTGAGGATCCGCGCCCGGACGTTGAGCGGGTTGTCGTCCTTCTTGGACTGCTCGTTCTTGTTCAGCGGCTCGCTGTAGCCCAGCGCCCACTGGCCCTCGCCCTTCTTCGGACGGGCCCTGCCGGAGCGACCGACGCGGCCCTCGGCGGACGCGGGCGTGCTGGTGGGTGTCTCAGAAGTGGCGGTCATGTCTCAAATCCTGGAGATCGAGGGTGCCTGCGGCCGTCTTGCGAGAACGGTGTCGCGACGGGCGGCGCGGCCAGGCGGCGGGAATCCGGAGGGTTCAGGGCCGGCAAGGACACATGCTGCTGCGGGTACGACCGAGGTCCACGTGGCGACGTGCCACGAGCCAGGTCGAGGTCGCAGGGCTGATCATGCGTCGAGTCTCAGGTTTCGGACGCTGGTTTCACAAACCGAAATCTCATGCCGTGAGACGGCTGTCCGTAATCCGGACTACGGTACGGCGCTCAGACCTGCTCCGGAGGGGGTCACCTAGGCTGGCCCCCATGAGCGAAGAGACGCAGGCCAACCCGGTCGGTTCAGGCGCAGCAAGCACCTCCGAGACCATCGCCAAGACGGCATCGCAGGCCTACAACGCAGCCCTCGAGGTGATCGCGTCGGTCGAGCCGCGTGTGGCAGAAGCCACACGCAAGGAGCTGGCCGACCAGCGGTCCTCCCTGAAGCTCATCGCCTCGGAGAACTACGCATCGCCGGCCGTCCTGCTCACGATGGGCACCTGGTTCAGCGACAAGTACGCCGAGGGCACCGTCGGCCACCGCTTCTACGCCGCCTGCCAGAACGTGGACACCGTCGAGGCGCTGGCCGCCGAGCACGCCCGGGAGCTGTTCGGTGCGCCGTACGCCTACGCGCAGCCGCACTCGGGCATCGACGCCAACCTGGTCGCCTTCTGGTCGATCCTGGCCAACCGCGTGGAGACTCCGACCCTCGCCAAGCTCGGCGCCAAGAACGTGAACGACCTCTCCGAGGCGGA
Organism: Marmoricola sp.; assembly: GCA_025964795.1. Lineage (GTDB taxonomy): Bacteria > Actinomycetota > Actinomycetes > Propionibacteriales > Nocardioidaceae > Marmoricola. The sequence goes on from JAOPYC010000128.1 coordinate 36,544, forward strand.
CTGGGAGAGCCTGCGCCACGAGTTCGGCAACCAGCGGCTGCTCGGGATGTCGCTCGACGCGGGCGGGCACCTGACCCACGGGTTCCGGCCGAACATCAGCGGCAAGATGTTCCACCAGCAGCAGTACGGCACCGACCCCGAGACGGGCCTTTTGGACTACGACGTCGTCGCAGCCAAGGCGCGTGAGTTCAAGCCACTGGTGCTGGTCGCCGGATACTCCGCCTACCCGCGTCGGGTGAACTTCGCCAAGATGCGCGAGATCGCGGACGAGGTCGGCGCCGTGCTGATGGTCGACATGGCCCACTTCGCGGGTCTGGTCGCCGGCAAGGTATTCACCGGTGACGAGAACCCGGTGCCGTACGCCCACATCACCACCACGACCACGCACAAGTCGCTGCGCGGACCGCGCGGTGGCCTCGTGCTGGCTCAGGAGGAGTTCGCCGCAGACGTCGACCGCGGCTGCCCGATGGTGCTGGGCGGCCCCCTCTCGCACGTGATGGCTGCGAAGGCGGTCGCGCTGGCCGAGGCCAGGCAGCCCTCGTTCCAGTCCTACGCGCAGAACGTCGCGGACAACGCCAAGGCGCTGGCCGAGGGGTTCCTGTCGCGCGGGGCGAAGCTGGTCACGGGCGGAACGGACAACCACATCGTCCTGCTGGACGTCTCGTCGTACGGTCTCACCGGCCGGCAGGCCGAGTCGGCCCTGCTCGACGCCGGGGTGGTCACGAACCGCAACTCGGTGCCCAACGACGGCAACGGCGCCTGGTACACCAGCGGCATCCGCTTCGGGACGCCCGCGCTCACCACGCGGGGGTTCGGCCGCGACGAGTTCGACACCGTGGCCGCCCTGGTGCACGAGGTGCTCTCGAACACGACCGCGGGGACGAACAAGGCCGGCGCGCCGTCGAAGGCGACGTACCGGACCGCCGAGGGCGTAGCCGAGCGCGTGCAGGCCAGGGCCGACGAGATGCTCGGCAAGCACCCGCTCTACCCGGGTCTGGAGCTCGCCTGATTTCGGGCGCCCGTGGGCCGCTCGGATGCGCCCCGCGACCTCGAGCCCTATCGTGAACTCGACGACCACCTGGTGACGTCGGTCAGCCCCTCGTCCTGGGCGGGGCTCGGGACCCCGGCACCGAACCTGGAGGATCAATGAGCACGCTCGAGCCAGACCCCGGGACCGATCACGCTGCACCGGCGGCCCGCCGCGACCGGACCCACTTCCTCTACGTCGCGGTGATCGTCGCGGTCGTGCTCGGCATCCTCGTCGGCATCCTCTTTCCGGACTTCGCCACCAGCCTGAAGTGGATCGGCGACACCTTCGTGGCGCTGGTGAAGATGATGATCCAGCCGGTGATCTTCTGCACGCTGGTGATCGGCGTCGGCTCGGTCCGCAGCGCCGCCAGCG
>JAOPYC010000130.1 GCA_025964795.1 Marmoricola sp.
GTCGTGTTCACCTCGTCCTCGACGGTGCGCAACCTGGTCGGCATCGCCGGCAAGCCGCACGCCTCGACGATCATCGCGGTGATCGGCCCGGCGACCGCCAAGACGGCCGAGGAGCACGGCCTGCGGGTCGACGTGATGGCCGCCAACCCCTCGGTCGAGGAGGTCGCCGACGCGCTCGCCGACTTCGGCGCCAGCCGCCGTGCCTCGCTGCTGGAGTCCGGTCAGCCCGTCACGCGTCCCTCGGAGCGTCGGCCCTCGACGCGCCGCAAGGCCAGCTCGAAGTAGCCGCTCGGCCCGGCGGACGGCAGCGCCGTCCGTCGGGGCCGCACCCCGGGAGAGGACCCCATGACCCAGCAGCCCGGCTCCGCCCCCGGCTTCCCCACCGTCCGCCCCCGGCGGCTGCGCCGCACACCGGCGTTGCGGCGCCTGGTCGCCGAGACGGCCGTGCAGCCGTCGCAGCTCGTGCTGCCGATGTTCGTCGCCGAGGGACTCACCGAGCCCCGCGCGATCTCGAGCATGCCGGGGGTCGTCCAGCACAGCCGCGACAGCCTCAGGCGCGCGGCCGCCGAGGCGGTCGAGGCCGGCCTCGGCGGCGTGATGCTCTTCGGGCTGCCCGCCACCAAGGACGCCGTCGGCTCCGGCGCGCTGGACCCCCAGGGCATCCTGAACGTCGCCATCACCGACGTGGTCGCCGAGGTCGGCGACCAGCTGACGGTGATGTCCGACCTGTGCCTCGACGAGTTCACCGACCACGGCCACTGCGGCGTGCTGGACCCCGACGGCTGGGTCGACAACGACCGCACGCTGGAGATCTACGGCCAGATGGCGCTGGCCCAGGCCGCGGCCGGGGTCGACCTCGTCGCCCCCAGCGGGATGATGGACGGCCAGGTCGGCGCCATCCGCCGGGCCTTGGACGCCGAGGAGCACGCGGGCGTCGGTATCCTGGCCTACTCCGCGAAGTACGCCTCGGCCTTCTTCGGCCCGTTCCGCGAGGCCGTGAACTCCTCGCTCGAGGGCGACCGGCGCACCTACCAGCAGGACTTCTCCAACGGCCGCGAGGGCGTGCGCGAGGCGCTGCTTGACATCGAGGAGGGCGCCGACCTCGTGATGGTGAAGCCGGCGCTGAGCTATCTCGACGTGGTCTCGGCGGTGCGGGCCGCGGTGACGGTCCCCGTGGCGGCGTACAACGTCTCGGGGGAGTACGCCATGGTCGAGGCCGCCGCCGCCAACGGCTGGATCGACCGCGAGCCCGCCATCCTGGAGATCCTCACCTCGATCCGCCGCGCCGGCGCCGACGTGATCCTCACCTACTGGGCGATGGACGCCGTCGACCTGCTCCGCAGCGCCTGACCGCTCCGGCCCGAGGTTCCGGATAGTCCGAGACGTTTCGGTCGTAATTCGGGCTTCAAAGCGACTCAAACGTCTCGGACTATCCATTCCTGGGGTCAGAGAAGCGGGGTGAAGGCTGCCCGCACCTCGTCGGGCCAGGGCTTCTTGGTGAGCTCCACCGGGTCGACGCCGACGTGGCGGACCCTGCCCTCCACCAGCAGGTGCTGGCCGTGCCTGATGGCGTACGTCGTGGTCATCGACGAGGTGGTCAGGGCCTCGAGGCGGACCTCGATGTCGATGTCCTGGTCGTAGCGCGCCGAGCCCCGGTAGCGCGCGGAGGACTCGGCCACCACCACGTCGACGCCGAGGCGGCGCAGCTCCTCGATCGGACCGAGGACCTCACGGATCAGCTCGGCGTGCGCGATGTCCATCCACGTGTAGTAGTGGGAGTTGAACACGATCGCCTGCATGTCGCACTCGGCGTAGCGCACCCGGAGGCGGTGGACGAAGGGGGTGCTCACCCGCGTCAATCTACTGAAGCGCGAGAACCCCCGGCCGGTGGCCGGGGGTTCTCGCGCCATAGATCAGTCAGTTTCGAAGGTTGGCAATGCAAGTCGCGAGCCCATTTACGTCTAGAACACTGATGCCCTGGGCGATGCACTTTGCCTTGGCATCCGCGTAGGAAAGGACCTGCTTCACGGGGTCAGGAGTCGGCGTCGGCGTCGGCGTGGGCTTCGGCGTGCTGGCGCCCCCGCCGGTGGCTCCGCCGATCGCTCCGCCGACTGCTCCGGCCACACCGTTCACGACATCGCCAACCGGGTTCTTGCTGGTGCCACCGGTGCCGGTGCCGCCGCCGGGGAGCCCGCCACCGCTGGTCCCGCCGGGGACGCCGCCGGTCGACCCGCCGCTGGTCCCGCCGGACGAGCCCGAGCCCGAGCCCGAGCCGCCCTTGTAGGTGCCGTTGGCGATCGCCTTGGCCTTGGCCTTCGCGGCCTTGGCCTTGCGCTCCTTGGCGACCTTGTAGGAGCGGTCGATCTGGGTGGAGTAGCTGGGGGAGTAGGAGGTGCTGCCGTTGGTGCCCGAGGGGACCGCGGTGTAGTCACCGGAGCTGTAGGCCTCCATGATCCGCAGCACGAGGTTCACGTAGTCCTGGCTGTGGTTGTAGCGGTAGACGGCCGCCTCCTGGCCCTTGCGCACCGACAGGTTGTCCTTGCCCGAGCACAGGTAGACGGCGGTGGCCAGGGCCGCGTCGTCCATGTCCTGGGGGTTGCGCTTGCCGTCACCGTCGGCGTCGACCTTGACGACCTGCCAGGTCGAGGGGATGAACTGCATCGGGCCCACGGCCCGGTCGTACACCTTGTCCTGGTCGAGCTCGCCACCGTCGGTGTCGTTGATCGCCTGGGTGCCGTTCTTGCCGTTCAGCGGGATGCCGAAGATGCCGGGCTTGGACACGCCGTCGTCGGTCAGGGTGTTGCCGCCGTAGCGGCCGTGGTCGGACTCGACCCGACCGATGGCGCCGATCAGCTCCCACGGGATGTTGCAGGTCTTGTCGGCGGCGTCGATGATCTGGGCGCCGCGCTGGTAGGCGGCGAGGGCCGGCGAGGGGATGCCGTTGCTGGAGGCACCGGAGACGACGGAGTCAGCGGCGCCCTGGGGTACGGCGGGGGCGATGACGCCCGGGACCGGCACGCTGGCCGGGACCTCGATGGCGGCGTTGGGGACGGTGGTGCCGTCAGGAAGAGCGGAGTTGGTGGAGCTCGCGGTGTTGGCGGTGGCGCTCGCGCTCACCAGGCTGGCGGTCCACACCCCCGAGAGCAGGGCGATCGGGACAAGGGCGAACGCCTTGTTCCGGCGGGACATGGGCTTGCTCGTCATCTGTGCTCTCTCCCCTGGTCAAACAGTGTGTCGCGGCGCTCCCCCGAGCCGTTCCGACTGGTGCTTCAACGAACCTTCCCCAGCCGGGTCACGCACAAACGCCGTGTGTGACGCACGCCACACGGGTCCCGCACCCAGGCGTCCGCGGTCGTGCCCGACCCAGCCACTCAGGCTATGTCTGGAACGTGTTCTCGTGAAGGGGTTTATCAACATTTCAGGGAGTTGCGCCAGCCGTGTCCACCCACCGGTTGGCCGAGGCCATGGGTGGTCGGGGAGAATACGTGTGTGTCAGACCCGGTGACCCCTTCCCCGACCCGTCGTACGGCCTCCTCGGCCGAGTGGTTCCAGCGCGCCCACCGGGTCACCCCGGGCGGGGTGAACTCCCCGGTACGAGCCTTCAACGCCGTCGGTGGGACCCCGCGGTTCATGGCCTCCGGGCTGGGCGCCTGGCTGCGTGACGTCGACGGCAACGAGTACGTCGACCTGATCTGCTCCTGGGGCCCGCTGCTGATGGGACACGCCCACCCGGACGTCCAGGCGGCGGTGCTGGACGCCGTGACCCGCGGGACGTCGTACGGCACTCCGACGCGGCCCGAGGTCGAGCTCGCCGAGGAGATCGTCGCCCGCACCCCGGTCGAGAAGGTCCGCCTGGTCTCCTCCGGCACCGAGGCCACCATGTCCGCGATCCGGCTCGCCCGCGGCTTCACCGGCCGGGAGCTGATCGTGAAGTTCGCCGGCTGCTACCACGGTCACGTCGACTCGCTGCTGGCCGAGGCCGGCTCGGGCCTGGCCACCCACGCGGTGCCCGGCACCCCCGGAGTGCCGGCCGCCTCCACCGAGGCCACGCTCGTGCTGCCCTACAACGACCGCGCGGCCGTCGAGGCCGTCTTCGCCGAACGCGGCTCCGAGATCGCCTGCCTGATCACCGAGGCCTCGCCCGGCAACATGGGCGTGGTCCCGCCCGAGCCGGGCTTCAACCAGTTCCTCTCCGAGACCTGTGCCCGGCACGGCGCCCTGTTCGTCTCCGACGAGGTGATGACCGGCTTCCGGGTCTCGCGCCAGGGCCAGTGGGGGCTCGACGGGGCCGACGAGGGCTGGCGCCCCGACCTGGTCACCTTCGGCAAGGTGATGGGCGGCGGCTTCCCCGCCGCGGCGTTCGGCGGCCGGGCCGACGTGATGGGCCTGCTCTCGCCCGACGGTCCCGTCTACCAGGCGGGCACGCTCTCCGGGAACCCCGTGGCGACCACCGCCGGGCTGGCCACGCTGCGGCTGGCCACCGACGAGGTCTACGCCGGCATCGACCAGGCCGCCGGCGTCCTGGCGGCCGCGGCCGGTGAGGCGCTGACCCGGGCCGGCGTACCCCATGTGGTGCAGGCCGGCGGCAACATGTTCAGCGTCTTCCTCGGCCTCGACGGGACGGTCCGCGACTTCGCCGACGCCTCCCGCCAGGACACCGACGCCTACCGGGCGTTCTTCCACGCGATGCTCGACCAGGGGGTCTACCTGCCGCCGAGCGCCTACGAGGCGTGGTTCCTCTCGGCCGCCCACGACGACCGGGCCCTCCAGCACGTGATCGACGCCCTGCCGGCCGCTGCCCAGGCGGCTGCCAAGGTGGTGTCGTGAAGACCGTCGTCCACCTCCTGCGCCACGGGGAGGTCCACAACCCCCAGGGCATCCTCTACGGCCGCTCGAGTGGCTACCACCTCTCCGAGCGCGGCCTCGCCATGGCGGAACGGGTGGCCGAGCGCGTCGGCGGTCGCGACATCACCCACATCGTGTCCTCGCCCCTCGAGCGCGCCCAGGAGACGGCGGCGCCGCTGGCGGCCGCCCGTGGTCTGAGCGTCGGGCTCGACGAGCGGCTGATCGAGTCCGGCAACATCTTCGAGGGCGAGCCGTTCAGGGTGCGCAGCTCCATCCTGCGCAAGCCGAAGATCTGGCGCAGCCTGTGGAACCCGTTCCGCCCGTCCTGGGGCGAGCCCTACAGCCAGGTCGTGGGCCGGATGTGGGCCGCCGTCGAGGATGCCCGCACGGCCGCGGCCGGTCACGAGGCCGTCCTGGTCTCGCACCAGCTGCCGATCTGGGTCACCCGGCTCAAGGCCGAGGGGCGCTCGTTCCTGCACGACCCCCGCAAGCGCCACTGCACCCTGTGCAGCATCACCTCGCTGACCTTCGAGGACGACCGGCTGGTCAGCGTCGGCTACTCCGAGCCGGCCGGAGACCTGATCCCGGTCGCCGACCGCAACAAGCCGTTCTCCGCCGGCGGCGCCGACGCTCCGCCCCCTTCTGGGCCCCTTCGCGGACCGTCGAGCTGAGGTGCGCAACCTCTTCCGGCTCCTGCTCGCCGTGCTGCTCCTCAGCGCGGTCACGTCCGCCTGCGGCGGCGGGGCCAGCACCGGCGACAAGGGGTACGTCGACGGGGCGGGCATCGTCACCCGGCTCCCCGTCGCCGAGCGCCGCACACCCGGCAAGGTCTCCGGGACCCTGCTGGACGGGACGGACCTCTCCCTGTCGAGCTATGCGGGCAAGGTGATCGTGCTCAACGTCTGGGGCTCCTGGTGCGCCGACTGCCGCCTCGAGGCCCGTGAGCTCGCCGGGGCCGCCCGCGAGCTCGCCCAGGAGGACGTCGCGTTCGTCGGGGTGAACACCAAGGACTCCAGCCCGGACCAGGGCCTGGCCTTCGAGAAGCGCTACGACGTGCCCTACCCGTCGTTCTACGACCCGTCCGGCCGCACCCTGCTGGCCTTCCACGGCACGCTCATCCCCAGCGCCATCCCGAGCACGGTCGTCATCGACGCCACGGGTCGCGTGGCCGCCAGCATCCAGGGACAGGTGCCCAGCCAGCAGACCCTCGTCGACGTCGTGCGGGACGTGCTGAAGTGACCCTCGAGCTCACCGGGCTGCTCGTTCCCCTCGACCTCGGCGGGTGGTTCTCGAGCACGGCCCACGACGGCTCGCTCGTGCTGGCCATCCCCGTGGCGATGGTCGCCGGCCTGGTCTCGTTCTTCTCGCCCTGCGTCGTGCCGCTGCTTCCGGGCTACCTCTCCTACGCGACCGGGCTGTCCGGCGCCGACCTCGCCGACGCCAAGCGCGGCCGGATGCTGGCCGGGTCGCTGCTGTTCGTGCTCGGGTTCTCGTTCGTGTTCGTCTCCTTCGGCGCGCTGATCGGCGGGGTGGGGGAGTGGCTGTTCGAGTACGAGCGGCCGATCACCATCGTGCTGGGCAGCCTGACGATCCTGCTCGGGCTGGTCTTCATCGGCGTGGTGCCGTGGATGCAGCGCGACTGGCGGATCCACAAGGTGCCGGCCGTCGGGCTGGTGGCCGCGCCCCTGCTCGGGGTCCTGTTCGGCCTCGGCTGGGCGCCCTGCATCGGGCCGACCCTCAGCGCGGTCCTGACGCTCTCGGTCAACGAGGCCTCGGCCGGTCGCGGCGCGCTGCTCACCTTCGTCTACTGCCTCGGCCTCGGCCTGCCGTTCATCGCCGCCGCTCTCGCCTACCGGCGGATGCTGGGCACGGTGGCCTGGGTCCGGCGCCACCAGCGGTGGGTCACCTCGATCGGTGGCCTGATGCTCGTGGTGGTCGGCCTGCTGCTGGTCACCGGCTGGTGGGGCGAGATGGTCAACTGGATCCAGACCTGGTTCTTCCCAGGCTTCACGGCGGGGATCTAGTGAGCGAACCGACTCGTCGGCCCGCCACCGGTTACGAGGCCCCGCCACTGCGCCCGGGCGAGCTCGCGCGCTGGTCCTGGCGCCAGCTCACCTCGATGCGCACGGCCCTCATCCTGCTGTTCATGCTGGCCCTGGCCGCCATCCCGGGGTCGGTCGTGCCCCAGGAGGCCGTCGACTCGCTGCGCGCCTCCCAGTGGCGCGACCAGCACCCGCAGCTGACCCCGGTCTACGAGAAGCTCGGCCTGTTCTCGGTCTACGACTCGGTGTGGTTCTCGGCGATCTACATCCTGCTGATGCTCTCGCTGGTCGGCTGCATCATTCCCCGGTTGCTCGTCTACTGGCGCGGCGTACGGCGTCGGCCGCCGAAGGCCCCGCGCAACCTCACCCGCCTGCCCCAGCGACGGGTCTACGAGACCGACGAGGACCCCGACGTGGTCCTGGAGCGCGCCCGTGCGCTGCTGCGGCGCCGGCGGTTCCGAGTGGAGGTCGTCGACGACGCGGTGAGCTCCGAGCGCGGCTACCTGCGCGAGGCCGGCAACCTGCTCTTCCACCTGTCGGTGCTCATCGTCCTGGTGGGCTTCGCCACCGGCGGCCTGTGGGGCTACAAGGGCGGCGTGATCGTGGTGACCAAGGACAGCTTCGCCAACACCCTGAGCCAGTACGACGACTTCCGGGCCGGCGCGCTCTTCGACCCCGTCAAGCTGAGCCCGTTCGCGTTCACGGTGGACGACTTCGACGTGACCTTCATCAGGCAGGGGCGCGAGGCCGGGATGGCGCACAAGTTCTCCGCCGGCCTGACCTACCAGGCGTCGCCGTCGTCGCAGCAGCGCGAGACCCGGATCTCGGTCAACCACCCGCTGCACATCGACGGCACCGACGTGTTCCTGATCAGCCACGGCTACGCGCCGCACCTCACCGTGCGCAACGCCGACGGCAGCATCGCCTGGTCCGGGGCCCAGCCGTTCCTGCCCGAGGACAGCACCTTCCGCTCCTTCGGGGTGGTGAAGGTGCCCGACGCCAGCCAGAAGAGCGGCAGCACCCAGATCGGCATGGAGGGTGAGTTCTACCCGACGTACGGCTTCATCAAGGGCAAGAACGGCGGGCCCTTCTCGGCCTTCCCCGACGCCAAGAACCCGGCGATCTCGATGCTGGCCTACCGCGGCGACCTCGGACTCGACGACGGGAAGCCGCAGTCGGTCTACGCCCTGCAGAAGAAGGGGCTGACGCCGCTGAAGAAGGCCGACGGGAAGCCGCTGCGCCTCGACCTCGGCCTCGGCGCCACCGCCACCCTGCCCGACGGCCTGGGGACGGTCACCTTCGACGGGGTCAGCCGCTACGTGAAGCTGCAGATCAGCCACACCCCGGGGCAGAAGATCGCCCTCGGCGGCGTCGTGCTCGCCCTGATCGGGCTGCTCGGCTCGCTGTTCATCCGACCCCGCCGGATCTGGGTGCGCGCACGTCGTGACGGGGGGCGTACTACCGTCGAGGTGGCCGGGCTCGACCGCAGTGCCGGTGGGGACCTCTCGAACGAGATCGACGCCCTCACGGCCTCCCTCCGACCCGCCAGCACCACCCCCGAGTTCCCCGAGGAGTCGTCGTGACCCACAGCCAGTTCGAGCTGCTGAGCAACCAGGCGGTGGCGGCCTGTGCGGTCGTCTACTTCCTGGCCGTGCTGGCGCACTTCGCCCAGTGGGCGGCCGGTCGCAAGGTCGAGGAGCCGGTCGAGCAGCCCGTCGGCGTCGGCGCCGCCGGCAGCGGCACGCCTCTGGCCGCCACGCCCACCGGGCCGACGACGATCGACGAGCCCGAGCGGATGGAGCTCTTCGGCCGGGTCGGCCTCTCGCTGACGGTCGTCGCGGCGTTCGTGCACTTCATCGCGATGGCCAGCCGCGGGCTGGCCTCCGACCCGGTGCGGGTGCCCTGGGGAAACATGTACGAGTTCACCCTCACCGGCACCTGGGTCGTGGTGATGGGCTACCTGCTGCTCTACCGCCGCTACTCGCTGTCCTGGCTCTCGCCGGTGGTTACCAGCTTCGTGCTGGTCACCTTGATGATTGACGTGCTGGTGCTCTACACGCCGGTCGTGCCGCTGCGCGACGCGCTGCAGTCGCCCTGGCTGATCATCCACGTGGTGGCCGCCATCACCGCCACGGGCGCGTTCACGCTGGGCGGGATGTGCTCGGCGCTCTACCTGGTCAAGGAGCGCTGGCAGCGCAAGCACGAGGCCGACGGCAGCACCGGCCGCGGCTACCTCGCCCGCCTGCCCGAGCTGCCGGTGCTCGACCGGATCGCCTACCGCACGCACGCGTTCGGGTTCCCGATCTGGACCTTCGCGGCCCTGATCGCCGGCCCGATCTGGGCGCACTACGCCTGGGGCCGCTACTGGGGCTGGGACCCCAAGGAAGTCTGGGCGTTCATCACCTGGGTGGTGTACGCCGCCTACCTGCACGCCCGCGCGACGTCGGGGTGGAAGGGCCGCTCCGCGGCCGTCGTCGCCCTGGTCGGCCTGGCGACGCTGTGGTTCAACTTCGTCGGCATCAACTTCTTCTTCGGCAGCGGGAGCCAGCACTCCTACGCCGCCCCCGAGCCGGTCGCGGTGGTCCGCACGCTCGAGTAGCGAGCCCCTAGGTGCCGTCGCCCTTGCTGTGCCGACGCCGGCGTTCGAGCTCGCGCAGGAACTCCTCGTCGTCGTCGGGCCCGACGGGTCCACGCGGGATCGGCTTGGCCCCGGTGTGCCCGCCGCCGCCGTTGTTGCGTCGGTCGATGAGCCAGAAGCACGCGTAGACCACCGCCGCGAACAGGGCGAGGAAGACCACGAGGCGGAGCATGCATCCAATGTAGTTGGTGGGCGGTAGGGCGCACGCCGAACGATCCTCAAGGCCCCGCTTGTAGCCTTGCGGGCGTGAAGGCTTTCGCGATCTACACCGTGCTGCGGCTGGGGCTGTTCGTGGTCACCTATGCGGTGATCGCAGGCATCTGGACCCTGGCCTTCGGCAGCAAGGGCGTGCTGCTGGTGCCGTTCCTGGCTGCCCTGATCGTCTCGTCCGTGCTGTCGCTGAAGCTGCTCGCCCCGCAGCGGGACCGCTTCGCCGCCAGCGTCGAGGCGCGCGCCCGGCGCGCGACACAGAAGTTCGACGAGCTCAAGGCCCGCGAGGACACCGACTGAGTCGTGCTCAGCGCGGCTTGCGCTTGAGCTGCCGGTTGATCCGCGTCTCGGACTGTCCCAGCACCTTCGCGAGCAGCTTCACCCGGTTGGTGTAGGCCAGCGCACACACGGCCACGATCGCGAGCAGGATGAAGAACCACATGTCCTCAGTGTGGCAGGGCGGTGTATGCGTGGGGTGTGAAGATTCACTGGGGACCCAGTGAAACTTCACACCTCTCAGATCAGGCTGACCGCGACCCCAACCAGGATCCCGGCGGCGTAGAGCAGCTCGGCGACGCCGGTGAGCTGGAGGACGGGGATCAGGCCGGGGCCCGTCGCCCTCGCGCCGAGCACCACCCCGACCGCGCGTACGACGGCCGGGCCGGCGACCAATGCCAGCAGCACCCACCACGTCGTCGTCAGGGCGACGCCGACCAGGGCCACGCCGGCGACGCCGACCAGCAGGCCGTAGAGGTAGCGAGTGCGCTCGTCGCCCAGGCCCACGGCCAGCGTGCGCTTCCCGGACTCGGTGTCGGTCGGGATGTCGCGGAGGTTGTTGGCGACGAGGATCGCGCAGGCGAAGGCGCCGACGCCGACCGCGGCGTACAGCGCGGGGAGCTCGAACGACTCGGTCTGGACGTACGTCGTACCCAGCACCGCCACCAGCCCGAAGAAGACGAAGACCATCACCTCGCCGAGGCCCATGTAGCCGTAGGGCCGGCTGCCGCCGGTGTAGAACCAGGCCGCGAGGATGCACAGCAGCCCGACCCCGACCAGCCACCAGGCGGTGGTGGCGGCGAGCACCAGGCCGACCAGCCCCGCCGCACCGAGCGCCGCGAACGCGGCCCTCTTCACCGCGCGCGGGGTCGCCACCTTGCTGCCGACCAGCCGCATCGGCCCGACCCGGCCGTCGTCGGTGCCCCGGATGCCGTCGGAGTAGTCGTTGGCGTAGTTCACGCCGATCTGCAGCAGCAACGAGACGGCCAGTGCGAGCAGCGCCTTCCACCAGACGGCCTCGTCCTCCCAGAGCGCGACGGCGGTCCCGGCGAGGACCGGGGCGACGGCGGCGGGCAGCGTGCGCGGGCGCGCGCCGGCGATCCACTGGTTGATCGTGGGTGCGGAGCCGGGAGAGGGGCTGGCCATGGGCCGGATTGTGTCAGGGCTAGATTCGCGGGCGTGAGCAGCCTGCATCCGGTCAGCGGCACCGCCGAGGAGATCCTCGGACTGCTGCGCGAGTGGGCCGCCGCCGAGGAGCCCGCGCCGCTGGTGATCTCCACGTCCGGCTCGACGGGCCGGCCGAAGCGGGTGATGCTGTCCCGCGATGCCATGCGGGCCTCCGCGCTGGCGACCCAGGAACGTCTCGGTGGCCCGGGTCGCTGGGTGCTGAACCTGCCGCCGACCCACATCGCCGGGGTCCAGGTGCTCTTCCGCTCCGTGGTCGCGGGCACCGAGCCGGTGACCACGCAGGACGTCGTCCACGCCGGCCGGGAGCTGGCCGGGGAGCGCTCCTACGTCAGCCTGGTGCCCACCCAGCTGCACCGCCTCCTCGAGGTGCCGGCGGCCGTGACGGCGCTGGCCGGGTTCGACGCCGTGCTCATCGGGGGTGCCGCGTTCGAGGCAGCGCTGCGGCGCCGCGCGGAGGAGGCCGGGATCCCGGTCGTCGCGACCTACGGGATGAGCGAGACCTGCGGCGGCTGCGTGTACGACGGTCGACCGCTGGCCGGCGTCGAGATCGGCTTCGACGACGGCCGGGTGCTGCTGCGCGGGCCGATGCTGTTCGACGGCTACGAGGACGACCCCGCCCTGACCGCGGAGACGCTGCGCGACGGCTGGCTGGTCACCCACGACCTCGGCCGGATCACGGCGGGCGGGAGGCTGCGGATCACCGGGCGTGACGACGACATGGTCACGACCGGCGGGGTCAAGGTGCCGGCCTCCGCGGTGGCGGCCCGGATCCGCGAGCACCCCACCGTGTTCTCGGCCGAGGTGCTCGGCGTACCCGACGAGCAGTGGGGTGAGCGCGTCGTCGCCTTCGTGGTCGGCTCCCCGGGGCTCGACGAGCTGCGCGACTGGGTGTCCGCCGAGTGCCCCCGTGCGTGGGCCCCGCACCAGGTGGTGCGGGTCGGCGCCGTACCCCTGATGGCCAACGGCAAGGTCGACCGCATGCGCCTTCGCGAGATGGCATGAACGTCTTCTCGATCCCGCTGCTCACCCGCTTCCGCGGCATCACCGTGCGCGAGGGCGTGCTGCTCGAGGGGGCGGCGGGCTGGGGCGAGTTCAGCCCGTTCCTGGAGTACGACGCCCCGACCTCGGCGCCCTGGCTCGACTGCGCCCGGGAGGCCGCGGACCTCGGCTGGCCCGCGCCGCTGAGGGACAGGGTGCCTGTCAACGTGACCGTGCCGGCCTGCTCCCCGGAGCGCGCCCGCGAGATCGTGCTGGCCTCCTCGGGCTGCCGGACGGCCAAGGTGAAGGTCGTCGAGCCCGGTCAGGAGCCCGGCGAGGACGAGGCCCGGCTCGAGGCCGTCCGCGACGCGCTGGGCGCCGACGGGCTGGTGCGCATCGACGCCAACGGCGGCTGGTCGGTGGACGAGGCCGTACGCCGGATCGGCGTCCTCGAGCGCGCCGCGGGCGGGCTGGAGTACGTCGAGCAGCCGGTGGCCTCGGTCGAGGACCTCGCGCTCGTACGACGCCGGGTCAGCGTGCCGATCGCCGCGGACGAGTCGATCCGCCGGGCTGCCGACCCCTACCGGGTGCGTGACCTCGGGGCCGCCGACATCGCGGTGCTCAAGGTGCAGCCCCTCGGCGGCGTCCGGGCCTGCCTGCGGATCGCCGAGGACATCGGGATGCCGGTCGTGGTCTCCAGCGCCGTCGAGTCGAGCATCGGCATCGCCGCCGGGGTCGCGCTCGCCGCGGCGCTGCCGTCCCTGCCGCACGCCTGCGGGCTGGCGACCGTGCAGCTGCTCGGCGGCGACGTGGTCGCCGAGCCGCTGCTGCCGGTGGACGGGTACCTGCCCGTGGTCCGCGCGGTGGTCGACGAGGCCCTCCTCGCGCAGCACGCCGCCGCCCCCGACCGCGTCGAGCACTGGCGCCGCCGGCTGGCCGAGGTCGAGGGTGTGCGGCAGGGTGGTCGCCCGTGACGTCCTCCACCGCCCTGGCCACGTGGGTCGTCGACCTGCTCGTCGCCCGGGGTCTCACCGACGCGGTGCTGTGCCCGGGCTCGCGCAACGCCCCGCTGTCGTTCGCGCTGCTGGCCGACCCGCGGGTCCGGTTGCACACCCGGATCGACGAGCGGACCGCCGCGTTCCTCGCCCTGGGCCTCGCCAAGGCCTCCCACCGGCCGGTGGCGGTGGTGACCACGTCCGGCACGGCGGCGGCCAACCTGCACCCGGCGGTACTGGAGGCCGCCCACGCCGGCGTACCCCTCGTCGCGGTGACCGCCGACCGCCCCGCCCGCCTCCGCGGCACCGGCGCCAACCAGACCACCGACCAGGTGCGCCTGTTCGGCGACGCGGCCAGCTTCGTCGACCTGGTGGCCCCCGACCAGGACGCCCTCGACGCCGCCTGGCTCCCCGACGGCCCCATCCACCTCAACTGCCAGCTCGACGACCCGCTCCTCCCCCCACCGGATAGTCCGAGGCTGAAAGCACCACTCGACCCCTCTCAGGTGGTGCTTTCAGCCTCGGACTATCCGGTCCGGGAGCCCCACCCCCTCCCACCCGGCCCCCGCACGGTCGTGATCGCCGGGGACGACGCGGGGCCTCCTGCCCGGCAGCTGGCCGAGCGTGCCGGGTGGCCGCTGCTGGCCGAGCCGAGCAGCGGCTCGCGGACGGGGGCGAGCCCGATCCGCACCTACCGGTTGCTGCTCGACACTGCCCTCGGCGACCGGGTCGAGCGGGCTGTCGTGCTCGGGCACCCGACCCTGTCCCGGCCGGTGGCCCGGCTGCTCTCCCGCGCGGACGTCGAGGTGGTCTCGGTGCGCGCCCGCGGACGCTGGCCCGACCGGCCGTTCCCGGTGAGCGCGGAGCACGACGCGGTCTCGGTCGCCCGGGCCGACGAGCAGGCCGACGACCCGGCCTGGCAGGACGAGTGGCGGCAGGCGGACCGAGAGCTCAGCGGGCGGATCGACCGGTTCGTGGCCGCCCAGCCCGGCCTCACGCCGTACGACGTGGCGGCGGTCGTCAACGCCGCCAATCCACCCGGCGGGATGCTGTTCGTCGGCGCCAGCAACCCGATCCGCGACCTCGACCTGATGGCCACCGCGCACCCGGTCGGCGAGCGCCGGATGGTGCTGTCCAACCGCGGCCTGGCCGGGATCGACGGCACCCTCTCCAGCGCGATCGGCGCCGCGCTGGGCCGTCCGCAGAGCACCCGGGCCATCGCGTACGTCGGGGACGTCACCTTCCTGCACGACCTCACCGCCCTGGTCATCGGTCCCGACGAGGCCCGCCCCGACCTGACCGTGGTGGTGGCCAACGACGACGGTGGCTCGATCTTCGCCACCCTCGAGCAGGGGGCGCCCCCGCACGCGGGCTCCTACGAGAAGCTGTTCGGCACCCCGCACGGCGTCGACCTGGCCGCGCTCTGCGCCGCCACCCGGACGCCGCACTGGCGCGTCTTCGAGCGGGCCGAGCTCGAGCACGCGCTCGCCAGCCCGCACGGCGGCCTCGAGGTCGTGGAGGCCGTCATCCGCCGCGACAACCGCCGCGAGCTCGACGAGCAGCTCCGGGCCCTGGCTGACTGAGTGGCTGACTGAGCGCGCCAAGTGCCAGCCCACCTGAGCCGACCCGGACAGCCGGGCTACAACTGGTCTACAAAATTCGGATATTCCTATCCAAAAGCCTGCACAACTCCCCACCCAAGCCCCACCATTGTCAAAGATCCGGCCCCGCAGAGGAGGCCGGCTGTCGGGCGTGAGCCGTGAGGGGGCGATGGTGGCACGATTTTCGGTCCTCCGGCGGCCCGGACGGGCGCGTGCCCGCAGCCGCGACCAGCGCGGCGCCGTCGTCGTCGAGTTCGCCCTGATCGTCCCGCTGCTGCTCCTGCTCGTCTTCGGCATCCTCGAGTTCGGCTACATGATGAGCCGCGACACCGCCATCGACAACGCCGCCCGCGACGGCGCGCGCGTGGCCAGCCTGGACGGCACCTTCTCCGACGTCTGCACCGCCGTGAAGAGCGAGCTCTCCGGGTCGGGCATCCCGGCGCCGACGACCTGCAACGCCTCGGCCTCGACCACCACCGCCAACATCAAGATCGACTGCATCAAGGCCGACGGCTCGGCCTGCGCTGCGAGCTCCACGACCTTCGACACCTTGTCGGTCTCCGGAGCGACGGCCACCGTGAGGGTCAGCTACAGCTACAAGTGGATCACCCCACTGATCAGCTCCTTGTTCGGCTCCACGGCCAGCCTCGACCAGTACACCCAGATGAGGGTCGAGTAGTGCTGCGCCGCCTCACGCCGCGCACGCGGGACGAGTCCGGGGTCGTCGCGATCCTGGTGGCCGTGCTGGCCGTGCTGCTGCTGATGTTCGCGGCGTACGCCGTCGACATCGGCCTCCAGGTCAACCGCAAGAACCAGCTCTTCGACGCCCTCGACGCTGCGGCCCAGGCAGGCGCCTACGAGCTGCCCGCGAGCTCGGCGACGGCCAGGACGCAGGCGCTGGCCTTCGCCAAGGCTCACGACCCGACCGAGAACGGGACCCTGTCGCCCAACATCGACTTCTGGTGCATCGTCGCCTCGACGGGGACTGCTCCGTACGCCGTCGACACGACGCAGATCCCGGCCACGTGCAACCCCGGGACCGGACCCTGGGTCAATGGCGCCACCTATGGTGGTGCTGGCCAGAAGATCTCCTGCAGCGCCTTGATCTGCGCCATCCCGTGCGTGGAGCCGTCACTCAACACCGGCACCCCCAAGATCGCCTGCAACACGATCCGCGTCTTCCAGGGTCGCGACGTGCCGTTCACCTTTGCGCGCGCCGGCGGCATCCAGAAGGGCAGCACCGGCACTGTGCTCTCCGTGGCCTGCAAGGGCTCCTGCGGGACGATCAACCCCAACCCCATGGATGTGGTCGTGGTGGCGGACCGCACTCCCAGCATGTCCGACACCAACGTGGGCGACATGGTCTCGGGCATCAAGGGGATGTTCGGGCAGATGACCCCGAGCCAGCAGTACGTCGCCTTGGGCACCATCGGACGCAGCACGCAGACCACTACCGCTGCGGCACTGTCAAGGGCGTGCAACAGCACCAGCAAGGGTCTGACCTGGCCGGCTGCCCCGTCGAGCACCGGACTGTGGATACCCATCCCCTTCTCTGACGACTACGTGACGGGCGCCGGTGCCGTCGACACCAACAGTGACCTGGTCAAGGCCGTAAACTGCATCGACACTGCAGGACAAGGCAACTCCCCGGGAGGAACCTTCCTGGCCGCGCCGATGAAGGCAGCCGCGCGCTACCTCCTGGGCACCGGTTCCTCGACCAACAACCTGAGCGACCTGCCCGTTCGCACGGCACCCGTGACCAAGGTGCTCATCTTCGAGACCGACGGTCGTCCCTACGAGAACCTGTCGCCGAGCACCGGGTCCGCTGATCTGAACGTTTCCGGTGACATCGTCTCCAGTGCCACTGACACCAGCGAGCCGGTGACCACGCCGAACTGGAAGGCGACCAAGACCCAGACCAACACGCCGACCACGGGAAAGACGACGGTCACGACCTACAACAAGGTGACCTACACCTTCACGGGTGGCGAGCAGGCCTGCCGGAACCTCGGAGCTGTTGCACAGAACGCGCGAAGGGCGGGGATCCTCGTCATCACGATCGCCTACAACCTGAGCGGTGCCGGTTGCGAGGGAGAGTCGAAGGAGAGCACCGACACGACCACGGTCACCACCCGAACCGTCGGCAACACCATCTACCAGACTGAGACCACCACTGAGTACGTCCAGCCGCCCGATGCGTCTCAGACGTCGGTGCTCAACGTCCTGGCCGCCGCGTCCGGAACATCTGACGGCCCGAGCAGTGTCGCGCAGAACACCTGTGCAACGGCTGCCGAGCGCACGACGGAGAACTCCGACGGGGACTACTTCTTCTGCGGGGCCACCGGCACGGACATGGCACCGATCTTCAAGACGGCGCTGTCCCAAGTGACCAAGGGCATCAAGCTCATGAAGATCCCGTAACCACCGACGTCTCGAGGACCTCGTCG
Organism: Marmoricola sp.; assembly: GCA_025964795.1. Lineage (GTDB taxonomy): Bacteria > Actinomycetota > Actinomycetes > Propionibacteriales > Nocardioidaceae > Marmoricola. The sequence continues at coordinate 17,221 of JAOPYC010000130.1, forward strand.
CGTCCGGGATGATGGTCGCGTGCACCTGGTCTTCACGCTCGTCGGGATCGTCACCGCGGTCATCGCGGTCGCGGGCCTGTGCTCGAAGTTCGACCTGCCCTCCCCGCTCGTCCTGATCGTGGTGGGCGTCGTGGGCTCCTACGTGCCGTTCATCCCCGACATCCGGCTCGAGCCCGAGGTGGTGCTGTTCGGGCTGCTCCCGCCGTTGTTGTACGCCGCGGCCCTGCAGACCAGCCTGGTCGACTTCAACGCCAACCGCCGCTCCATCCTGCTGCTCTCGGTGGGGCTGGTCGCCTTCACCACGGCCGGTGTCGGTCTGCTCGTGCACGCGCTGCTGCCCGACCTCGGGTGGGGCCCGGCCTTCGCCATCGGGGCGGTCATCGCCCCGCCGGATGCGGTGGCAGCCACCTCGATCGGACGCCGGATCGGGCTGCCGCGGCGGATCGTCACGATCCTGGAGGGGGAGTCGCTGCTCAACGACGCCACCGCACTGGTGGCCCTGCGCACGGCCATCGCCTCGGCCGTGGTCTGGCACGAGATCGCGTTGGACTTCCTGCTCGCGGCCGGCGGCGGCATCGCGATCGGGCTGGCGTTCTTCTTCGTCGTCGGCCTGGTGCGCAAGCACGTCACCGACCCGGTCATCGACAGCGGGCTGAGCTTCCTGACCCCGTTCGCGGCGTACGTCGCAGCCGAGCGGGTCGAGGCCTCCGGGGTGATCAGCGTCGTCGTCGCCGGGCTGCTGCTGGGCCACAAGTCGCCGGTGCTCCAGACCGCCCAGTCGCGGATCGCGGAGCGGATGAACTGGCGCAGCATCGCGTTCCTGCTGGAGAGCAGCGTCTTCCTGCTGATCGGACTGCAGGCGCGCACGATCATCGCCGACGCGGTGAGCGCCGAGGTCACGCTGACCCGCGTGCTGGTGCTCTGCTCGCTCACGCTGGTGGCGGTGATCGTGCTGCGGATCCTGTGGGTGTTCATGGCGCGGTTCCTGCTGGTGCGCCCCGGACCCGACGGGGTGACGAAGGTGAAGCCGCCGTGGACCTACACGCTGCTGCTCGGCTGGGCCGGCATGCGCGGCGTGGTCACGCTGGCCGCGGCGTTCGTCATCCCGCCGACGACCCCGCACCGCGACGTACTCCTCCTGGTCGCCTTCACCGTCACCGCCGGCACCCTGTTCCTGCAGGGGCTGACCCTGCCCTGGCTGGCCCGGCGGCTCAAGGTGCCCTCGCCCGACCCCGGGGCCGACGCGCTCGCCCGGGCCAACCTGCTGCACCAGGCCTCGCAGGCCAGCCTGGCCGAGCTCGACCAGCTCGAGGAGGAGGACCCGCACGCGGTGGGGGAGACGATCCGGGACCGCGTACGCCGCCGCGACTTCGCGGCCTGGGAGCGCGTCGGGGCCGGCGCCGACGAGACGCCGAGCGAGACCTACGGGCGCTGGCGCAAGCTGATGATCGACGCCGAGCGCAAGCGGGTCCTGGAGATCCGCAGCACCGGGGCGGTCGCCCACGAGGTGGTCGACGACGTGCTGTCGATGCTCGACGTCGAGGAGTCGATGCTCGACTACTCCGGCGACGCCGTCGACCGGGTGCGCTCGTCTGGGGTGAACACCACGCTGGAAGGCGGCTGCGAGCACCTGCAGAAGGTCCGTACGCCGGTCGAGCCGGACACCCCGGGGGAGTGCGGCGACTGCCTGCGCGAGGGGACGGCGTGGGTGCATCTGCGGATGTGCGTCAGCTGCGGCCACATCGCCTGCTGCGACTCCTCACCCCAGCGGCACGCCAGCGTCCACCACGAGCACACCGAGCACCCGGTGATGCGCTCCGCCGAGGCCGGCGAGGACTGGCGCTGGTGCTTCGTCGACGAGCTGACCGGCTGATCGGGGCGCAGGCGCGCTCGGGGAGCTGCTGCAGCGACCACTTGGACGAGTGCAGGCCAGATCCTGACCTCAATCCCGGTCTCGCCCCGACCCGGATGGTCCGGAGCGGGCGGGTGGCTAGGCTGCCCCCATGCGGATCACCAAGTTCGGACATGCCTGCGTACGGATCGAGACGGACGGCCACGTGATCGTGGTGGACCCCGGCGCCTTCAGCGAGCCGGAGGCGGTGGACGGGGCGACGGCGGTGCTGATCACCCACGAGCACGCCGACCACTACTCGGCCGACAACCTGCGCCTCACCGACGCGCCGATCCACACGATCGCGGCGGTCGCGGAGCAGATCCGCAAGGACGCGCCCGACATCGCCGAGCGGATCAACGTCGTCGCTCCGGGCGACCAGTTCGACCCCGGCGTACCCACGACCGCGGTCGGCGAGCAGCACGCGGTCATCCACGCCGACATCCCGCGGATCCACAACAGCGGCTACCTGTTCGACGTCGAGGGCACCACGATCTTCCACCCGGGTGACGCCCTGACGCTGCCCGGCACCGACGTCGACCTGCTGCTGCTCCCGGTCAGCGCCCCGTGGCTGAAGATCGGCGAGTGCATCGACTTCGCCCGCGGCGTGGGCGCCCCGCGCTCGGTGGCCATCCACGACAAGATCTACAGCGACTTCGGCCTGGGCTTCGCGGCCACGCTGCTCGGCAACCTGCTTCCCGAGGGCCAGGAGTACGTCCGGATCGAGCCCGGCCAGGACCTCTAGGATCTCGCCCGACTCCTCGTCGTCGGCCCGCCTCGGGCTGGTGCAGATCTCGTTGGCCGGCGTCCTGTGGGGCACCGGTGGCCTCGCGGTCCAGCTGGTCCGCGACCGCGTCCCGATGTCCGTGCTCACCATCAGTGCGTGGCGGATGGGGCTGGCGGCCGTCGTGCTGCTGGTCGCCCTGCTCGTGCTGCGCCGCGGCCCCGACCTCCGTCGGCTGCTGCGTGAGCGACCGTGGACGGCGATCACCGTCGGCCTGTGCACAGGCTCCTACCAGGCCCTCTACTTCGGGGCCGTCGTCGCCGTCGGGGTGACCGTCTCCACCGTGGTGGCGCTCGGTCTGGCGCCGGCCGTCCTCACCGTGGCCGAGAGCGGGGCGACCCGGCAGCTCCCGAGCCGGAGGCGGCTGCTCGTGCTCGTGGCGGCGATCGGCGGCCTCGCCCTGGTGAGCACGGCGGCCGGGCTGTCCGTGACCGGCCCGCACCCCGTCCTGGGGGTGGTGCTGGCGGTCGCGTCCGGTACGACGTACGCCCTGGCCACGGCGCTCGGGCGGCCTCTCACCGGAATCACCAGCCCGCTGGCCCTGACCACCGTGACCTCCGTCTCCGGCGCACTGGCCCTGCTGCCGCTGGGGCTGCTGGCCGGCGGCCCGCACGTCAGCAGCGACCCGGGGGTCGTGGCGCTGCTCGGCTACCTCGGCGTGATGACGCTGGCGGTCGCCTACGGCCTGCTGTACGCCGGCCTGCGCACCGTGGTGGGCAGCGCCGCCGTCATCGCCACCCTTCTCGAGCCGGTGACGGCGGCGATCCTCGCCGCGGTGATCCTCGACGAGCGGCTCGGCTGGCTGGGCATCGCCGGGGCCGCGCTGATCCTGGTCGCGGTGGCCGGGCTCGAGGGCCAGGCGGGCGGCGACGGGGTCCTGCCCGAGGGGCCTGCGCCACTGTGACCCGGGGAAATCCGCTGGCTGCGACTCGCGTCCCCGCCGCACACTGGAGGACAGCCAGAACCCGGAGCCACGACGGGGAGGAGGAGTGATGAGCGAGCCCGCGGTCGCCACCGAGGAGCAGCCGCGCACCGGCCGGGCGCTGCCTCGCGTGCTGACTCCCTTCGCCGTCCCGGCCTACCGGCTGATGGCGGTGGCGTTGACCTGCGGCGCCTTCGCCTACGGCGTGTGGACGGTGGCGCTCGTCTGGGAGGTGATCCGGCTCGGCGGCGGGCCGGCGCAGCTTTCCGTCGTCTCGACCGCCGGCGCCGTCGGGGTGGTGGTGCCGGCACTGCTCGCCGGGGTGGTCGCCGACCGGGTCCCGCAGAAGCTCGTCGTGATGACGGTGGCGACCGCAGAGCTCGTCAGCTACTCGGCGGTCGCGCTGCTCTCGATCTCCGACCTGACCCGGCTGTGGCACCTCGCGGTCGTCTCGGTGTGCATCGGCATGGGAATGGCGTTCTACTACGCGGCGTACTCCGCGTGGCTGCCCGCTGTCGTCCCGGCCTCCGACCTGCTCGCGGTCAACGGGTTCGAGGGGATGGTCCGTCCGCTCGTCGCGCAGGCGATCGGTCCCGGCGTCGCGGGCGTCGTCGTCGGTCTGGCGTCGCCGGGGTGGGCGTGCGCGGTGGCGGCGGTGGTCGCGGGCGTCGGGGTCGTCGTACAGGTGTTCATCCCGCGTACGCCGGTGCGCCGCGACCTGTCCCTGGCCGACGACCGGCGCGTGCGCGGGGTGCTGCGGGACATGGGCGAGGGCGTCGCCTACCTGTTACGTACGCCGTGGCTGCTCGCGACCCTGCTGTTCGCCTCGGTGATGGTGCTGGTGACCATGGGGCCCTTCGAGGTGCTGGTCCCGTTCGTGATCAAGGACCGCCTGGGCGGCGACGCGGGGGACCACGCGCTCGTGCTCGCGGCCTTCGGCATCGGCGGCGGCGTCGGCTCGCTGGCGATGGCCTCGATGCGGATGCCGCGTCGCTACCTGACCTGGATGAACCTCGTCTGGGGCGTGGCATGCCTGCCGCTGGTGGTGATCGGGGTGGCTACGTCGGTGTGGATGGTCGCCGTCAGCTCCTTCGTCCTCGGGGTGCTGTTCTCGGCACCGATGGTCATCTGGGGCACGCTGCTCCAGCGCCGGGTCCCGCCCGGCCTCCTCGGCCGCGTTGCCTCCCTGGACTTCTTCGTCTCCATCGCGCTGATGCCGGTCTCGATGGCCCTCGCCGGCCCGGTCGCCGGCGCCATCGGTGTGGGCCGCACCTTCCTGATCGCCGGGGTCACCCCGATCGTGGTCGCCGCGATCGCCGTCGTCTGGGCCCGGCTCCCGGAGGACGAGATCGCGCACCCGTTGGGGTGAGGTCCCTGGGCTGGCCGTCCGCGCGCCTTCGACATGCGAATGTGGCTCGCGGGGCCAGAGAAGGAGTCATGCGTCCCTCCAGCGACATTCGCATGTCCGACCGACGCCCTGAGGCCCGCAACCGGCGTACTTCCCCGTTCCCCCACGGACATTTCCCCCCAACAGGCACGATGTGTCCGTGATCGACTGGCTGCAGGACCGTTCCGTCGTGCATCTGGTGCTGCTGGCGCTCGCCGTGCTCGTCGTGCTCTCGATCGGGGCGGCGTTCCTCACCCGGGCGCTCGTACGCCGGGGCATGAAGGCGCCCTTCGTCATCCGGCGGCTGAACCTGCTCACCCAGTCGTTCGTCGACCTGATCAAGCGTCCGATCACGATCGCGGTGCTCGACGAGGTGGCCGACGTGATCCAGACCGGCCACTACACGAAGAACATCTCCTCGGCCCTGGTCGAGAACCGTGAAGAGCTGGTGGCCCTGGTGGCGGAGAAGGTCCGCAACGACCCGGCGACGCGGGTGGTCAACCGGATCCCGGGCTACGACACCATCGTCGGCCAGGTCAGCGAGACCACGCTGCGGGTGCTGATCGAGATGCTCGGTGACCCGCGCATGGACGAGCTGGTCTCCGACCTGCTGCGCAACAACCTCCAGCAGATCAAGCGCGCGGTCCGCGAGCGCGAGCACCTCAAGGTCGGACCGCCGGCGCCTCCGGACCCGGTGCCGCCGATGGCCCGGCGTCGCCGTTGACCACTGCCCCCTCGAAACATGCACTTCCCTCGCGTTGCAACAAGGGGGATGTGCCAGTTTCACTGGGGACCCAGTGAAACCGCGCCTACTCGGCCAGCGCGTCCCGCACCGGCAGGAACTTCGCCTGCGCCTCGGCCAGCTCGGCCTCGGGGTCGGAGTCGGCGACGATGCCGCAGCCGGCGAACAGCCTGACCTGGCGACCCTCCAGTCGCGCCGAGCGCAGCGCGATGCCGAACTCCCCGTCGCCGGCGGCGTCCATCCAGCCCACCGGACCGGCGTAACGGCCGCGGTCCATGCCCTCGATCTCGGCGATCATCTCCACGGCGACCTTGGTCGGCGTACCGCCCACCGCGGCGGACGGGTGCAGCCCGGCGGCCAGCTCGAGGACCGTCGCGCCGCCGGAGTCGTGCACCACCCCGGCCACGTCGGTGGCCAGGTGCATCACGTTGGGCAGGTGCAGCACGAACGGCACCTCGGGGACGTTCATCGAGGAGCAGTAGGGGGCCAGCGACTCGGCGACCGAGCGGACGGCGTACTCGTGCTCCTCGAGGTCCTTGGACGAGCGGGCCAGCTGTCCGGCGAGGGCGAGGTCGTGCTCGTCGTCACCCGTACGCCGGATGGTGCCGGCCAGCACCCGGGAGGTGACCAGGCCGCGCTCGCGTCGTACGAGCATCTCGGGCGTGGCCCCGAACAGCCCGTCCACGTGGAAGGTCCAGCACATCTCGTAGTCGCGCGCGAGCTGCCGCAGCGGCCAGCGGACGTCGATGTCCTCGTCGGCGGTCGCGACCAGGTCGCGGGCGAGCACGACCTTCTCGAGCTCGCCGCCCCCGATGCGCGAGACCGCCTGCGCGACGACCGACTCCCAGGCCGCGCCGCTCATCGCGCCGTCGGCGAAGGTGATGTTGCGGGGGGCCGCGACGTCGGGCTGGACGACGAGCTCGGGGAGCGCGGGCAGCTCGTCGCTGCCGATCACCGTCACCCAGGCGCGGTCGCCGCGGGTGCCGACCACGACGCGGGGCACGACGAGCACGCTGTCGCCCGGGTCGTCGGCGAAGCCGAAGCTGCCGACGCTGATCAGGCCGGTGCCGGGCACTCCGACCTCGTCGCGCACGACGGCGTTGCTCGCCACCGCGCGCCACCAGTCGACCGCGTCGCCGAACCGGTCGGCACCGGAGGTGACGCAGCGGGCCGCCACGCCCCAGGCGACCAGGCCCTGGCCGCGGCGCAGCCAGGCCAGCGAGTCCTCGGCGGGCAGCAGGTCCAGCAGGTTGCCGGGGAGGTCCTCGGCGCCGGCGACCTCGAAGGTGTGGGCGACGAGCCTGGCGACGGTCGCGTCACTCGTCGGGCTCGGGCTGCTCACACCAAAAAGCGTACGCCGTGACGAATGCCGCTCTCCCGGCCGGGCGAGCCGACCCACGCACCGCTGCATAGGGTGAGGCCGTGACCCGCGCTGACCTGGACAAGAAGCCCGCCGAGGTCCGAGCGATGTTCGACGACGTCGCCCGGCGCTACGACCTGACCAACGACGTGCTCTCGCTCGGCCAGGACCGCCGCTGGCGCACCCAGGTCCTCGACGCCGTGGACCCCAGCCCGGGGGAGCGGGTGCTGGACCTGGCGGCGGGCACCGGTACGTCGTCGCAGCCGTTCCGCGACCGCGGGGCCGAGGTGTTCCCGTGCGACTTCTCCGTGGGCATGCTCCAGGTCGGCAAGAAGAACCTGCCGCACCTGCCGTTCTCCGCCGGCGACGGCACCCAGCTCCCATTCGCCGACGACACCTTCGACGCCGTCACGATCTCGTTCGGCCTGCGCAACATCGTCGACCCCGACGCGGGCCTGCGCGAGATGCTGCGGGTGACCCGTCCCGGCGGCCGCCTGGTGGTGTGCGAGTTCAGCTCACCGACGTGGGCGCCGTTCCGCGAGGTCTACATCGAGTACCTGATGAAGGCGCTGCCCTCCATCGCCCGTGCGGTCTCCTCGAGCCCGGACGCCTACGTCTACCTCGCCGAGTCGATCCGTGCCTGGCCCAACCAGCCTGGCCTCGCCGCCCGGATCGCGGCTGCCGGCTGGACCGCCCCGGAGTGGCGCAACCTCACCGGGGGCATCGTCGCGCTGCACCGGGCCACCGCCTGACCCGAGCAGGTCAGGACGAGCGCTGGTGCACGCAGAGCACGTTGCCGTCCGGGTCGCGGAACCACGCGGCCTTCTCACCCTCCATGGTGGCGACGTGGTCGACGGTCTTCAGCCCGGGTACGTCGTAGTCCTCGAACACGACGCCCTTGGCCTGGAGGTCGTCGATCTCCGACTCGACGTCGTCGACCTCCCAGCTCATCGCCGTGCTCTCCGACCGCTGGCCTCCCGGCCTCGGCAGCAGCATCAGCGTGATGGCGTCGTCGAGCTCGAACAGCGCGCCGCCTTCACCGCTGGTGCCGGTGTGGTCGAGCCCGAGACTCTCGACGTAGAACTTCGTGGCCCGGTCGACGTCCTCGACCGGAAGCATCACTGTCACTGCGCGGGTTGCGAGGGACATGAGCCACCTCCTCGGATCGGATTCCAGCGTGCGCCCGTGCCGATCGGAGCGGCAAGGGACGAATGCCGCGACTTCCGGCGAGCAGGCCCGGCGTACGACGAGGAGCGAGGTCGCGCTGGTCAGGGGAGTGCGAAGGGCAAACCGGTCAGGGTTCTCGGCCGACCCTGTCACTTCTCAGGCGATGCTTTGCCTGAAAAGTGACGTGATCCCCGGTTAACCGGGGAAACCTGCACCGCCACCCCGCCCAAATAGCCAACGCCAACGTGCCCTAAATCTGCTGGTCAGAGGCACTTTCGACCCACCGGGGCGGGGTTCGCGCGATGTCAGCCGGACCTCTATGCTGACTGTCGTCGCAGGCTCGTGAAGTTATTCACATGTTCACGAACCCAGTGCTGATTTCAGGAGGATCATGGGGCTCTACACGCCGGTGCTGGCACTGATGATCCTCGCGGCGGGGTTCGCGATCTTCTCGGTGGTCGTCAGCTCCCTGACCGGCCCGAAGCGCTACAAGCGGGCCCAGCTCGACTCCTACGAGTGCGGCATCGAGCCCACCCCGCAGCCGGTGGGCGGCGGCCGGTTCCCGGTCCGCTACTACATCACCGCGATGATGTTCATCGTCTTCGACATCGAGATCG
>JAOPYC010000018.1 GCA_025964795.1 Marmoricola sp.
TGTCCGGCGGCGCCACCCGCGGGCGCCCCGAGCTGGTCGTCGTGCCCACGGGCACCGGCCGGCTGGCCTGGCAGGTCGCGGTCGTCGCAGCCGGCAGGTCGGGCGGGGCACTGGCGCCCACCGACGGCCTCTACTACGTCGACGCCACCACCGGGGACCTGCTCACCGTGCGACCGGCGTCGGCCGACGGGCGCACGCCGGTGCGGCTGACGACGCGCACGGCTCTCCCGCTCAGCGCGCACGTCACCCGCCTCGCGCACCTCGCCCGTGTCGGTGGCCGGCTCTCGTCACGGGACGCCCGGGGTTCGGTCCGGGGTTCGGTCCAGGTCTCGGGGCGCGGGCCCGCGGGCGAGCGGCTCGCGGCGTACGGCGTCCGCACCCGTCAGGGTGTCGTCCTCGTCGACACCACGGTGCCGACGTACGACGCGAGCACCGGGGCGGGCGGCATCGAGACCTGGGACGCCCAGGGCGCCGACGACACCTCCGCGCTACCGGGCCGGCGCTATGTCGAGCGCTCCCGCAACGGCACCACGATCACCGACCCCGACGCCCTCGCGGCCCAGGCCTACAGCCGCGCGGTCTACGACTACTACGCCGCGCTCGGCCGGAGCTCCTGGGACAGCGCGGGCGGCTCGATGGTCTCGTCGGTGCACTACGGGGACAGCTCGTTCTGCAACTCGTTCTTCAGCGGCTCCCTCGACCCGCCGCAGATGGTCTACGGCAACACCTGCGCCCCCGGAGGCACGCCGGCGGAGTCGACCGAGCTCGACATCGACACCGCCGGCCACGAGATCACCCACGGCGTCACCGACACCTCGGCCGGACTCATCTACGCCGGCCAGTCGGGCGCGCTCAACGAGAGCTTCTCGGACTACTTCGGCAACGTGATCGGCAACCTCTTCAACGGCATCGACACCGCGGCCGTCATGGAGGACAGCTGCTTCGGGATCACCGACCCGACGTTCATGTGCCAGAGCAACCCCGAGGGCACCACCTCGGTGCGCTACCTGCTCAACGGCAACACGTTCGACGACTACCTCGACGTGCTGAACCCGCCGTTGCGGCTCCAGCAGCTCGGGCTCGACGCCCAGGACAGCGGCGGGGTCCACCTCAACTCCGCGATCTGGAACAACGCCCTCTGGAGCATCCGCAGCCGGCTCGCCCGGATGGACGGCACCACCGGCAACGACTCGGAGCTCGCGGGCGCGTTCGACCGGATCGTCTACGCCGCGCTGACGACCCAGCTCGGCCCGACCTCGGGCTTCGTCGACGCGCGCACGGCAGTCGAACAGGCCGCCGTCGCCGCGGGCGCCGACCCGGTGATCCTGCGGGTGGCCCAGGAGACCTTCGACGCCGACCGGATCTGCGCCGGCTGCGTCGACACCGGCCCGGTCCCGGGCATCGTCGTCAGCGCCTCGCCGCACACCGAGCTCGCCCCCTCGGTCCACGGCGACCGGATCACCTGGCTCGACCAGGGTGACGGGGCCCTCGGCTCGGCCGCGTCGTCGTCCGTCGGTGGTGCCCCGACGAGCCTGGGCACGACGCCGGACCTGGCCCAGGTGGTGTTCGCGGGCGACGCGACCGTGGTGCTGCAGTACCCCAACGGGCAGGTCCCCGGCTCCGTGGTGCGCTACGACGAGGAGGGTGCCACGAACCGGCTCGGGAGGGCCGACCGGTCGACGCTGAGCGCCGGCCTCGGCGGCTCGGACGACGGCGCCGCCTGGGTCTGCGAGGAGGACGGCACCGTCAGCTACGTCGACGCCTCCGGCCGGGTCTCCACCGTCCGGCTCCCGGACCTCGGCGGCGACTCGGTCACGGCCGTGGGCGCCGGGGCCGGGACGGTCGCCCTCGGCACCGGGGCCGGTCGGGTCCTGCGGTGGACGCCCGGCGGGGCCTTCGCGCGGGTCGGCCGCCTCGACGGCGCGGTGCTGGCGGTGGCGGCGTACGGCGACCGGGTGCTGGCCGTCGACGACGGCGGGAGCGCCAGGCTCTTCGCCTCCGGCGGGTCGGGCGCCGAGCTGTCGAGCGGGGCGATCCCGTACGGCGCCGCCCTCGGCGAGGACTACGCGATCTGGGTCGAGGGGGTGGGCGACCTCGGCGGCGGGGTCGCCGAGACCGAGGGCCGCACCTACCCGGACGGCGACCTCTACCTCTACTCCCTCGAGACCGGCACGATCTACGACCTGATGCCCGAGCGCGGGCAGCAGGGCTTCCCCGCCCTCTCCCGCGACCGCCTCGTCTGGCAGGACTCGGTCTTCGGCGGCGACGACATCCTCACCGCCACGATCCCCCCGGGGCTGTAGCGCCTCAGGCGGCGTCCGACTTGCGCCGCCCGACGAGCACGACTCCCTCGATGACGCGCACGTCATAGGCCGGGACCGACACCGTGAGGTCGTCGAGACATCTGCCGCTGCGCAGGTCGAACGCGTGCCTGTGGATGGGCGAGGCCACGAACGGGGTTCCACCCCGCATCCCGACGATGCCGCGGGCGAGCACGGAACCCTTGGCGAACGGGTCGTGGTTGCCGAGGGCGTACACCTGGTCGTGGGTCCGGAAGATCGCGATCGCCTGGCCGTGGACGAGGGCGGTGGCGCCGCGTTCCACCTCCAGCTCGGCGACCCGGCAGACGGGCTGCCACTCCTCGGTCCCGTGGTGCGGCGTCGCCCCTGGGGTGGTCACGACGAACCCGGGGGGATGGCGGCGCCGGGTGGGGTGCGGAGCTGGGGCATGGGTCCCTCCCTCTTGCCCGAACCGTAGAGCGCCCGTGTTGTTGGGCTGTTACGTCGTGTAACGGGCGTGAAAACGATCGGCCGACGGCGCCGGCGTTCAAGCCGCCGGTGACCGGTAGCCTCCGGCCATGCCCGCCGCCGTCGTGATCCTCGCCGCCGGGTCGGGCAGCCGGGTCGGCGCCGACCTCAACAAGGTGCTGCTCCCGCTCGGCGACGTGCCGGTGCTGGTCTGGTCGCTGCGGGACGCGCTCGCGCTGCCCGACGTACGACGCGTGCTGCTGGTCGTGCGCCCCGGCGAGCGCGACCTCGTGGCCGACGCGGTGGCCCCGCACCTCGGTGACCGCGAGGTCCTGGTGGTGGACGGCGGCGAGACCCGGCACGGCTCGGAGTGGAACGCGGTCCGGGCGCTGGCCGCGGAGATCGAGTCCGGCGAGGTCGACGTGGTCGCGATCCACGACGGCGCGCGACCGCTGGCCGGCGTACCCCTCTGGGCGGCGACGATCGCGGCCGCCCGCCAGCACGGCGGCGCGATCCCCGTCGTACCCCTGGCCCAGCTCCTCACCGCCGACCTCAGCGTCGCCGTCGGCGTCGCCCAGGGACCGCTGGTGGGCGTGCAGACCCCGCAGGCATTCCGGGCGCCAGCGCTGCTCGCGGCGTACCGGCGGGCGGAGGCCGACGGGTTCGACGGCACGGACACGGCGGCCTGCCTGGAGAGGTACGCCGACGTCGCGATCGCCGCCGTCCCCAGCAGCCCCCTCAACCTCAAGATCACCTTCCCCGAGGATGTCGCGCTGGCGGGTCGGCTGTCGGGGTAGGCCGGGACTAGCGCTCGGTGAGCGCCTCGAGCAGCCGGACGTCGTCCTCGGTGGCGACCCGGCGGGCGGCGGCGGGGGCCTCGACCAGCTCGACGGGGAAACGCTCGCCGAGCGCGGCCACCAGCTCGGCGAAGTCGAGGCTCGGCAGGCCGTCGAGGGCGGCGACGACGCGGGCGGGCAGGACGACGGGGGAGGCGACGGCGACCAGCGAGGCCCGGTCGACGGTCGCGCCGACCAGGCCCTCGTCCACATGCTTGACCGTGTCGGTCACCGGACGCACGCCGACCACGACGGTGTCGCGTTCGACGGCGGCGGCCACGCACTCGGCGATGAAGGTCGCGGGTGTCATCGGGCAGAGCACGTCGTGCAGGACGAACGGCTCGCCGGAGTCGACCAGGCCGGCCCACTGGGTGCCGAGGTCGACCGGGGTGACCCCCGAGTCGCCCAGCGCCCAGGCGGCGCAGGCGACCAGCGCCTCACCGTGGATCAGCGCGAACGGCAGCGAGCCCCGGCCCTCCTCCACGACCGCACCCAGCGCGGGCGGGACGTCCGGGACGTCATACGGATCGAGGGCCATAACCCCCACAACGTATGACGTCCCGGCCCGGAAATGAACGTTGCCCCCGGGTCGGACCCGGGGGCAACGTGGTGGAGCGGGGGTGTCAGGAGGCGAGGACCTCGTCGAGGATGGCCTCGGCCTTGTCCTCGTTCGTGTGCTCGGCCAGCGCCAGCTCGGAGACGAGGATCTGGCGCGCCTTGGCCAGCATCCGCTTCTCGCCGGCGGAGAGGCCACGGTCACGCTCGCGGCGCCAGAGGTCACGCACGACCTCGGACACCTTCATCACGTCACCGGAGTGCAGCTTCTCCAGGTTGGCCTTGTAACGACGCGACCAGTTGGTCGGCTCGTCAGGTACGACGGCCCGCAGCACGTCGAAGACGCGGTCCAGGCCCTCCTTGTCAACGACATCGCGCACACCCACGAGATCCAGGTTGCACGCCGGCACCCTGACCACGAGGTCCTGCTGGGCGACAATGCGAAGGACGAGGTACTGCTTCTCTTCTCCCTTGATGGTGCGCATCTCGATGTTCTCGATGACCGCGGCCCCGTGATTTGGATAAACGACCGTTTCGCCGACAGTGAACGTCATGTGTAGTGAACCCCTTTCGAGGTCCCTAGTCTAACACGAGCACGAAGGGGGCCTATCCAGCGTTTGTGCAGGTCAGAGGCCATTTTGGGGCTTGACAAGCACCTATTCCGTGTGATGCCGCGCCCTTTTCGAGCGACGGCGCAAGTACGAAACGTCGCCAGTGGTGGGGCGGATGATCAATACTGCGACCCATGACCACTGAGGCCGTCCCCCGGACCACGGGACAGTTGCGATCCTTCGTCAGGGCCGTCCATCCACGCCAGGCGCTGGCCTTCGCCGTGGTCGTCGGAGTGCTCGTCGCCCTCATCGGCCGGCCCGCCCGGGAGGTCCTCGCGTCGGCCGTCGCCGTGCTCGTCGTCCAGCTGTGCATGGGCCTGCTCAACGACCTGCTCGACGTGGACGTCGACCGGAGCTCGGGCGCACCAGGGAAGCCCGTCGCGGAGGGCCTCATCCCTCCCGGCAACGCGAGCTTCGGCATCGCCGTGCTCCTGCTCCTGGCGCTGCCCCTCTCGCTCCAGAACGGCACCACCGCCGGGCTCTTCCTGCTCGCCACCGCGGTCGTGGGCTTCGTGCACAACCGGTGGTTGAAGGCCACGGCGCTGTCCTGGGTGGGCTGGTCGGCCACCTTCGCGCTGCTCACGTTCTTCGTGACCTACGGCGGCTGGGCCAGGGACGCCGACGGCTCCGCGCCGTACGCCAGCTTCGTCGTCCTGTGCGCCGTGCTGGGGCTCCTGGTGCACTTCCTGACCGCGCTGCCCGACCTCGTCCTCGACAACGTCTCGAAGGTGCGACACCTGCCGCTGCGGGTCGCGCTGCGCACCGGTGCGCCGCGGCTGCGGCTGCTCACGCTGGTCGCCACGGCGGCGGTGCTGGTGCTGATCGTCTGGACGACCGCCCTGCACTCCTCCATCGCTCGCTGAGCGATAGGGTTCGGCCATGATGTTGACGCCTCTTCGCCGTCGTCTCGCCGCCTTCGCCGTGGTGCTGCTGGTCCCCGCCCTGGGTGGGTGCGGGATCGCCGGATTCGCCGGCGAGGACTACCAGACCGACCAAGTCTACCAGCCGGCCGTGGGCACCAACGTCCGCAGCGGCGAGGTCGACATCCTCGGCGCGGCGGTGGTCAGCGGCATCGACGGCTCCGGCACGTTCATCGCCTCGCTGGTCAACAAGAGCCTGAAGACACCGGCCCAGCTCACCTCCGTCACCGGCCCGACCGGCGTCACGGTGCAGCTGGTGAAGCCCGTCGACGTCGCACCCGACACCCTGGTGAACCTGGCCGACGAGGGAGCCGTCAGCGTGACCGGCCCGTCCGTGAAGGCCGGCGGGTGGGTCAAGCTCACCCTGAAGTTCGACACCGGGCAGTCGACCAGCGTGAACACGACCATCGTCGACCGCGACCTGCAGTTCTCGCAGGTCCCGCCGGCCATCTCCAGCACGGCACCATGAGCGAGTCGACCCGGACCCTGATCCTGCTCCGCCACGGCGAGAGCGAGTGGAACGCGAAGAACCTGTTCACGGGCTGGGTCGACGTCGCGCTGACGGACAAGGGTCGCGCCGAGGCGATCGCCGGTGGCGAGCAGCTCCTCGAGGCCGGCTTGCTGCCCGACGTCGTGCACACCTCGCTGCTGCGCCGGGCGATCACCACCGCCCACCTCTCGCTCGACGTGCTGGACCGCCACTGGATCCCCGTACGCCGCTCCTGGCGCCTCAACGAGCGTCACTACGGCGCGCTGCAGGGCAAGGACAAGAAGCAGACCCTCGCGGAGTACGGCGAGGAGCAGTTCATGACCTGGCGCCGCTCCTTCGACGTACCCCCGCCGCCGATCGACGACGACGACGAGTGGTCCCAGGCGGGCGATCCGCGGTACGCCGACCTCGGCACCGACCTCCCCCGCACCGAGTGCCTCAAGGACGTCATCGCGCGCTTCCTGCCCTACTGGGAAGGGTCGATCGTGCCTGACCTGGCAGCCGGCCAGACCGTGCTGGTCGCCGCGCACGGCAACAGCATCCGTGCCCTGGTCAAGCACCTCGACGGCATCAGCGACGAGGACATCGCCGGCCTGAACATCCCCACGGGGATGCCGCTGGTCTACGAGCTCGACGGCGAGCTGAGGCCCTCCGGGGAGGGCGGCCGCTACCTCGACCCCGAGGCGGCCGCTGCCGCGGCGGAGGCCGTGGCCAACCAGGGCCGCTGACCCCTCCGGACGTCCCGGCGCCCTCAGCCGCCCGAGCGGACCGGGTGGGGTCGACGCAGCAGGGCCGGCAGGTTGGCCGCACCCGGGGCGTCGCCGCTCGCCGCCATCCAGTCGCCGCGGTTGGTCATCTGGCACCGCTGCAGTGACAGGCACCCGCACCCGATGCAGGAGTCGAGCCCGTCGCGCAGCCGCTCGAGCGAGGCGATCTGGTCGTTCAGCCGACCCCGCCAGTGCCGGGTGATCCGCTGCCAGTCGGGCTTCGTGGGCACCCGTCCCTGGGGAAGCCGGTCCAGCTCCGCGCGGACCTCCTCCAGCGTCAGCCCGACGTTGGAGGCCGCCCGGATGAACGCCAGACGACGCAGCTCGCTGCGCTGGAACTGTCGCGTCCCGCCGGGGCTGCGCGTCGCCGTGATCAGGCCCTCGGCCTCGTAGAAACGCAGCGCCGACGCCGCGAAGCCGCTGCGCCTCACGACCTCGCCCATGGCGAGCAGTCCTCGTGAATCCATCGAAGTCCTTGATCTCAAGTTCACTTGAACTTTAACACTGGCTGCATGACAACGAACCGCACCACCCCGTCCACCGCCCTGATCACCGGGGGGTCCTCCGGTCTCGGCCGCGCGCTCGCGCGTCGGCTCGACCAGGCCGGCTGGGTCGTGGTGACCGACGCCAGGGACGCAGGCCGGCTGCACGACGCCCTGGACGGCACCACCGTCCACGGTGTGCCCGGCGACGTGACCGACGACGACCACCGCGCCGAGCTCGTCGAGATCGTCGCCGACCTGGGCGGCCTCGACCTGCTCGTGCTCAACGCCAGCACCCTGGGGCCGCTGCCGATGCGCCCGCTCTCGCAGTACCAACCCGCCGACTTCGTCGAGGTCTTTCGCACCAACGCCGGGGCGCCGGGGTCGCTGCTGGTCGCTCTGGCCCCACATCTGTTGGCTCGTGACGGCGTCGTGGTCGGCATCTCCTCCGACGCGGCCGTCCAGCACTACGAGACCTGGGGGTTGTACGGCGCGGCCAAGGCGGCCCTCGACCACGTGGTCCTCACCTTCGGTGCGGAGACCGGACTCACGACGTACGCCGTGGACCCGGGCGACATGCGCACCCCGATGCACCAGGACGCCTTCCCCGGCGAGGACATCTCCGACCGGCCGCTGCCCGAGTCGGTCGTCCCCCACCTGCTGGCGCTGCTGGAGCGGCGACCTGAGTCCGGGCGCTACCTGGCCAGCGACGTAGCCGTACGAGCGGAGGCTTCGGCATGACCACGCTGACCGAGAGGTCCCGAGTCCGGTTCCAGGTGCCGGAGGAGGCCACCGCCGCGACGCCGCCGGCCGAGCGCGACGGCGTACGACTCCTCGTCGCCCGGCCTGAGGGCCTGTCGCACGAGCATTTCCGCGATGTGACCGACCACCTCGAGCCGGGAGACCTCGTGGTGGTGAACGACTCCGCGACGGTGAACGGGGAGATGGACGCCGTCCGGGACGGCCGGGCCATCGTGCTGCACGCGTCGGGCAGCCTGGACGCCGAGACGTGGGTCGTCGAGCTGCGCACCTCCCCCGACGCCGCCGCCCCGGTCCTCGACGCCCAACCCGGCGAGGTGCTGGGGATCGGCGAGCTGCCGATGACCCTGCTCGAGCCCTACCCGCACGCGCACTCGTCGCCCACCGGCGCCGGCAACCGACTGTGGCGGGCGCACGTCGAGGGTGACCTGCGCGCCCTGCTCGACCGGCACGGACGGCCGATCGCCTACGGCTACCTGGACCGGCGCTACCCGCTGTCGGCCTACCAGAGCGTCTTCGCAGGCGTCCCCGGCAGCGCCGAGATGGCCTCCGCCGGGCGCCCGTTCACCGCCGCGCTGGTGACCCGGCTCGTCTCCCGCGGCGTCGCCGTCGCGCCGATCACGCTGCACACGGGCGTCTCGTCGCAGGAGGCCGGCGAAGGTCCGCAGCCGGAGTGGTACCGCGTGCCCGCCACCACCGCCCGCCTCGTCGAGCACACCCGTCGCCACGGCGGACGCGTGGTCGCCACCGGTACGACGGTGACCCGCGCCCTCGAGTCGGCGGTCACCGACGGGCGCGTCGAGGAGTCGTGGGGCTGGACCGACCGCGTCGTCACCCCGGCCCACCCGGCGGTCGTCGTCACCGGCCTGATCACCGGCTGGCACGACCCCCAGGCCTCCCACCTGCTGCTGGTCGAGGCGATCGCCGGCACCCGGCTGGCCCAGGCGGCGTACGACGCTGCGATCAGCGAGGGCTACCACTGGCACGAGTTCGGCGACTCCGCCCTGTTCTTGCCGTGAGCTCCCCCGGGAGGTGCGCAGCACAAGGCTCTACGCGTACTGCGGGTGCTCCCCGGTCACGAGGAACACCACGCGCCTGGCGATCGACACGGCGTGGTCGGCGATGCGCTCGTAGTAGCGGCCGAGCAGGGCGATGTCCACGGCCGGCTCGACGCCGTGCTTCCAGTCGGAGCCGAGCAGCTCGCGGAAGGAGTTGCGACGCAGCTTGTCCATCTCCTGGTCGGCCTCCTCCAGCTCGGTGGCGGCGGCAACGTCGGAGTTGGCGATGATGTGCTCGACCTTGCCGATCATCACCTCGGCCACGGCGGCCATCCGGGCGATCATCGGGACGACCTGGTCGGGTACGGCGATGTCGGGGACGCGGAGGCGGGCGATCTTGGCGATGTGTACGGCGAGGTCGCCCATCCGCTCGAACTCGCTGACCATCCGCAGCGAGGCGACGAGCATCCGCAGGTCACCGGCGACCGGGTTCTGGAGCGAGAGCAGCTCGAAGCTGTGCTCCTCGAGCTTGATCCGGAGCGCGTCGATCTGCGCGTCGTTGCTGATCACCTGCTCGGCCCGCGCGGCGTCCCCCTCGAGGAGGGCGGCGGTGCCCTCGGAGACGGCCTCGCGCACGAGGCGGGCCATCGTCACGAGGTCGTCCCGGATGGAGTCGAGCTGGTCGCTGTAGGCATCACGCATGGAAGGGAACCTACGCGGACCAGGTGAAGCGTTGGCGTCGTTGCATGAACCAGAGGTGAACAGTCCCAGAAGGAGTAGTCCGCTGGCCGAACCCTGCGTGAAACCCTGCGTACGATCAATGGGTGAGCCCGACCATTCAGGCCCTTCTCTTCGCGCTGCTCGGAGCAGTGCTCGGTGGCGGCGCCGTACTCGCTTTTCGGGTGAGTGAACGCCAGCTCCACGACGACGTCGCGCCGCAGCCGGCCCTGCCGCCCGGGGTGGCCGCCGTACTCTCCGTGCTGCGCAGCAGCGCCCTCGTCGTCGACGCCAGCGACACGGTGCTCAAGGCGTCCGCGCCGGCGATCTCCATGGGCATCGTCCGCGGCAACGAGATCACCGAGCGAGAGCTGGCCGACCTGGTCCGCCAGGTACGCCGCGACGGGCAGATCCGGGAGACCGAGCTGACCATGCAACGCCCTGGGATGCCGCCGCGGCACGTCACCGCCCGGGTGGCGCCGCTCAGCTCCCAGCTGGTGCTCGCCCTGATCGAGGACCGCACCCGCGAGCGCCGCGTCGAGTCGATCCGCCGCGACTTCGTGGCCAACGTGAGCCACGAGCTCAAGACCCCCGTCGGCGCCATCAAGCTGCTGTCCGACGCCGTCATCGACGCCGCCGACGACCCCGAGGCCGTGCAGCGGTTCGCCGGCCGGATGCACACCGAGAGCGAGCGGCTCTCCCGGCTGGTGCAGCAGATCATCGAGCTGTCCCGGCTGCAGGGCGACGACCCGCTGGACGAGCCGGTCGCCGTCGAGGCCGACAAGATCATCGCCCGCGCCATCGACGAGAGCGCGACCGACGCCGCCGCCCGCAACATCGAGCTGGTGGCCAACGGCACCCACGGCCTCATCCTCCTGGGCAACCGCGAGCAGATCGCCGTCGCGGTGAGCAACCTGGTGGCCAACGCGGTGACCTACTCCCCCGAGGGCTCGTCGGTCGTCGTCGCCGCCACCGCTCACGAGGCCGCCGTCGACATCAGCATCACCGACCGCGGCATCGGCATCCCCGCCAAGGAGCTCGACCGGATCTTCGAGCGCTTCTACCGCGTCGACCCGGCCCGGCACCGCTCCACCGGCGGCACCGGCCTCGGCCTCTCGGTCGTCAAGCACGTCGCCGCCTCCCACGGCGGCGAGGTACGCGTCTGGTCCGTGGAGGGCCAGGGCTCGACCTTCACCCTGACCCTGCCGCGCAAGCCCGGCCCCCTGCCGGGCAGCGGCCCAACGAGCAACAGCAAGAAGGAGAACGCGTGACCCGCGTACTGGTCGTCGAGGACGAGGAGAGCTACAGCGACGCCCTCGCCTACATGCTGCGCAAGGAGGGCTTCGAGGTGGCCATCGCCGCCACCGGGCCCGACGCGCTCACCGAGTTCGACCGGGCGGGTGCCGACATCGTGCTGCTCGACCTGATGCTGCCCGGGCTCCCCGGGACCGAGGTGTGCCGGCAGATCCGGCAGACCTCCAACGTGCCGATCATCATGGTCAGCGCGAAGGACGACGAGGTCGACAAGGTGGTCGGGCTGGAGCTGGGCGCCGACGACTACGTGACCAAGCCCTACTCGCCGCGTGAGCTGGTGGCGCGGCTGCGCGCCGTGCTCCGTCGCGGCGCGGAGCCCGACCTGGCCCCCGCCACCCTCGAGGTCGGCTCGGTCCGGATGGACGTCGAGCGGCACATCGTCACCGTCGCCGGCGGCGAGGTCAGGTTGCCGCTCAAGGAGTTCGAACTGCTCGAGATGTTCCTGCGCAACCCGGGCCGCGTGCTCACCCGGGGCCAGCTGATCGACCGGGTGTGGGGCTCGGACTACGTCGGCGACACCAAGACCCTCGACGTCCACGTGAAGCGCCTCCGCACCAAGCTCGAGGACAACCCGGCCGACCCGAAGCTGCTCACGACCGTGCGGGGGCTGGGCTACAAGCTCGACCTGTGAGGTCGATAGTCCGGAGCGAACGGCACCCTCCGGGACCCGAATCAGGGTCCGAACGCTCCGGACTATCCAGTCCGGCTGGATCTCGACGTACGACGACCGAAGACCGCCTGCCTCCTGTCGGTGGTCGTGCCTAGTGTGTGGCGCGTGACCGAGAAGACCGCTCCTCCCTGGCTGCCGCTCGCCGCCGTCTCCTGCACGCTGGTGTTCTGGGCGTCGGCGTTCGTCGCGATCCGCCACCTGGGCCACGACTTCACCCCGGGCGCGCTCTCGCTGGGGCGACTGCTCGTCGGGTCGGTCTGCCTCGCGGTGGTGGCCCTGTCCCGCGGCGTCCCGCGCCCGACCCGTCGCGAGCTGCTGACGATCGCCGTGATCGGGGTGCTGTGGTTCGGCGTCTACAACGTCGCGCTCAACGCGGGCGAGCGTCGGGTCGACGCCGGCACGGCCGCGATGCTGATCCAGGTCTCCCCGGTGCTGATCGCGCTGATGGCCGCGCTCTTCCTCGGCGAGAGGTTCACCGTCCACCTGGCGCTCGGGCTGGCGCTCGCCTTCAGCGGCGTCGCCCTGATCGCGTTCTCGACCTCCCCCGACAGCGGTGGGGGGCAGAGCGACGTCGTCGGCGTCGTCCTGTGCCTGGTCAGCGCCGTCGTCTACTCGGTCAGCCTGATCCTGCAGAAGCCGCTGATGGTGCGTCTCTCGGCGGTGCAGGTCACCTGGCTCGCATGCACCGTCGGCGCCATCAGCTGCCTGCCGTTCCTGGGTGACCTCGTCAGCCAGGCCCGCGACGCACCGGCCTCCTCGACCTGGTGGCTGGTCTACCTCGGGGTTTTCCCCACGGCGATCGCCTTCACGACCTACGCCTTCGCCCTCAAGCACATGAGCGCCAGCAACCTGGGCGTGACCACCTACCTGGTCCCCCCGATCACCATCGCGCTGGGCGTGATCTTCCTCAGCGAGGCCCCGCCCACGATGGCGTACGCCGGCGGCGTGCTCGCCCTGGTCGGCGTCGCTCTCGCCCGCCGCAAGCCCCGCCCACCCGCGGCGCAGTCACCCGACCCGGAGGCCGCGGCGCTGCACCGGTGACGGTGCAGGTTTCCCCGTTCGGCCGGGGAAACCTGCAGGCCCCTCAGCCCTCCGGCACCCCGCGCGCATCCAGGCCCAGCGGGCCGCGGAACGCCTCGAGGTTGCGGGTGGGCTCGCCGCGGGAGACGCGCCAGTCCCACTCCTTGCGGATCGAGGAGGCGAAGCCGAGCTCCAGGAGGGTGTTGAACGACCCGTCGGCGTACTCCAGGACGGCACCCAGCAGCCGGTCGATCTCCTCGGGGGTGACGCCGGCCAGCGGGAGGCGGGCGTCGAGGTAGATGTCGCCCATGCCGTCCAGCGCGAACGCCACGGCGTACAGCTTCATGTTGCGCTCCAGCATCCACCGGTAGACGCCCTCGAAGTTCTCGTCCGGCCTGCGGCACACGAACGCGTGCACCTCCAGGGCGTGCCGGCCCACGTCGAAGCGGCACGGAGTCTGCAGCTTCTTCTCCCCGGGCAGCACCACGTTGAGCGAGGCCGGCGAGATCGAGGACCACTCCAGCTCACCCTCGTCGAACACCGAGATCAGCGCTTCGAGCACGCGGGCCCGCTCGGGCGCCAGCTCCTCCGCGCCCACGGCCTCGTCGGCGGGGCCGCTCACAGCGCGATCCCGCTCACGTCGGCGCGCATCTTCTCCTGCGCCTTGGCGTAGACCGACAGCATCGAGTCCGCCGTCCGCGCCCAGCCGAACTGCTGCGCGTGGGCCTCGGCGCCCGCCGCGAGGGTGTCGCGCAGGCCGGGCTCGAGGAGGACCCGCTCGAAGGCCGCGGCGTACGACGCCGGCTCGTGGTCCGCCACCAGCAGGCCCGACACCCCGTCACGCACCGCCGTCGTCAGCCCGCCCACGGCGGCGGCCACCACGGGCGTGCCGCTGGCCTGCGCCTCGATGGCGACCAGCCCGAAGCTCTCGTTGTACGACGGGACGCACACCAGCGTCGAGGCGGCGTACCAGTCGACCAGCTCCTCCTGGCGCACCGGCGGGACGAACCGCACGAGGTCGTCGATGCCGAGCTCCTCGGCCAGCCGCACCAGCGAGTCGGGGCGGGCCAGCCCGGAGCCGGACGGACCGCCCACGACCGCGACGGTCAGCGACGACCGCAGCTCGGGTCGCCGGGCGAGCAGCTCGGCCACCCCGCGCAGCATCACGTCGGGCGCCTTGAGCGGCTGGATCCGGCCGACGAACGTGATCACGTGGCCCTCGGGCGGCAGGCCGAGGCGGGCGCGGGCACCGGCCATGCCGACGTCGCGGAAGGTCGCCAGGCTGACCCCGGGGTGGACGACCTCGACGCGGGCCGGGTCGGCGTCGTAGAGGTCGACCAGCTGCGTCGCCTCGTCCTCGGTGTTGGCCACGAGCATGTCGGCGGCGGCGACCACCTGCTCCTCGCCGATCAGCCGCGCCATCGGCTCGGGGGTGTCACCGGCGGCCAGGGCGGCGTTCTTGACCTTGGCCATCGTGTGCATGGTGTGGATCAGCGGGACGCCCCACCGGTCGCGGGCCAGCGCGCCGACCTGGCCGCTGAGCCAGTAGTGGCTGTGCACGACGTCGTAGTAGCCGGGCGAGTTGTAGGCCTCGGCGCGCAGCACCTCGCGGGCGAAGACGCACAGCTGCGCGGGGAGCTCGTGCTTGGTGAGGCCCTCGTAGGGGCCGGCGGAGACGTGGTGCACGCGGATGCCGTTGCTGACGTCGACCACGGGCGGCAGCGCGCTGTTGGTGGCCCGGGTGAAGACGTCGACCTCGACCTGCTTCTCGGCCAGGCGCCGGGCGAGCTCGAGCACGTAGACGTTCATCCCGCCCGCATCACCCGTGCCCGGCTGGTCGAGCGGAGAGGTGTGCAGGCTGATCATCGCGACGCGGCGCAAGGATGCAACCAGTGCCGTCGTCGCGTCGTACGCCGAAGAGTGCCGCATTCATACCTCCGCAGGACCCAACCCCGTCCGGCCCAGGTCCATTCCGCTCCCTATCATGACGGGACGCCCGTGAGAGCCCGAACCGGGACCGAGCACCCGCCGCCCAGGAGGCGTCCATGACCCGCACCGCAGTCGTCACCGGAGCCAGCAGCGGCATCGGCGCCGCCAGCGCACGCGCCCTCGCCGGAGACGGGTTCCTCGTCGTCTGCGCGGCCCGTCGCGAGGACCGGGTCACGGCGCTCGCCGAGGAGATCGGCGGCCGAGCCGTCGTCGTGGACGTCACCGACCCGGAGTCCGTCGCGGCGCTGGCCGCCACCGTGGAGAGCATCGACGTCCTGGTCAACAACGCCGGCGGCGCCTTCGACCAGGCCACGGTCGAGGCGGCCGACCCGGAGGTCTGGGCGCAGATGTTCGACGTGAACGCCCTGAGCGTGCTGCGCGTCACCCAGGCCCTGCTCCCGGCCCTGCGCGCGGACGGCGGCGGCCTGGTGATCAACATGGGGTCGACGGCCGGACGCGTGGCCTACGAGGGCGGCGGAGGCTACGTGGCGGCCAAGCACGCGGTGAAGGTGATCACCCAGACCCTGCGCCTCGAGATGGTGGCCGAGCCGCTCCGGTTCACCGAGATCGCGCCCGGGATGGTGAAGACCGAGGAGTTCACCCTCAACCGCGTCCAGGGTGACCAGGAGCGCTACGACAAGGTCTACGAGGGCGTCGCGGAGCCGCTGGTCGCCGACGACATCGCCGAGATGGTCCGCTGGGTCGCCTCGCTGCCCGCGCACGTGAACATCGACGAGCTCGTCGTACGCCCCCGCGCCCAGGCCGCCCAGCACAAGGTGCACCGCACCGCTGGTTGAGGCCGTCGGCCCTAGCCGCGGTCGAACACCGACCCGTTCATCATCGGCGGCGGGTCACCGGGCTCGAGCGCGTAGCAGGTCGCGTTGTAGAGCCCGTCCTTCCCCGGCCACTCGTCGGCGTCGGCCACGTAGGCGGCAGCGGTGAGGCCGCGCTGGGCGGTGGACACGGCCTCGAGGAAGGTCTGGCAGACCTGGTCCAGCCGGGCCTGGTCACGGCCGCTGAGCGCCACGTAGCGGCCGTTCGTGGCCGACCGGATCGCCGTGCGGCCCGGCAGCCGGCCCGACTCGACGGCCGTGTTCAGCACCATCCCGGCGATGTTCTCCGCCTGGTGCGGGCCCGCGCAGGGCACTTCCTTCGCAGGGACGTCGATGCAGACCCGCGCCGCCAGCGGGTAGCGGCTCGTGGTGATGTCGGCGAACCTCACCGTGCCCGGCCTGTCCTGCTCGAAGAGGCACAGGAACTTCTTCTCACCCCGGACCCAGCGGTCCGCGGGCACCGGGTCCCACCCGCCGGACAGCCCGCCGTCGGGGTTCTCCGAGGGGCTCAGCTGCACCGGTAGCCCCCCGGCCTTCCGCTGGGCCACGCCGTACGGCGACCTGGCGAAGCACCGGTCGATCACCTGGTCGCGGACCCGGGCGTAGAGCGGCGAGCTCTCGTCCAGAAGGTCGGCGTACGACGTCACCCGGGCGAGCAGCGCGGGTTCGAGGGAGACCACGTCGAAGATCTCGAGGGTGTGCGGCTCGTCGCAGGCGAACGGCCTGTCGTAGGCCGCGTCGTCGCGCATGGACTGGCCGAGGACCTCGCTGCCGCCGGCGTACTGCTCCACCCAGGCGTCGAACCTATGCTGGCCGAGGACGTCGGGCAGGTGCTCGGCGTCCCAGCAGGTGCCCGCGGTGAGCGGCTTCCCGGGCTGGCTGCCTGCGGCGTCCTCGCTCTTGGGGGCACCGTCCCCGCCGCAGCCGGCGAGCACGGCCAGGAGAAGTCCGATCAGGAGTCCAGCGGCCAGGCGCTGGCTCACTTGCCCAGCCACGCGCGGATCCCCCTGACCACCGCCTTGGCGTACTGCGCCCGGCCCTGCTTGGAGGTTATCCGGCGTGCGTCGGCGGTGTTGCGCATGTTGCCGATCTCGATCATGGCGACCGGCACGTCGGACATGTTCAGCGTGCCCAGGTCGCTGCGTACGTCGAGACCGGTGCCGTGACCGATGTAGCTCGATCGCGCGACGCCGGCGGAGGTGAGCGCGTTGCGCAGGGAGGTGGCGAGCCGGAGCGACGGGGCGGCGATGTCGTCGGTCCAGGGCCTGCGGCTGGTCGGGGCAATCACGTGGAAGCCGTGGGCCGAGGACGAGGCACCGTCGGCGTGCAGGGAGACCATCAGCCGGGCGCCGACGCGCCGACCGAACTCGCCGCGCTGGTCGACGCACGGACCCCACTTCTGCTGGCTGTCGACCGTCCGCGTCATCGGCACACGCGCGCCCAGCCTGCGGAGCCGCTTCTTCACGGCCTTGGCCAGCTGCAGGTTGACCGTCGACTCGGCGACCCCGCTATCGGTGGCGGTGCCGGTGGTGTTGCAGGGCTTGGTGAAGCCGCCGGCCGGCACGGGCGCGTTGATCTGGCGCGGGTAGTTGTGGTTGCCCAGCTGGTGGCCCGGGTCCAGCGCGATGGTGACCGAGCGGAGCGGCTTCCGGTTCTTGCGTGCCGGGACGGGCACGGAGGTGGCGGTGCGCGCGGTGGGTGCGTACGCGGTCGCGATCGGCGCGGCGCCCATGGAGTCGGCGACGCTGGGCGCCCACACGCTGGGCACCGAGACGCCGGCCAGCGTGACCGCCACGACCACGCCCAGGGCGCGCAGCAGCCCCTTCACGAGCCCAGCCCCTTCGCGATCCGGTCCACGGCCGTCTTCATCGCCTCGGCGGCGACCCGGTGGGCCTCGTCGCCGCGACCGTTGGGATCGGGGATGTCGTACTGGTCGAGGGCGGCCCGCGACCGCTCCCCCGCCGCCGCGCGTACGACGACCGAGGGGTCCGAGTCCGGGTCCACGAAGTCGAGCAGGGCGGCGAGCTCCAGCACCGTGAACGTACGCCGCAACGCACCCGGAGCGTCCTCCAGCACCCGCGTGCGGATGCCCGTGGTGGCGGTGAGCACGAGGTCGCTCTCCTGCACCATCGACGGGACCAGCTGGCGGGAGACGAAGCCGTCGGCCGTGCCGCCGTACGCCGCGAGGTGGGCCGCCGCCTCGGGCGCCATCGCGGATCCGACTGCCGCCCCGATGCCTGCGCTGGAGACCTCGAAGGAGTCCTGCGGGAGCGCCGAGGCGAGCAGTCGCTCACCCAACGGGGACCGGGCGACGTTGCCGATGCAGACGAACAGGACGCGGAAGGTCATCGGGCCCCGAGAGCAGGGCGGAGAGCGAAACCCTGGCCGGGCAGGGGAGCCGCCTGCTGCCTTGTCCGAGTGGTCACCTCGTTAACGATAGACTCCGGGGTGGCGTCTCGACGCTCATCCCCGAATCCCCGACACCTGTCTGCCAGCGCGCCCTCACACACCTGGGCCTGGTCAGACGGAAGGCAACAATGACTCAGAAGTCCCGTACCGACCTCCGCAACGTCGCGATCGTCGCGCACGTCGACCACGGCAAGACGACGCTCGTGGACGCCATGCTCTGGCAGGGCGGCGCCTTCGGCGCCCACCAGCACGTCGACGAGCGCGCGATGGACTCCGGTGACCTGGAGCGCGAGAAGGGGATCACGATCCTCGCCAAGAACACCGCGATCAAGTACACCGGGGCTGCTGCCGAGGGCGGCTCGATGATCATCAACATCATCGACACCCCGGGCCACGCGGACTTCGGTGGCGAGGTCGAGCGCGGCCTGTCCATGGTCGACGGCATCGTGCTGCTGGTCGACGCCAGCGAGGGCCCGCTCCCGCAGACCCGGTTCGTGCTCCGCAAGGCGCTCAACGCCGACATGCCCGTCGTCCTCGTCGTCAACAAGGTCGACCGGGCCGACGCCCGCATCGCCGAGGTCGTCGACGAGACCTACGAGCTGTTCATGGACCTGCTCGACGAGTCGCACAGCCAGGACGCCCTGGACTTCCCGGTCGTCTACGCCAGCGCCCGCGCCGGCCGCGCCTCGCTGGAGATCCCCGAGAACGGCGGCATGCCCGACTCCCCCGACCTCGAGCCGCTGTTCAAGACGATCCTCGAGACCATCCCCGCGCCGGTGTACGACGAGGGCGCACCGCTGCAGGCCCACGTCACCAACCTCGACGCCAGCCCGTTCCTCGGCCGGCTCGCGCTGTGCCGCGTGCGCCAGGGCGAGATGAAGAAGAACCAGACCGTCGCCTGGATGAAGACCGACGGCACCAAGCAGAACGTGAAGATCACCGAGCTCCTCGTCACCGAGGGCCTCGAGCGCAAGCCCGGCGACTGGGCCGGCCCCGGCGACATCGTCGCCATCGCCGGCATCCCCGACATCATGATCGGCGAGACCCTGGCCGACGCCGAGAACCCGGTCGCCCTTCCCCTGATCAAGGTGGACGAGCCCGCGATCTCGATGACGATCGGCATCAACACCTCGCCGCTCGCCGGTCGCGGCCCGACCAAGAACACCAAGGTCACCGCCCGCCTGGTCAAGGACCGCCTCGACAAGGAGCTGGTCGGCAACGTCTCGCTGAAGATCCTCGACACCGAGCGTCCCGACGCCTGGGAGGTCCAGGGTCGTGGCGAGCTCGCCCTGGCGATCCTGGTCGAGCAGATGCGGCGCGAGGGCTTCGAGCTCACCGTCGGCAAGCCGCAGGTCGTCACCCGCGAGATCAACGGCAAGGTGCACGAGCCGGTGGAGCGCCTCACGATCGACGCGCCGGAGGAGTACCTCGGCACGATCACCCAGCTGATGGCCGTCCGCAAGGGCCGCATGGAGCAGATGACCAACCACGGCACCGGCTGGGTCCGGATGGAGTTCCTGGTCCCGGCGCGTGGCCTGATCGGCTTCCGCACCGAGTTCCTGACCGACACCCGCGGCACCGGCATCGCGCACCACGTCTTCGAGGGCTACGAGCCGTGGGCCGGCGAGATCAAGTCCCGCTCGCAGGGTTCCCTCGTCGCCGACCGCACGGGTGCTGTCACCGCGTACGCCATGACCAACCTGCAGGAGCGCGGCGTCCTCTTCGTCGAGCCGACGACCGACGTCTACGAGGGCATGATCGTCGGTGAGAACTCACGCGCCGACGACATGGACGTGAACATCACCCGCGAGAAGAAGCAGACCAACGTCCGCTCCGCCACCTCGGACAACTTCGAGAAGCTGATCCCGCCGAAGAAGCTGAGCCTGGAGCAGTCCCTGGAATTCTGCCGCGAGGACGAGTGCGTCGAGGTCACCCCCGACAGCGTCCGCATCCGCAAGGTCGTCCTGATGGCCGGCGAGCGCGGTCGCGCCGCCGCCAAGGCCCGCCGCGCCTGAGGTCGCCCACCCCCCTTCACTCCTCCAGCACCAGCCGCGCCAGCTCCCTCAGGTCGCTGGTCAGGTCCGGTTCGTGGACCTGGGCCTCCGTGGCGGCGTAGCGGAAGCGGTAGACGAACCGGTCCGGCGCAGCCTCGCCGCCGCCGAGGGCGCGGAAGTCGATGCGCTGGACCAGTTCGCGGACCTCGGGGACCCGGGGGTCGTTGGAGGTGAGGTCGACGGCACCCCGCTTGGTGAGCCCGGCGATGCCCCCCGTCCGGGCCACCTCGACGGTCTCCGACGAGGCAGGGGCCGGAGCCGCGGGAGGGGTGGCCGTGGAGCCGAGCACGCCCACCTCCGTCCAGGCCGCCGACACCGCCGCAGCCTGCGCCCCCGCGGCGGCCACCGTGGCCTCCGCGAAGGTCGCGAAGTCGCTGTCGGCGGACAGGCCCGAGGTGAGGGCGGCGTACCAGACCCGGCCCGCGCCCTCCCAGCTCAGGCCGCCGATGGCACGGGCGGCGAGCACGAAGGCACGGTTGGGGATGCCGCTGTTCAGGTGTACGCCGCCGTTGTCGTCGCTCGTCTCCACGTAGTCGGCCATGGAGCCGACCTGCGGGTCCTTCCCGATCGCCGGGTCGTCGTACGCCGTGCCGGGGTCGACCATCGACCGCAGCGCGACCCCGTTGATGCCCGGCAGGAAGATGCCCTCGCCGACCAGCCAGTCCGCCGACGCGGCGTCCTGACCCAGGTAGCGCTGCTTGATGCAGGCCCCGAAGACGTCCGACAGCGACTCGTTGAGGGCGCCTGACTGGCCCTGGTAGGTCAGGTCGGCGGTGAACTGGGTGACCGCGTGCGAGAGCTCGTGACCGAGCACGTCGATCGGCTTGGTGAACCGGTCGAAGACCTTCCCGTCGCCGTCCCCGAAGACCAGCTGGGTGCCGTCCCAGAAGGCGTTGTCGTAGTCCTGCTCGTAGTGCACCGTCGCCACGACCGTCGCCCCCTTGTCGTCGTACGACGACCGGCCGAGGTCTTTGAACAGCGCCAGCGACTGGGTGATCCCGGTCGCCGCCTCGTTCACGGTGACGTCGGAGACCGGCGCACCACCGGGCGAGAGCACGAGTGATCCCGGCAGGGCGGTGCCGTTGTGCGCGTCGTAGACCTCCCACGCCGAGGGGGCCGACGCGGACGCCGCGGGCGCCGTGGGCGCCGCTGCAGAGGTTCGGGAGCGGACCCGTGCGTCGGTGACCAGGGTGTGCCGGGCGCACCCGGCCAGGTCCTCGTCGTCGGCCTGGACCAGGCGGTCGAGCAGATATCCGGGAATGAAGTGGCACCTCATGTCCCCAAGGTCCCTCATCGAGATGCAGGTCTCAAGGGAAAGGCGCGTAGGTTGGGAAAAGCGGATCCACCACGAGCCGGTCAGGCTCAGGATCGCCGATACTGGGGGCCCCACGTGGAGCTACCAACGGACACCAGCGCAGCCGCCGCGTTCTTCGCGAGGATCAGCGGCGAGCTGATGGAGGAGAAGGCCGAGCCGACCACCCTCCACCGGATCGTCGAGCGAGCGGTGGCGGTCGTTCCCGGGTGCGACCACGCCGGCATCTCCATGCGCAAGCGCCGGCACAAGGTGGAGACCGTGGCCACGACGTCGGGGGTGGCCGAGGCGTGCGACGCGCTGCAGTACGAGCTCGACGAGGGTCCCTGCGTCGATGCCATCTGGGAGGAGCCCACCTACCTCGTCGCGGACACCGCCAACGACCCGCGCTGGCCGAGCTGGGGCCCACGGGTCGCCGAGCACGGTGTCGGCTCGGTGCTGAGCATCCGGCTCGCGACCAGGACGCAGACGCTGGGCGCGCTCAACCTCTACGCCAACGCGGTGAACGGCTACTCCGCCGACGACGTCGACCTGGCGCTGATCTACGCCCAGCACGCGGCCAACGCGATGAGTGTCGCCATGCTCGTCTCCGGCCTTCAGGCCGCCGTCGACAGCCGGCACGAGATCGGGATAGCCCAGGGCATCTTGATGGCCAACCACGACCTGACCATGGAGCAGTCCTTCGAGGTCCTGCGCCGCTACTCCAGCCACGCCAACGTCAAGCTGCGCGAGGTCGCGGCCCACGTGGTCGAGACCGGGGCCCTGCCGGCCATGGACGAGATGGTCGACTGAGCCCCGGTCGCGGAGATCAGGCTGCGGGCTGCCCCGGCTTGAAGACGACCTTGATGGTCCCGTCTTCCTTCTTCTGGAACTTCTCGTACGCCGAGGGCGCCTGGTCGAGCGACACCTGGTGGGTCGCGAACTGCTCGGTGCCGAGCGGGTCGGAGTCGTCGAGCAGCAGCGGCATGATGTCGTCGACCCAGCGCTTGACGTTGGCCTGGCCCATCCGGAACTGCAGCTGCTTGTCGAACATCGTCAGCATCGGCATCGGGTCTGAGGCCCCGCCGTAGACGCCGATCAGGGAGACGGTGCCGCCGCGTCGTACGGCGTCGATGGCGCTGTAGATCGCCGACATCCGGTCCACACCGACGACGTTCATGAGGGGGGCGGTGAGCCGTTTGGGCAGCGCGTTGAAGATCTTCTGGCCCATCTCGGCGACCGGCGAGCCGGACGCCTCCATCCCGACCGCGTCGATGACGGAGTCGGTGCCGCGGCCCTTGGTCCGCGAGCGGACCTCCTCGCCGATGTCGTCGATCTCGTCGAGGCTGACCACCTCGGCGCCGCGGGCCTGGGCGCGGGCGAGCCGCTCCGGGACGTTGTCGACGGCGATCACGCGCTTGCCCTGGAGCAGCGCGATCCGGGTGGCCATGTCGCCGATCGGGCCGAGGCCCAGGATCAGCACGGAGCCGTCGTCGGGGATGTCGGCGTACGCCACCGACTGCCAGGCCGTCGGGAGGACGTCGGAGAGGAACAGGAACCGCTCGTCGACGGGGCCCTCGGGCACCTTGATGGGCATGAACTGCGCCTGGGGCACCCGCAGGAACTCGGCCTGCGCCCCCGGCACCTCGCCGTAGAGCTTGCTGAAGCCGAACAGCGCCGCGCCCGTGCCCTGGTCGCGCACCTGGGTGGTCTCGCACTGCGTGTGCAGGCCCTGCGTGCACATCCAGCAGTGGCCGCAGCAGATCTGGAAGGGCAGCACGACACGGTCGCCCACCTTGAGGTCACCGGCCTCGGGACCGACCTCCTCCACGACCCCCATCGGCTCGTGACCGAGGATGTCGCCCTCACCCATGAACGGGCCGAGCGTCTCGTAGAGGTGCAGGTCAGAGCCGCACAAGCCGCTCGAGGTGACCCGGATGATCGCGTCGTTGGGCTGCTGGATGACCGGGTCCGGCACCTCGTCGACGCGGACGTCCCGCTTGCCGTGCCATGTGACTGCCTTCATCGATTGCTCCTTGCGCTGTGGGTCGGGCTCTGTTCCCGCCGTACCCGATGACCCGGGTGCCATTCAGCGACGCCCGGCGAAGTTCGCAATTCGGGACGTGAGACCGAGCACGAATCGGGTAAGGGAGACGCATGCCCGAGCAGGAGCAAGAGCAGGAGGAGAGACAGGACCGTGACCTGGCGCCCGTGCCGCAGAGCAAGGAGGCCTTCGACTGGCTGGCCTCCTACGGCAACGTCGGCGTGGAGGAGTCCATCGTCCAGATGGGTCACCGGGTCCGCGAGATCGTCCCGGACTGCGTCGGGGTGAGCCTGACCGTGGCCGACGGCGACCTGACCTTCACGATGATGGTCGACCGACCGGGTGCGGCGCTGCTCGACGCGATGCAGTACCTCGACGGCGGTCCGTGCGTGGCCGCGGTCGAGCACGGGCAGCTGTGGACCACGCAGGACCTGCCGACCGACGAGGAGATGTGGCGCCTGTTCGCGCAGGCCGAGGCCCTCACCGGTGTCGAGAGCACCCTCTCGCTGCCGGTCATGACGGGGGACGAGGTCACCGGCGGTGTCAACCTCTACGCCTCGACGCCGAACGCCTTCGACGGGCACCACGACGAGGTCGCCGACGCGTGCGGCGCGTGGGCGCAAGGAGCGGTCACGAACGCCGATCTCTCCTTCAGCAGCCGCATCCGGGCCTCGGCGACGCCGGGCCGGCTGCGCGACCGCGGGCTGGTGGACGTCGCCACCGGCCTCGTGTCGGAGCACGAGGGCATGGGGCTGGACTCAGCCGCGGAGCGGATCCGGCAAGCGGCGGCCCGGGCGGGCGTGACGACGGCTGACTTCGCGCGGTTCATCATCGCCGCCCACGGTGCCGGCCGGGAGTGAAGGGGCCCGTTGTCGGGTGGCCGTCGGTGAAGGGGCTCAGCGGCGACGGGTGACCGACGCGAGCGCCGGCTTGGCGTCGAGGAGGTAGACGAACGCCGCCACCGTCCCGATGATCCCGAAAAGTCCCAGCGGCGCGGGCCACACTAGGGCGCTGGCCACGGCCAGCCCGAGGATCAGCAGCCAGCCGTTCTTGGTGAGCTTCTCGGCGGCGACGTACGCCGCGGCCGGGCGCATCAGCGCGTCGACGAACGCCCAGATCTTCACCGCCAGCAGGATCAGGACGGCCAAGCTCGATACGAGGTTCTGGAACTCGAAGACGGTGGCCACGTCACGAGGATATCGGGGTGCTGTCTGGACCGCCCCGCAACTCGCAGCGCGGAGCGGCCGGGAACACAGAGCAGCGGGCCCCCGGAAGAATCCGGGGGCCCGCCGGCTCGTCTCTGCTGAAGGGAGGGATCACCAGAGATCGAGCTCCTCGCCGCCCGTCGGCGGCGAGTGTCCGTGGTCAGGCAGTCGCGGCGGCAGCCGTGCTCGACGCGGTGTTCGCGGCCTTCTTGGCCGTGGTCTGCGCCGACTTGGCGGTCTTCGCAGCACCGGTGGTCGCGGCCTTCTTGGTGGCCGTGGCCTTCTTGGCGGTGGTCTTCGCCGGGGTCTTCTTGGCGACGGCCTTCTTGGTGGCCGACTTCTTCACCGGGCGGCTGCTGTTGGACGGCTTGTCCGCGGCGACCTTGGCCTTCTCGCGGCGCACCAGGCTCGACTTCGAGGGGGCCTTGCGCACCGTGGTGGCAGCCTTCGAGCCGGCGGCAGCGGCCTTGACGCCGTCCTTGCGGATGGCGGCAACGATCTTCTCGCCACGGTCGACGAGGTCGGCGTAGGTCTTGGCGAGCTCGGTGACGGTGTCGTCGATCTCGGTCTGGACCTTCTTGGGCAGGGCGCCGGCAGCCTTCTGGAGCTCGGCGACGCGGGCCTCGAACTTGGCCTGGGCGTCCTTGGCGTCCTTCTGCAGCTCGGCCACGCGGGCGTTGACGGCGGAGAGGGCCTGGTTCTGCAGGGCCTTGGGCTCGCGCTCGATCTTGCTGACGCTCTTCTGGACGTCGTTGAAGCGCTCGACGGCGGTCTTCTGGGCCTCGAGGGTGTAGCCACGAGCGAACTCGTAGGCGACCTCGGTGGCGCCGGCGACGGCGTACAGCGGCTTCACGGTCTCGGTGATGATCTTGGACTGGGTCTTAGCCATGTCGTTCTCCTTCTGTTGACGTCGTGAGCCCGACAGCTTCCGCTATCGGTGTGGGCTCGATGACTTCGATGGGTAGGGCGTTCTCGGCGACCGCCCTGAAGGACTGGTAGACGTCCAGCAGGGACTGCTTCTGCCGCTCGGTGAGCACGGGGTCCCCGAGGATGGCCAGCTCCACGGAGCGGACCTGACCGTCATCAGGGTTCAAGATCCCGGCCTGCACGTAGAGCTGCTCAGCAGAGATCCGTAGTGCCTTGGCCAGTTGCTGCAGCACTTCGGCCGATGGCCTGCGCAGACCGCGTTCGATCTGGCTCAGGTACGGGTTTGACACACCCGTCTGCTCCGCCAGTTGCCTCAGCGAGAGCTCGGCTGCCACCCGCTGCTCGTGGAGGTACTCCCCGAGCGACGAGACGGTCCTGCCGACCTGGATCTTGGCCATGGCCCCATCCTGCTAACTCCTGCAAGCAAAAGCAAACGTAGGGGCGGTGAACAGGGTCACAACACCCCTTATCTCACGATGAAAGATGAATGTTTGGGGTGCTAGCCAGCAGATAGCAAACGTATAGACCACGCCTGCTGCGGCTCAGGAGACGCCGACCGCCCGGATCTCCCCGACCGGCTTGCCGCCGCCGAGCAGCACCGACTCGCCCGTACGGCGCACCGCGGCGCCGTCCACGCCGGGCTCCTCGGTGACCCCCAGCTTCTCGAGCAGCGCGGCCATCACCACCGGCCGGGCCCGGGCGCCACCGTCGTCGGTCTTGGTGGCGAACGCCCGCCCGTCCGGGAGGGCTACGACGTAGCAGGACTCGGCGCCCGCCTTCCCGATCGCCCCGGGGATCGCCCGCAGCAGCGCGAGCTCGTCCCGGTGCGTCCCCGAGACGTACTCCGGATGCGCCCGCATCGCCTCGGCGATGCCACCTTCACCTCGGACCGCCAGCCGAGAGAACGCCCGGGCCAACCCGGTGAGCGACGTCGACAGCAACGGCGCCCCGCACCCGTCGACCGCCACCTGGGCCGGCTCCCCCGTCATCCGCTGGAAGGTCGTGAGGATGCCCTGCTGCAAGGGGTGGTCCGGCGCGAGGTAGGTCGCGGTGGGCCACCCGTTGACGACGCACGTCGCCAGCATGGCCGCGTGCTTCCCGGAGCAGTTCATCAGCACCGACGCCTCGGAGCCGCCGTCGCGGAGCAGCTGCTCGCGGACCGCGTCGTCGAGCGGCCAGTCCGGCGGGGTCTGCAGGGCGGCCTCCGAGAGACCGGCGGAGGCGAGGATGCGCCGTACGCCGTCGACGTGGAAGTCCTCGCCGGAGTGCGACGCGCACGCCAGGGCGAGCAGCTCGTCCTGGAGGCCCAGCCCGGCCTCGACCATCCCGAGCGCCTGGATCGGCTTGTTGCACGACCGCGGGAGCATCGGCCCCGCGACGTCACCCGCGGACGCGAGCACCGCTCCGCCGGCGTCGATCGCCACCCACGAGCCGTAGTGGTGGCCCTCCACGAACCCGGAGCGGACGATCTCTGCGACGACGACGGGAGCAACCATGTGTCGACGCTATCGGCCCGCGCGGTCTGGCAGGATCGGCCGGGTGCCCGCACCGCAGTACTCCCCGAGCCCTCGCGAGCTGGACGACCTCGAGCTCCTCCTCTCCGGCGCCCTCGCCCCCCAGACCACCTTCGACGAGGCCACGGGGATCACCCTCACCCTCCCGCCCGAGCTCGCCGACGCCCCCCAGGTCGAGCTGGTCGACCCCGAGGGCCTCCCCCTGGGGCGATGGACCCCGACCTCACTGACCCAGCTGGCCACCCCCACCTACGGCCCCTTCCGCCGCCTCCACCTCAACCCGGCCCAGGCCCGCGAGCAGTACGCCGGCCGCCTGGTGGTCCCCGTCGCCGCGCCGCTCACCGACGGCGACTTCGGGCTGGTCGAGCAACGGGCCGGTGAGCGCGGCGTGGTGCTGCTGGCCCTCAGCGGCACCGGCACGCCCGTGGACGTCTCCCCGGTCGGCCTGGTCCGCGCCACGCTGGCCGCTGCGGGGGTGCTGCAGCGCAACGGCTACCGCGCGGACGTCGTCGCGGTCCCGTTGGCGTCCCACGGCGACCCGGACCTCGACCACCGGCTCGGCAAGCAGGTGGCCGCCAACTACGCCACCGACGAGGTGCTCGGGCTGACCGGCCAGGGCGAGTGGCCCGAGCAGATCGCCGCGATCGTGGCCCAGGACCAGCCCGGCGACAACGAGCGCGGCGTCGTGGTCTTCTTCACCGGTCTCTCCGGCAGCGGCAAGTCGACGCTGGCCCAGGCCCTCAAGGACCGCATCCTCGAGGAGGGGCGACGCACGGTCACCAGCCTCGACGGCGACGTCGTACGACGGAACCTGAGCGCCGGCCTGACCTTCTCCAGAGCCGACCGCGAGACCAACATCCGGCGGATCGGCTGGGTGGCCGCGGAGATCGCCCGTCACCGGGGGATCGCGATCTGCTCCCCCATCGCGCCGTACGACGAGACGCGGCAGCAGGTCCGCCAGCTGGTCGAGGAGGCCGGGGGCGAGTTCGTGCTGGTGCACGTGGCCACCCCGCTCGAGGAGTGCGAGCGCCGCGACCGCAAGGGGCTCTACGCCAAGGCACGGGCCGGTGAGATCCCGGAGTTCACCGGCATCTCCAGCCCCTACGAGGAGCCCGCGGACGCCGCCGTACGCATCGACACGACCGACCGCACCATCCCCGAGGCCCTGGCCGACCTCCTGCCCCTCCTACCATTCCCGACATGAGCGACCTGTTCACCACCGCAGCGCTCTCGGTCCTCGTCGTGAGCTTCGGGGTCGGGATCGTGGTCGGGCTGACCGGGATGGGTGGCGGAGCCCTGATGACCCCGGCGCTGATCTTCCTCGGGATCAACCCGGTCGCCGCCGTGGCCAACGACCTGGTCGCGGCCAGCATCAACAAGTCGGTCGGAGCGAGCGTGCACTGGCGGCGCGGCTCGCCCAACCTGCGCCTGGCCGGCCTGCTGGTCCTCGGCTCGGTGCCGTGCGCCTTCGCCGGCGGCTTCATCGTGAAGGGCCTCGGGGACGCCAAGGCGCAGACCGACTTCCTGACCACGGCGATCGGCTGCGCGCTGCTGTTCACCGCCGCCACCTACGGCCTGCGGATGTACCTCCAGCTGCGCCACGTCACGTCGGGCAACGTCCTCAGCGAGGACGAGCCGACGGTGCGGATCATCCCGACCGTGCTGGTGGGTGCGGTCGGCGGCCTGCTCGTGGGGATCACCTCGGTCGGCTCCGGGTCGCTGATCATGGTGGCGCTGCTGCTGATCTACCCGACCCTGTCCGCCGTACGCCTCGTCGGGACCGACCTCGTCCAGGCCGTGCCCCTCGTCCTGGCGGCCGCGGTCGGGCACGTCCTCAACGACGGCGTCACCTGGCACGTGCTCATCCCACTGATCCTGGGCGGTACGCCGGGCACCTTCCTCGGCGCCCGGATGGCGGCGTGGGTGTCCCAGTCGGTGATCCGCCGCGGCATCGTCATCGTGCTCACCGTGACCGGCCTGAAGATGCTCGGCGTCTCCCCTACCTGGGTGGGCATCATCGGGGCGGGCCTCCTGCTGCTCGGGCCCCTCGGGTGGGCCTTCGTCCGCCAGCAGCGAGGTCTGCCGGCGTTCGACAACAACGCCGCAGCCTGGCGGCTGCCCGAGCCCAACCCCGCCCCGACCCCGGAGGGGCAACGTCCGAAAAGGACGTGATTGTGGTCACTTTCACTAGACGAGATGCCTGGTTTGCCCATGGTTGTCACGGCCAACGTCCCCGACAGGTCCGTACGGTGGGAAACCCGCTCGGGGGCTGGACCGTCGAGCAAGGGGCGGGAGCGCCGTGCTCGGCCATGGCGCCGCCGCACCGTGGTTCGCGGACTAGACCGCGAGAGCCCAGCCGGTATCTCGTAACCCCCGAACCACTCACTCGTAACTAAGGTAGGAACCCGGTACTCCAGCATGGGGATATCGATTGAAATCGGGGGATTCTCAATGGCGTCATCGGTCGTTCAAGCGACGCGGGTCAGTGCGGCACCACGCAGCGCACTCCGCTACATCCCCACCGTCGCCTCCGGCATCGATCTCGTCATTCTCGCCGCCAGCGTCTTCGGCGCCATCGCCCTCCAACTGAGCACCGCCGACAGCAGCGCGGACGCCCACGTCGGCGACTCGCTCAACGTGGTCGGTCCCGTGATGATCCTCGGCTGGGTCGCCGCGATCTTCCTGATGGGTGGCTACCGGGCCCAGGTCTTCGGCGCCGGCCTCGACGAGTACAAGGCGACCATCAACGCCTCGCTCGTCACCGCGGCCGCCGTGGGCATCGGGTGCTACCTGCTCCGCGTCGACCTCTCGCGCGGCTTCTTCGTCCTGGCCTTCGCGATCGGGATGCCGCTCCTCGTGGCGGGACGGGTGAGCCTGCGCCGCGGCGTCCAGCGGGCCCGCACCCTGGGCTCGCTCCAGCACCGGGTGGTGATCGCCGGAGCGGAGGGCCACGTCGACGAGATCGCCGCGGTCCTGAACCGCGAGAAGAAGCTCGGCTACAACGTCATCGGCGCCCTCACCCCCGAGCCGGGCGAGCGCCTGACCACCCACTCCGGCATCCCGCTGCTCGGCGCCTCACGATCGCTGGCCCAGGTGGCCATCGACGCGGAGGCCGACGTCGTCTTCCTGGCCGGCGGCGCCTTCACCTCCTCCGTCGAGATGCGCCAGCTGGCCTGGGACCTCGAGCACGAGGACATCGCGGTGGTCATCGCCCCGAGCGTGACGGACGTGTCGAGCGAGCGCGTGAGCGTGCGTCCCGTCGGCGGCATGCCCCTCATCCACCTGGAGCGGTCGCGCACGGCCGAGGCCGTGCCCCGCGCCAAGCGAGCCTTCGACATCATCGGCTCCCTGTGCCTGCTGGTCGCCTTCTCCCCCGTGCTCGTCTTCG
Organism: Marmoricola sp.; assembly: GCA_025964795.1. Taxonomy (GTDB): domain Bacteria; phylum Actinomycetota; class Actinomycetes; order Propionibacteriales; family Nocardioidaceae; genus Marmoricola. The sequence continues at coordinate 30,541 of JAOPYC010000018.1, forward strand.
CCGCCTTCAAGGTGTGGCGCTTCGACGGGGGTCCGGTCCTGTTCCGCCAGGCCCGCGTGGGTCGCGACGGCGCCGGCTTCCGGTGCTGGAAGTTCCGCACGACCGACGTGGAAACCATGGACGAGCTGCCCGCCGAGGGCGTGTTCCGGGAGGACGACGACCGGCACGTCACCGGCCCCGGGAAGTGGCTGCGGCGCTTCTCGATCGATCAGCTCCCCCAGCTGGTGAACGTGCTGCTGGGCGACATGAGCCTGGTCGGGCCGCGTCCGCCGCTCCGCCACGAGGTCGCGCAGTACGACGACGACATGGCTCGTCGCCTGCGCGTCCGCCCCGGCATGACCGGCCTGTGGCTGATCTCCGGCCGCAACGACCTCTCCTGGTCCGAGACGATCCGGTTGGACCTCTACTACGTGGACAACTGGTCCGTGCTCCAGGACCTGACCATCTTGGCGCGAACCTGGGGTGCCGCACGCCGGTTGCGACGCCCTTACTGATCGGACCGATCCAGCACCAGCTTCCAGTCAACGCATACGTACAGCACAGCCAACGGGGGATACAGAATGTCGACAACACGTTCGGACCATCTCGTCGAACAAGCCACACGGCTCGGCGAGCTCGGCCACGACGCTTCGCCCTCGCGCCGGGCCGCGCGTTCACTGCAGTACCTCCCCTGGCTGGCTCTGGGTGTCGACATGGTGAGCATCGCGGTCGCGCTGGGGTTCGCCGCCTGGGGACGGGCTCACCTCGGTCTGTTCGCGATCCTGCCGCAGGAGCAGGCCGCGCGTCTGGGAGGCCCGGCCCTGGTCATCGGCGCCGGGTGGATCGTCACGACGTACCTGCTCGGTGGCTACCAGTCGAAGATCTTCGGCGCGGGCACCACTGAGTTCCGCCGCGTCACGAACGCGGGTCTGGTCACCTCCGCCCTCGTCGGCATCGGTTGCTTCCTGCTGAAGTACGAGCTCCCGCGCGGATTCTTCGTGCTGGCCGTCGCGGCGGGCTTCAGCCTCCTGCTCCTGGGACGCCTGCTGCTCCGCTACATGCTCAAGAAGGCGCACCGCAACGGCACCCTGCTCTACCGCACGCTCATCGTCGGCTCGGCGCCGTACGTCGACGAGGTCGCCGCCGTGCTCTCCCGGGATTCTTCGCTGGGCTACCGCGTGATCGGCGCCCTCACCACCGGCGGCGGCACCGAGACCACCGCCGGCATCCCGGTCATCGGATCCGTGTCGGAGGTCACCGAGATCGCCCGTCAGCAGGAGGCCGACGTGGTGTTCTTCGCCGGAGGCTCCGTCGACTCCGCCGCCCAGCTGCGCCGGGTCGCCTGGGAGCTGGAGGACTCGGCCACGCAGGTGCTGGTCGCGCCGACCCTGACCGATGTCTCCCACGAACGCATCCAGCTGCGCCCGGTGGGCGGACTGCCCCTCATCCACCTCGAGAAGCCCCGCTCGGCCCTGGCCCGGCGCAAGGCCAAGCGCACGTTCGACCTCGTCGGCTCGTCGCTGCTGCTGATGGCGTTCTCGCCGATCTTCGCCTTCATCGCGCTCCAGATCTGGATGAACGACCGCGGCCCGATCTACTTCAAGCAGGTGCGCATCGGCCGCGACGGCACGTCGTTCCGCTGCTGGAAGTTCCGCACGATGGCCGTCGACGCCGAGAGCCGCCTGGCCGAGGTGCTGGCCGCCAACGGTACCGAGCACAACGTCTTCGCCAAGCTCAAGGTCGACCCCCGCATCACCCGCCCCGGCCGCTGGCTGCGTCGCCTCTCGCTCGACGAGCTGCCGCAGCTGATCAACGTCCTGCGCGGCGAGATGAGCCTGGTCGGCCCCCGCCCCCAGGTCGCCGACGAGGTCGCCCTCTACGACAACGCGATGGCTCGCCGGCTGCACGTCAGCCCCGGCATGACCGGCCTGTGGCAGGTCTCTGGCCGCTCCGACCTCTCCGTCGACGAGTCGATCCGCCTCGACCTCTACTACGTGGACAACTGGTCGATGTTCCAGGACCTGAGCATCCTGGGCCGCACTTTCGGCGCCGTCTTCAACTCCCGCGGCGCCTACTGACCCACACGCCACAACGAACGCCCATCTCGACCCCCCGCGGTCGACATGGGCGTTCGTTGTCTCTCCACGGGTCGCCACACGTCCGCAACTCGAGTCCCTCCCGTTGCTCGTCGATCGCAGAGGCCCTGATGCCTGAGATAGTGCTCAGATGACTCAGCGGTTGGTTGTCATCGGTGCCGGGGGCTTCGGACGTGAGGTCCTTGATGTCATCGAAGCAATCAACAGTTGTGCCGCCACCCCAGAATTCGAGCCCATCGGCGTACTCGATGACGGCACGCCCGAGGCAGCAGTGCTCGGCCCCTATGGTGTGCAACACCTTGGGCCTGTGTCGCTACTGGGCGATCTCCCTCACGACGTCGGCTATGTAATCGGCATCGGCTCACCTGGCGTCAGGCAGGCCCTGGACCAGAAGGGGCTCGACCTCGGGCGGGTTTCCCCGGTTCTCGTCCACCCCAGTGCTGCCATCGGCCGTCACGCAGTCGAGCTCGGCCCCGGGACGATCGTCTGCTCGCACGTCTCGATCACCAACAACATCCGGCTCGGGCGGCACGTCCATGTGAATCTGAACGCCACGATCGGACACGATGCGGTGTTGGACGACTACGTGACCCTCTCTCCGTTGGTGGCCATCTCGGGCAATGTGCACGCGGAGACGGGGGTGTTCTTCGGAACAGGAGCGAACGTCAATCCGGGGCTCACCATCGGTCGAGGCGCCGTTGTCGGCACCGGCGCGGCCGTGATCAAGGACGTTCCAGCTGGTCTCACCGTCGTGGGAGTCCCCGCGAAACCCCGTGCATGAGTCTCGGAGTTCGTGCCTGACAATCCCCAGTGAACAGATGTAGATACGATGACGCCGCTGTCTTCAGACGAGAGGTCAACCCAAACCGATGACGCAGACCCATGGCGACTACCGGCTCAGCCAGCTCGACCAGCTCGAAGCCGAGTCCATCCACATCTTCCGCGAGGTCGCGGCGGAGTTCGAGAAGCCTGTCCTGATGTTCTCGGGCGGCAAGGACTCCATCGTCATGCTGCGGCTGGCGGAGAAGGCCTTCTACCCGGCCAAGATCCCGTTCCCGGTGCTCCAGGTGGACACCGGTTACGACTTCCCTGAGGTGCTGGCGACCCGCGACAACTGGGTCAACCGCCTCGGCGTGAAGCTGATCGTGGCCAGCGTCGAGGAGGCCCTCGCGAACGGAATCGTGGTGGACGACGGCAAGACCAGCCGCAACCGTCACCAGATCGGCACCCTGCTGCACGCCATCGAGGAGAACGGCTTCACCGCCGCCTTCGGTGGCGGTCGCCGTGACGAGGAGAAGGCCAGGGCCAAGGAACGCGTGTACTCCCACCGCGACGACTTCGGCCAGTGGGACCCGAAGATGCAGCGGCCCGAGCTCTGGAGCCTCTACAACGGCCGGATCCACGGCGGCGAGCACATGCGGATCTTCCCGCTGTCCAACTGGACCGAGCTCGACATCTGGCACTACCTGGCCCAGGAAGAGATCGAGATCCCATCGATCTACTTCTCCCACCAGCGCAGGGTCTTCAAGCGCGACGGCATGTGGCTCTCCGAGAGCGACTTCAACCCCACCAAGCCCGTGGAGACCGTCGAGGAGAAGACGGTCCGGTTCCGAACGGTCGGTGACCTGACCTTGACCGGCTGCGTCGAGTCCGAGGCCGACACCTACGAGAAGATCATCGACGAGATCGCCATCGCCCGCGTCACCGAGCGCGGCGCGACCCGCGGCGACGACCGGTTCTCCGAGGCCGCCATGGAGGACCGCAAGAAGGAAGGCTACTTCTGATGCCCACCCCCGCCTCCGCAGGAATCGGCGAGATGGACCTGCTCCGCTTCGCCACCGCCGGCTCCGTCGACGACGGCAAATCCACACTCATCGGGCGACTGCTGCTCGACTCCAAGGCGATCTTCGAGGACCAGCTCGAGGCCGTCGAGGCCACGAGCGCATCCAAGGGCTACGACTACACCGACCTCGCCCTGCTCACGGACGGTCTGAGGTCGGAACGGGAACAGGGCATCACCATCGATGTCGCCTACCGCTACTTCGCGACGCCGAAGCGCAAGTTCATCATCGCCGACACCCCCGGCCACGTGCAGTACACCCGCAACATGGTCACCGGCGCCTCCACCGCTGACCTGGGACTGGTGCTGGTCGACGCCCGCCAGGGCCTCACCGAGCAGTCCCGTCGGCACGCGGTGATCCTGTCCCTGCTGCGCGTCCCCCACCTGGTCCTGGCGGTGAACAAGATGGACCTCGTCGACTACGACGAGGAGATCTACGACCGCATCCACAAGGAGTTCACCTCCTTCGCCACCAAGCTCAACATCCCTGACCTCGAGGTCATCCCGATCTCGGCCCTGAACGGCGACAACGTCGTGAACCGGTCCGAGAACATGCCCTGGTACAACGGTTCCTCCCTGATGCACCACCTGGAGAACATCCACGTGGCTTCCGACCGCGACCTCGTCGACACGCGTCTCCCCGTGCAGTACGTCGTGCGCCCCAAGTCCGACCAGTTCCACGACTACCGCGGCTATGCGGGCATGGTGGCTGGCGGCGTCCTGAAGCCGGGGGACGAGGTTGTCGTCCTGCCCAGCGGGATGACGAGCAGGATCGCCGGCATCGACCTCTTCGACCGGGAGATCGCCGAGGCCTTCCCGCCCATGTCCGTGACGGTCCGTCTCGAGGACGACGTCGACGTCAGCCGCGGCGACATGATCGCGCGAGTCAAGAACGCCCCCAAGCCCAGCCAGGACATCGACGCGATGATCTGCTGGATGACCAACGAGCCCCTGCGCAAGGGACAGAAGCTCGCGATCAAGCACACCACCCGGACCGGGCGTGCGCTGATCAAGGACATCCAGTACCGCCTGGACATCAACACGCTGCACCGCGACCAGGAGACCAAGGAACTCGGCTTGAACGAGATCGGCCGCGTGCAACTTCGCACGACCGTGCCTTTGCTCTGCGACCCGTATTCCAAGAACCGGACTACGGGCTCGTTCATCCTCATCGATGAAGCATCAGGCGTTACGGTGGGCGCCGGCATGATCAACACCGCTAACTAAGCAACCGGCCTCCAACGCTCAGGGCGATTCCTAGTAGCGCGGAAACGCTCGACGAATTGACGGAGGCTATAAGCAGTGTGCGGTATCTCGGGAGCACAGCACGGCGATGAAAATGTCCGCGCCGCCGTCAACGACTCTTTGACCCAAATGCTTCATCGCGGTCCAGATGAGTCCGGCGTCCACGACCGCGACGACACCACCCTAGGTATGACGCGACTTGCAGTCATTGACCGAAAGGGTGGTCGGCAGCCCATGTCTTCACCCGACGGAAAGGTGACGGTGGTTTTCAACGGGGAGATCTACAACTACCGCGAACTCGCAAAGCAGTTGACGGGAGAAGGTCATCGATTTCAGACAACTTCGGACACCGAGGTACTGCTCAAGCTATATGAAGCCCGCGGCATGGCGTGTGTCGAAGAATTACACGGAATGTTCGCCTTCGCCGTCCACGACGGCAGGCGAAATAGCCTGTTCCTGGCACGGGACCGCATGGGTAAGAAGCCGCTCTACTACTGCCACCCGACGCGTGACAGCCTGCTTTTCGCTTCCGAATTGAAGGGCCTGGCCCCGCTCTGCCGTGCGGCGCAGATGGACCTCCGGGTCCGTGATCAGTCGATCTATGACTACCTGTCGTTCGGGGTCGTACCGCAGCCCAACTCCATTTACGAAGGTGTCCACTGCCTACCCCCAGGCAATACAGCCATCTGGGAGGGAGAAACCCTGACTCTGCAGGAATACTGGTCTCCCTCCTACGAGCCCAAATCGGAACTCGACTACAACGAAGCCCAAGCAGAGGTGCGACTTCGGCTCCACGAAGCCGTTCGTCTGAGATTGCGGTCGGATGTTCCCCTTGGCGTGCTCCTGTCAGGAGGCTTGGACAGCTCGATCGTCGCCTACGAAAGCGTGCAAGCGGGTGTCACGGACCTGCAGACGTTCACCATCGCGACTCCCGGAGGTCTAGACGAATCGGGAGTTGCGAGCAGGACCGCCCACACCCTGGGCGTAGAGAACACGGTTCTGCCGCTCGAGGTTGATCCCCTGGCTGGAGTACAGGCCGTGGTGCATCACTACGACCAGCCATTCGCGGACTCGAGTGCGATACCCAGCATGCAAATAGCTCGCCTCGCGCGCCAGCACGTCACGGTCGTGCTCAACGGCGACGGAGGCGACGAGGTTTTCGCCGGCTACCGTAGGTATGCCGCTGCGACCCTGATGCCCACCAGTCAACGGCTTGCTCACCTGTCTGCCCCCGCGGCCAAGGCGTTGTCGAAGTTTGCGTCCAACCGGCGTACGCCGTTCGGGTTTGCCGCGAGGTTCGCAAGTGGACTTGGCCTCGATGGCCCTGACCGCTACTTGGCCTGGGGCTCAGACCTGTTGCGTGAGTCAGACAAGGACTGGGCTTGGCAGGGTCAGGGATGTCACCCCTCTGAACGACTAGTGGGCGCGCATGCAACTGCAGGGCTGAGCTCACTGGATCAGATGGTCGCCACAGACGTACGCCTCAATCTGCTCTCCGACCTTCTGGTGAAGATGGACATGGCAACGATGGCCTCATCGCTCGAAGCGCGATCGCCCTTCTTGGACCAGTCGGTCGCCGAACTCGGCTGGCACTTGCCGGTCTCCTATCGCGTCAAGGGGTTCTCGACTAAGCGGATTCTCCGCGATGCCTACCGGGAGGCCCTTCCGGACGAAGTCGTCAATGGCTCGAAGAAGGGGTTCGAGGTTCCCCTCGCTGCGTGGCTCGCTGGCCCACTTGCCGAGATCATCCACGACACCTTGGGATCGCCGAACGCCAAAGTACGTGCCTATGTCAGCGCAGAACTGATCGAGGGACTCTTGTCGAGCACGCTTCTCGAAGACCGGAACGACAAGACGATCCTCTACTCCTTGCTCGTTCTCGAACTATGGCTCACTCAACAGGGCGTCAGCTGAGCCGTTCGCGTCAGAGCGAGACGCCGCCTGGAGCACCGGGACTCAACTCTTGACTCTCTTGATCAGAGCGACCCCACTTTCACCCAACTTCGACTTCCGCAGGCGCTCTCGCAATCCCGGCGAGGTCCCGCGCAGATGATGATGATCCTTGTCGAGCGCCAAGAGACGCGGCGCCGGCAGCCCATCGGAAGCCGCCCAGGTTTCTGGCCAGCAATATTCGCAGCCGAGCACGTGCACGTTGGCTGCCCGATCAACGTAGGCGTTCCAGTGACTTTCATCGTGCCACTGAGCCATCACACCCCGTCGGTAATCATCGAGGATGGCAGACTTACAGGATTCGACAGCCTCCAGGTAGAGCGCAACCGGACCACCCTGTACCCCACCGGCGACGTACACAGAATCTTGACTCGGTGATGTATAGGCTTTCGAGGAAATATCGGTAACAAAAGGCATGGTGGAGTTTCCCCGGTTCAAGTTGCCCGGGTGTTCCACTGCCACCAGCACGTCGTCGAACAATGCCGAGCAATCACCCACGGGTCGCATGTCAACGTCGCAGTAGACAAGGTGGCTCACACGGTCGCGAAACTGGTCCGCGTAGGCACTGATCGCCACGTAGCGCCACAGCGTGGGGTAGGGCCACGGCAAAGATCCCCATGGCAGGTATTGGACCGTGGTGCGTCCTACCCTGTCCTCAGACCGTGTCAATCGGGCGGCATTGTCTGTAAGAACAAACAGAATATCGGCAGTACCGTTCGCGTCCACAGCGGAGATGAGGGGATCGACGAACACGTCATACGTGCCGGTAGCGATGCAGACGAGTCCCCTAGACATTTATCTCCCAATCCAAGCCGACACTTCCCGTCGGAGGCTTCAAAAATGTTTCCGGCATCGATGAGGGTAGAACTCGATGACTCGCAGGCGGACTATCGGGTAGGCGCGCCGCAACCCAGGCCGCCCACCAGCTGTAGGTACTCAGGCCACCCACCAAGCGTTCGCAGGACGCCATCGCCCACAAACCGCTCCAAGAAGATGGACCGCTGTCGATTGGGTCCAGATTGCTAGCGCCGATGAATCTGTACCCATGGACGCCTGAGAGCCCACTGAGCCATGCGACGGCGTCCGCTTCGTCGTCGCTGAATACGTAGACGGGAGTCCGCTCGTCAAGGACTGTGGATATGGACAACTCGTAGTACTTGCGATCTGGCTCACCGTAAACCTGCGGATTGTTGCGGTAATCCCCCAGGCGAACATGGACTCCCTGCCGCCCTGGAACAACAGTGATCGGGTTCGGCATGTTTTTCACGATGGCCGGCCACAGTTCCTCGGCGCAGGCATCGGGTAGCGAGCTGTCGATGAACTGGCCCAGCACCACCGTATGACCCAGGAGTCGGCGACTGCCTGATCCGCGCCCGAGACGGTGGGCGAGTGAAGAATACAGACGGCGCAGGTACCCCAAGTGGAGGTTGACTTCTCGCCCACCCAGGGCGTCCACAATGGGACCCACCTCGTACCGTCGTCGAGCCAAGCTGTCGTTGGGCGAAGGCAATGGTTCAAATACGCTTACATCCACAACGAGAGCCTCAGAGGAATCCTTCAGCGTCATTGCCCCTGCCAGCTGAAAAAGCTGGTTTCCCAGTCCTCCGCGCATCACCACTAGGGTGCCCATATCGGCCTCCGCGAGCTGGCGAGCCCTTCGAGTGCACGCGCTTGCGAGTGGACCCCGTTGTCGAGGCACTCATTGAATGGCATCGGCGGGCGTGCGGTCTGGGCGATCAAGCTCGCCTCTGTCGCGGCGTCCGAAAAATAAGGAGTGCAAGCGGGACGGACCAATAAATCGCTATTTGAGACAGTGTCTCCAACTGGAAGATCAGGCAGGCCCCTGCCCAAGTACCGGCAAACCCCCAAGCGAGTGCTTCAGAGGGCGTGAGGGCGTACACGAACCTGCGGTGGCAGGCGCCTATCAGGGTTCCGAAAAGTAGAAATCCCAGCAGGACCCCGCCCGGGCCGAAGTCCCAGTTCAGTTCGACGACTGTCGGAACCGACTGGTCCTCAACGCCCGAACTTCTGCCGTAGAGGGCGCCGTTGTACAGCGCGATCCCGTTGTTAGCCCTGCCAGCCGACCCATATTTGGGTACCGGCGTGATGATGGAATTTACGGTCAGCACGCCTGGACTGGAGCTTGGCGCTGTGGTGAATCCGAATGCGACGAATTGAGGCGCTCCGCCGTAGAGCTGCAACTCATTCAGGCCCAGGTGATATCCCGCAAAGGACTTGGGGTCGGCTCCGATGCCGCGCAGCTGCTCCTCAGTTGCGCTGGAACGAAGATTGGTGACGACGCTTGCCAGGACCGCCAAGCCCACGAGGGCAAGGACGGCGTGCAAAACTCGCACGCGCCGGATATGCAGCGCATAGACGCCCATGAACACCACAGCAGGGACGATCACTGCGGCCCGGTTGTAGGAGAACAGTGAGGCAGAGACCAATGCCGCCCCCGCAGCGATAGTTGCCGCCGCGCTCAGACGCCCGCTCTTGCGCTTCAGGATCTCCAGCGACCACGTAGCCAGGCCGAAGACGAGGCAAGGAAGTAGGAAAGTCGCCATCGCAGCCTGCAGCTGGCCCCCTGGATCTCCAGTGCCGCGACCCGCCAAGTAGCCAAGCAAGGCACTCGGCGTCGGAAAACGAAGCACGAGGCCCACGAACCCCAGGATCAGAAGGATGTTCCGGCGCCGCGCGATGCGAGCAGGGCCCACCCCCCGCACATGCTTAGGACGCCTCGCGGCCAGCGCAAGCCCGCTTGCAATGCCAACGAACGCCAGACATTGAGTGCCTACGGCCCACGTCAGGTGCTGCTGCGTCGGCGTAAACGGCAGACGGCCCCTGTAGCCCAAGTGCCATTGGAGGACGGACGGGAATACCACAAGCTGTAGGGCCGCCAAGCCGACGGCCACGTTGCGCGGCGAAATCCAGGGAGCGGCGAATCTGGCGGGGGGGATCATCAGCGTCGTGACCAGAAAAACGCCGGTGGACACAAGCGGGAGCCACCAAGGCAAGACTTCTTCCGATGGCGCAAACAGAGCGAGAACCACGACGATCACAGCTATGAGAACGGCCACCGAAGTGCCACGGCCGTCGACCTTTGGCTGAGAGGGACGAGCAGCGACGTGGGTCGGCAATGATCGCGAGTCGCTGGACATCGCGGACAGACCAGGTTCCACGGATGTGGGTGACACCTCAAGCCGCGCTTTCACAGGGTCTCCGGCCATCCGCACTCGTGGGGACAAGCGGCCACCGCGACCCGGGGCCAACTTCGGCTCACCGTACCCGACAGGCACGCTCGCGATGTGGCCGCCACCATGGGCGCGAAGGCCGGATTCTTCATGCTGCAACGCTCGTTTGTCGACTGAAGCGGCCATACCCACGAACGAGTGCTGGGACCATCACGCAGACCGAACTGGCGTATGAGGCCGCGTACGCCCATGCCAACCCGTTTGCTCCCCACGTCGGCACGAACGCATAGGCAAGCGCGATCAAGGCGACCGCGAGGACGACGTCACTGACGATCCAGGAGCGAGTGCTGGCGGCGGCGACGATCAGGGAGCCAACGATCAAGTTGGCCGACATGGCTATCGCGGCGACGCACATGATCACCAGCGTGTCGCCGTACGCGGCGAAGGAAGGGCCGACCAGGTTCATGAATCTCGAAGAGAAAACCGCGGCCACGGCGGCGATGCCCACGGCCCCGCCCATACCGAGAACCAGCACTGAACCGGCACGACGGCGCAGCTCAGCCTCAGGGGCAGACCGACGAGCCAAATACGGCAGTGAGGTCAACGCGAGTGTCGCGGGAACCAGCGTGATGGCGACCACGACGCGATTGGACACCGAGAACCCGCCGTTCTCCTTCGCTCCCCCAGCGGAGGCGATCAAGAGGGCCTGGCCCCCCCAAACCGCAGCATTGACGAGCATCGAGGCCACACCCGCACCGAGAACACCAACGAACAGTTGCGCACCATGGCTACGCCAGGCACCAAGTGATCCCCAGTCCAACCAACCACGCCTCGAGGAAAGAAGCGCGGACGCCAGGGCGACAAGGGACTCACCGGTGGCTGCCCCTGCAGTAGTCCAATCAGGCGTGCGTGTCACAAGAGCAAACACGGCCGTCGTCAAGCCCACAATCACAGCCCTGGCAATGGTCAGGTTTGTCAGCAGGCTGAACGCCTTGTGTCCGGCCACGACCGCGAAAAGCATCTGGTTGACCCCCGTGGCCATGGCCCACAGGGCAATCATGCTCAAGACGAACAGCGATCGCGACTCGAGATCACTCAGTTGCAACCATCCCAACTGGGCCGCTGCGATGAACAGAGCAGAAGCCATCGCAATCAGTGTGGCTGTACCAGCGACTGACAACGTTCCGATCCCACGAGCGGATCTCTGATCATCTGCTCCGGCCACAGCACGCGTGATCAGCGGCGTCGAACCCATAACTCCAATGGACGAGAGCAAGCTCGCGGTCACGGTGTAGAAGGCAAAGAGCCCCTGGCTTTCCGCCTGAAGGACACTCGCGGCGACCAGGGCGGCAAATAGCGTCAGCACCCTGGCACCGCTGGTCCCGGTGAGAACGACCAGGCTGGCTCTACCCAGGCCGTTGCGGCGGCCGAGAGTGGTCAACCACGCCGGCCTCAAGACGTCACCACTGATCTACGTCCCGTCACAACGAATAGGATTGGCACGACCGTCGTCAACCCGAAACATTTCGCAGATATCCCAGCTTCCTCAAGCCGAGGGTCCTGGAGATGTGGGCCACGATAAAAAGCCCGTCCAAGGCAACCTGCACTACCAGTCCGATACCAAGGTGTCGCGCCAAGGCGTGTCGCGCCCTTAGGACAATGCGAAAATCCGAAGCAGGGCTGGGCGCCCGACTCATCTGTCCCTCGTGGACCCGGTACTGGATCAGGGGCGCAGGGAGCACCCGGAGCTCGCCCAGGCGGGCCATTCTCAACCAGAGTTCGTAATCCTCCATGCGGAAGAGCTGGGTATCGTACCCGCCGCTTTCTTCCCACGTAGAGGCACGAAACATCACTGAGGGATGCATGAGTTGATTTCGGACCAGCAACCTTCGACGCAGGTCACCCTCCGAAACGACCCCCAAATCGCCTGTGACCTTGCCTTGGTCATTGATCCTTTCGGCAAGGGTCCCTACCGCAACTGCTTCGGGATGTGAGTCCAGAAACTGGGCCTGCATCCGAAGTCGTCCGGGAAGGGATCGGTCATCGGCATCGAGTCGAGCAATGAACTCGTTCGCACACGCTTGCGCCCCCACATTGAGCGCATTCGACAGCCCTCTGACACCTGTCTCCAGAATGCGCACTCGACTGTCCTTCGCCCACGCCCGCGACAGGTCAGGTTCGACCCCGTCGTGCACGACGACAACTTCGAGACTCACCCCATCTTGCGCCAAGACAGAATTGACGGATTCATCCAGCCAAGGCCCGACACTTGCGGTTGGGATAAGCACCGAAACCCCATAGTGCTCAGGACCGGTAACCGAATCGTCGTGGCGACTAGAGATGCTCAACATTGGGGCCTGAGACTCTGTGGCGGGTGTCCAGCACGTAGGTACTGGTACTTGTCACGACGGAGTAGTCAAAGGCGTCGTGATCGGTGAGGATGAGGACAGCGTCGCTCTGGTCGATCAGCTCCTGCGTGAGATCGTGGGGATCGAACCCGCTTGGAAAGGCATCCTCGAGGATGTGGGGATCGCACAATCGGAGATCGGCGCCGAGTGTCTCCAAGAGTTCAACGACTCGCAGAGCGGGCGACTCCCTGTAGTCGCTGGTGTTTCTCTTGTAGGCCAAGCCAGCGACAACGATGGTGCTGCCGGACACCGGTTTGCCCATCTCATTCAGGGCCAGCATCAGTCGGCGAACAACATAGTCTGGCATGTGGTTGTTCACGTCGTTGGCCAGCTCAACGAAGCGAAAGTTGTGACCCAAGGTCCGTCGTACTTGCCACGAGAGATACGAGGGATCTACCGGCAAGCAGTGGCCTCCGACTCCCGGCCCAGGGGTGAAACGCATGTATCCGAACGGCTTTGTCGAAGCAGCATCAATTGCTTCCCAGAGGTCAATGTCCAGGTCCTTCGCGAAGACGGCGAGCTCATTCACCAAAGCGATGTTCACGTGCCGAAACGTGTTCTCCAGGAGCTTGGTCAGCTCCGCCTCTTTGGGCGTTGAGACCGGAACAACGGTGTCCACAAGACTCGAGTACAGATCAACAACACGGCGACGTGCCTCAGCACCGAGCCCCGAGACTACCTTGGGCGTGTTGACGAAGGTGAATTCAGCGTTTCCAGGGTCGATTCTCTCGGGCGAGTATCCCACGTAGAAGTCAACGCCGCACTTGAGTTGACTTCCAGCCTCCAGGATAGGAACCACCAGCTCCTCTGTCGTCCCCGGATAGGTGGTCGACTCGAGAACCACCGTTGCTCCGGGAGTCAGATGCTCCGCGAGGGCGCGGGAAGCATTCTCGATATGACTCAGGTCAGGCAAGGTCTCGCGCAACGGGGTGGGCACGGTGATGACGGCGAAATCGAAGTCGTGCAGTTCGGTCATCGAGAAAGTAGGCGCATACCGGCCGCTCGCGAGAGCCGTCTGAAGCACCGAGTGATGCACATCCTCAACGTACGACGAGCCCGATTTCAACAGGTGGATCTTCTGCGCGCTGGTGTCAAACCCGGTGACGTCGTATCCAACTTCGACGGCGCGCATCGCTATGGGTAGACCCACATATCCTTGCCCGACGACTACAAGCTTCATCGGTCTGCCCACCGAACTGTGGGGTCCGTCCGCGCTCGCGTTCACGAAGACCACTCCTGCATCCACGCGATCGTCGTAGCGAGACCTTTGTCGAGACTGACTGGCACGATGTCCGGGAACAAGCTCTTCAACAAGCTGCTATCGGCCTGGGAGTCACGTACATCGCCAGGTCGAGGATCCACATGGTCGAGCAGCATCTGCCGGCCCGTGTGCGCTTCGATGAGCGTGACTACATCAAGCAGCGTGTGGCGTGTGCCGAAAGCCAAGTTCACGGGTTCGGGCGAGCAGACTCGACGCTCAATGGCATCGGCGATCGTTGCCACCACCGTGCCCACATAGGTGAAATCTCGGCTCTGCGTCCCATCTCCGTGAACTGTCGCGCGCTCCCCTCGCGTGGCGGCATGAGCGAAGGCCGGGATGACCGCCGCGTACGCGTGACCCGGGGATTGCAATGGTCCGAAGACGTTGAAGAATCGAAACGCCAGTACTGGCAGCCCGTAGCAAGCCTGATAAGCCAACGCATAGGACTCAGCGGCCAGTTTGCTAACGGCGTACGGGCTGATCGGGACTGGCCGCATCGACTCCACCTTCGGCAGCGTGGGATTGGCGCCATAGACGGAGGACGACGAAGCAAGGATCACGTGTGTACCCCTTGCACGCACCGCTTCGAGGACACGGAGCGTCCCTGTCGCATTCGCTTCGTGAGTCGAGACCGGATCCTTGATCGACCGTGGAACCGAGGGGATGGCCGCGAGATGAACGACTGCATCGGCATCGTGGAGCGGCTGAGAACGCTCCATGCTCAAGATGGAGCCCTCGATGAAGTCCACGTCAAGACCTGCGAGGTTCGCCGTTGATCCGCTTGAGAGGTCGTCGAACACGGTGACACGTGCCCCCGCGTCGACGAGGTGCTGCGCCAAGTTGGCACCAATGAACCCAGCCCCGCCGGTGATTGCGACTCTCATCATCTCTCCTGTACTACATTCGTGGTCGCTCGGCGGGAGATCCCGGCGCGATACAGCCGGGCGTACTGCTCCCAAAGAGCCTGGGGATTGAACAGGTCCTCGACGCGGGCGCGACCCATGCGACCCATGCCGACACCTCGATCTTCGGCCTCGCTGACTCGGCTGATCGCCGAGGCGAGTCCGTCAACATCACCGACTTTGACCACCCAACCCGAGATCCCGGGCTCGATCGCGTCAGCACACCCCGTCGCATCCGTGGTGATGCAAGGCAGTCCTCGCGCTTGCGCCTCCAGCAGTGCGTTCGACATGCCCTCGCGGTGGCTCGGGAGCACGAAGACGTCAAAGGTCGCGTACTCATCCTGAACCGCACTTGTCGCCGGTAACCAGCTCGTGACCTTGGCTGCCCGAGAACGTGAAGACAACGCGCGGGACAGGTCGAAGTTCGGCTCAGATGATCCGACGAGCAAGCACTTCAGACCGGTCTGCTGCGAGACCAGCTCGATCGCATCGAGAAGGTCTTCGATCCCTTTGTCCTTCGCCAGCCGACCCACGTACCCAACGACGAAGTCGGATTCAGTTAGTCGTCTGGCTATCCTCGCCGTCTCCCGCTCGTCCGATGAGATCTGGGTGAATCGATTGCAGTCAACGCCGTTCGACGAACCTGCTCCCAGAATGATCGACCGGTTCTCTCTGACCAGGTGAAGTGTCCGTGCCCGGTCGCGCAGACCTCGACTCACGCAGACGGTCACGTCAGCGGTTCGAGACGCAATGAACTCCATCGCCCACAGCAGGGCGAATCCCGCGCGCCACGGGCGCTGCCCTTCGACCCGAAGGCCCCGCAACAAGTAGACGACCAGATCCGGTCTGGAAAACCAGGATGCGATCGACCAGACAAGTGCTGCCTTGGGGGTGCTGTAGTTGAGAACGACCGGTCGTACCGATCGAAGGACGCCGACAGCCTTCGAGAGCGAGCGAGTGTCCTGCCAGGACCACCAACGCCGGGACAGGCGCACATCGTGCGCGATCACTCCTTCTACCTGCGCGAAGGCTTCGATCTCAGGGGTCCTCTCGCACGCCAGGTGGACTTCGAATCCGTTCTCTCTCAGGAAACCCAGCTGTCCACGCAGGAAGGCCAACGCGGTCACAGGATCCGTGACGGCGTAGAGCACAGGGACGTCGCTCATTCTATTTCGATGGCTCCATCTTGTTGTCACTCGTTCCCGTGGGGTGGTCCAGGAATCGCGGGTAGCCAATCACTCACGGGTCCCGAGAAATTCGGGCATGGTCACATCTCCGGGAGCACTGACGCCTGACCTCTTGACCGCAGAGACCAGAGTCTTCATCAGAATGAAGCAGTCAAGTCGAAGTCCACGCGTGTCGACGTACTCAACATCGAGTTCGAACTTCCGTTCCCAGCTGAGCGCATTCCGTCCCGAGACTTGAGCTAGACCTGTGACTCCCGGCCGAACCTCGTGCCGCCGTCTTTGCTGGCTCGTGTAACGCGGAAGGTAGTGCTCCAATAGCGGACGAGGGCCCACCAAGCTCATGTGCCCTCGCAGGACGTTCCACAGGGTTGGCAACTCGTCCAAGCTGGTCGATCGCAGCCTGGCCCCGAAAGGTGTCAGTCGGTCGGCGTCACTTATCAAGCCGTTGCTCGGATCAGGGTCGCGCATCGTCCGAAACTTGATGAGTTCGAAGACTTGTTCATGTTGACCCGGCCGTCTCTGACGAAAGAAGACGGGGGAACCCAGCTTGTGCCGGACGAACAGGGCAACGATTGCCTGGAGGGGAGCAGTAAGGATCAGGCCGAGAACTGCAACGCCAATGTCGAGGAGGCGTTTCATCGGGTCGTAGTGAGGCCTACGCATGCTCACCTCACCGCTTCGGCCAGAACGTCAATCACCAATGAAAACTCAGCGTCGCTCATTCCGGATCCCGATGGCAGCGTGAGCGATTGCCGGAACAACCGATCCGACGATCCATCGAGGGTCGCCGGAAACATGCGATAGACGGGCTGAAGGTGCATCGGCTTCCAGAGAGGCCTGGTTTCGATCCCACTGGCCGTGAAACGCTCGTGGAGTTCGCCGGCGGTCACACCCGCAATCTCCGGGTCCACCACCAGCGCGGTCAACCAGCAGTTGTCGTTGGCATCCGAGGCGGCCCCCAAGAGTCGCATCCCCGGCTTGTTGTCCAGTAGCTCGCGATAGCTCTCGCGCCAGGCACGCCTACGTTTCAACATGTCGTCGAGCCGGATGAGCTGAGCCCGCCCAAGAGCCGCGAGAATATTGGACAAGCGGTAGTTGTATCCGACTTCGGTGTGCTCGTAGTGCGTCACCGGCTCGCGCGCTTGGGTCGAGAGTTTGCGCACGTGTCGGGCAACTTCCTCGTCATCGGTCACCAACATGCCCCCACCTGAGGTGGTCATGATTTTGTTCCCGTTGAACGACAGCACCGCGGCCTGGCCGAAGCTCGCGCCCGGCATCCCAGCGTGAGTCGCGCCCATTGCCTCGGCGGCGTCCGCAAGAACGCGAACTCCGTGCCGGGTCGTCACCTCGGTGACAGCGGTGTAGTCGACGCACTTGCCGAGTAGGTCAACCGGGATCACACAGGGCACGGACCTTCCGGCTGCGATCAGGTCCGTCAACGCCTCGTCGAGAAGGGTGTGACTCAGATTCCCGGACTCCAGCTCGCTGTCGATGAAGTGCGGTTCCGCTCCGACATACCGGATCGCGTTCACAGTCGCAGCGAAGGTCAAGCTGGAAACAGGGACGACGTCTCCCGGGCCGACCCCCCAGGCAACGAGTGCCAAGTGAAGGGCGGCGGTGCCAGACGAAAGCCCCACTGCGTACCGCCGACCCACGCGATCAGCGATCTCGGCCTCGAACTCGTCGAGGTCGGGCCCAGCCGGGGCTATCCAGCCGGACTCCATGGCGCGCATCACGAAGTCCCGCTCGAGCTCTCCCGTGTCGGGTGGGGAAAGCAACACTCGAAAGGTCATGAGCGGCTGCCGCACAGCGAAGCAACCCGCTCGACCGCGTTCCTCGACTGCATACCAGGCGTCACTACCAGCCTTGCTGGGCGGTCCTGGTCAGAGGCGGTGCGAGTCCGCCAACTCACGCGCACGGTCTCACCTCGACGTAGCTGGACGACAGTGGTGGCCACGGGACGGCCGCGGTCAACGACCGTGTCCACCTGGGTCGGAGTGCCGGCCACGCGAAACTTCGTCAACTCCCCACCCCTCGGACCATAGATTCGCACGAGGACCAACTGCTCGCCCTTGGGCGTGCCGTAGGTGCCCGGCCCGGTGATGAACGCATTCAGGTCCTGCACTGGTGGGCTGTCCTTGGTGTAGTTCAGGTCGGCCGTGCCCTCGAGTTGCTGCTGACCTTGGGCACAGGACTGAGCCTTGAGCCGCACTTTCGATCGAAGGTAGTAGGACATCTTGGATCCGGTGGCGTCGTTCAGGTAGACGCCGACCTCCGGCGTGCGACCGTCACCTCCGACCACCTCGCCGGCAACCACCGTTCCCGAAAGCTCTCGTTGGACGGCCGGGTCGAAGTCATGCACATAGAGGCGGCCCTCGCGGGCGCTCTGACTGAACGCCTTGACCAGTTCCGTAGTGGAAGGCACGCCGCCGATGACCTTGTCGAACATGAGCCGAGCGACCTGACGGAAGAACTCATTCTGTTGCGCGTCGTCAGGGAGACGGAAGTAGACGTTGTTGAGCAGCTCGCGCGTGGCATTGTTCGAGTCCAACTGCACGCCGCCGGGAGCAGCAACTGGTCCAGTCGCCCGCAAGAGGTAGGACAACGTCACGGTGTCGACACTGATCACGCCGTCGAGCTGCTGATGTTTGACTCGTTTCCACATCTCGCGAATGAGCTCGGCAGTGCGCGGAAACTCTGGTGTGAAGTTGGCGTCCTGGAAGTACTCAGTGATCTGGGTGTCATAGAGACTTCGCTCAGTCGCTGATTGAGGCAGCACGGGGCTCGGGAACTGACCGATGTCCGCGGGAGCACCTTGGGCGGTCAGGCTCAACTGGCCGTGGTCAGCCGTGATCACCGAGTAGGCACCGGGAAGACCACCCGTAGCGCGGATCTCCGCATTGTTGTCGAAGAGGACCAGATATGTTCGCGGGCCGTCCTTGCCAAGCATCGTTGGCAGCACCCGGACGGTCCGATCGGCCAAGGCCAGCGCCTTGTTGGAGTCGTCAACCTGACGCGACAGCAAGTCGTAGGAGGGACGCACCCACCGGGTCAGAGACCCAGAATCGGAATCTCGGAGGCGACTGGCTGCGGAGGACAGGCTCCTGTGAGCCTTGTCCACGACTGGCTTGAAAGCCTCCACTGCCCCGAGGTCGATCCGACCGTTACGAGGAACGAGCCGGTCCCGTAGGGCGCTGCCGGACTCCCCCACCAGATCGGCAAGCACTCCTTGACCTAGATCGTCACCCACGACCGCCATCGTTCGAACAGCTCGTACGTCGTCTCCCACCATCGGGAGATGTGTGGCCAGCGCCCACAACGGACCATCGGTTCGGTTGTGTGCGTGCGCGACCCGCGTCTGCAAGCTCCTCAGCGCACGGCCGGCACCCGCGCTGTCCTGTGCCGAGATGTGCCGCTGCAGCTGCTGCGCGTCACTGCGTGCGGCCACCAGGTCGGCACGGGTCGCGATGGCGGACCAAAGGCCGTAGGCGATGAGGCCACACAAAAGCACAGTCGCCCCGAGAAACCATGCCCGACGACGCGGGCGGGATCCTCGGGGCGACCGTTCAGATCTGGTCAACCCCGGTGTCGATCAGCAGGATTTCAGGCTCAGCGCTTGACGCGGAAGGACTGGTTGCCGGAGAAGCTGTCCTTGTACACGGAGCCGTTGGCGGCGTAGAAGGTCGCGTTGGTGACGAAGGTGCCCTTCTTCTGGAACTTGCCGAGCGACACGCGGCGACCGTAAGGGCCCGTGTAGCGAATGGACACGCTCCGGTTGAAGCTCAGCCCACCGTTCTTGCCCACCTTGTAGACGCGGAAGGTGACGGTGCCGGCGGGGCGGGCGTTGCCAGACGCCCGGACGTTGACGGCGACGTTGAAGTTCCTCTTCCGCTTCACTGCTCCCGGCGCGGCGTACGTGACACGCGTAGCGACCGTGCCGGGGTAGGGCGCCGCGGTTGCGGTCGAGGGGACCGCGACGAGAGCGCCAAGCGCCAGCGCCATGGTGGCAATCAAGGAACCGAGAAACTTCATCTGTATCTCCAGTATCTGGTGTCACACAAGAACAGGGAAGCCCCGACAGTACACGGCGACTGTCACCCGGGAATCCCTTTTGGACCACTTCTCAGACCGAATCCGAAACTCCGCAGTCTCGTGCAGGGTAGGTACCGACCAGTCATCTACGCTGAGCCGATTGACCGGTTGATCCGGCGAATGGCACAAAGTGCCCTCCGTGACCAAAGGACCTCTGTGGAACTCCGTGACTACCTGCGCATCGCACGTCGGCGATGGCTGCTTATCGTTGGCTCAGCAGTCGCCGCCGTCGCCATCGCGGCGCTGGTGACGTCGCAGGCCACCTCCCAGTACGCCTCGACTGCCAGAGTGTTCATCTCGACGACACCCAGCAATTCGAGCGATGCCTATCAAGGTGGCCTGTTCTCCGAGCAACGGGTGGCGTCTTACGCCGACCTTGTCAGCGGTCTCGAGCTGTCCCAACGCGTGATCGACCAACTGCGGCTCGACACGTCAGCGGAGTCACTCGCGTCGAAGATCCAGGCCTCCGTGGTTCCCGACACGGTCGTCCTCAAGATCACGGTGACCGACGCCAGTCCGATCCAGGCCCAGCGCATCAACGACAGCGTGGTCGAACAGCTGCAGAAGTTCGTCACAGAGCTTGAAACACCTCCCGGAAGCGATGTGCCGCTACTGAAGGCGACAGTGGTCGACTCGCCTCGACTGCCCGG
>JAOPYC010000139.1 GCA_025964795.1 Marmoricola sp.
TGGAGAAAGAGGATCTCGTGCTGAGCGCGTTCGCGAACGCTTTCCGGACCCCGGACCTGCGGCGCAAGTTGCTGTTCGTCCTGTTGATCATCACGATCTTCCGGCTCGGATCGCAGATCCCGACCCCTGGTGTCGACGTGGCCAACGTCCAGGCGTGCATCAAGATCGCCCAGGACGGTGACAACGCCGGCCTCTACAACCTGGTCAACCTGTTCTCGGGCGGAGCACTGCTCCAGCTGACGATCTTCGCGCTGGGGATCATGCCCTACATCACCGCGAGCATCATTCTGCAGCTGCTGGTCGTCGTGATCCCGCGCCTGGAGGCCCTCAAGAAGGAGGGCCAGTCCGGCCAGACCAAGATCACGCAGTACACCCGCTACCTCACCCTGGCCCTGGCCATCCTGCAGGCCACCGGCATCGTCGCGCTGGCGCGCACCGGCAACCTGCTCCAGGGCTGCTCCAAGCCCCTCCTCTACGAGGACACCACCTGGGTCGCCCTGCTGATGGTCATCACCATGGCCGCGGGCACCGCGATCATCATGTGGTTCGGTGAGCTGATCACCGAGCGCGGCATCGGCAACGGCATGTCGATCATGATCTTCACCCAGGTCGTGGCCACCTTCCCGGCCTCCCTGTGGGCCGTCCAGAAGTCCAAGGGCCCGTGGATCTTCGGCGCCGTGATCCTGATCGGCATCGTGGTGATGGCCGCGGTGGTCTTCATCGAGCAGGCCCAGCGCCGGATCCCGGTGCAGTACGCCCGCCGGATGGTCGGTCGCAAGATGTTCGGCGGCTCCACGACGTACATCCCGCTCAAGGTGAACCAGGCCGGCATCATCCCGGTCATCTTCGCCTCGAGCCTGCTCTACCTGCCGGCGATGGCGGTGCAGTTCAACCAGAACTCCACCTCGCCGTTCATCCGCTGGGTGGCGACCAACTTCGTGCGGGGAGATCACCCGCTCTACATGCTCGCCTACTTCCTGCTGATCATCTTCTTCACCTACTTCTACGTCGCGATCACCTTCAACCCACAAGAGGTCGCGGACAACATGAAGCAGTACGGCGGTTTCATCCCCGGGATCCGGGCGGGAAAGCCGACCGAGGAGTACCTCAACTACGTCCTCTCCCGCATCACGCTGCCTGGCGCTCTCTACCTGGGTCTGCTCGCGCTGATCCCGCTGATCGCCCTCGTCCTGGTCGGTGCCAACAACAACTTCCCGTTCGGTGGCACCTCCCTGCTGATCATGGTCGGTGTCGCGCTCGACACCGTGAAGCAGATCGAGAGCCAGCTCCAGCAGCGCAACTACGAAGGATTCCTCCGCTGATGAGAATCATCCTGATGGGCCCTCCCGGGGCCGGCAAGGGCACCCAGGCCACGGGGGTCGCGGAGCACTTCGGCGTCCCGGCGATCTCCACCGGTGACATCTTCCGGGCGAACGTCTCCAACGGCACCGAGCTCGGCCGCAAGGCCAAGGAGTTCATGGACGCCGGCGAGTACGTCCCTGACGAGGTCACCAACCTGATGGTGCGCAACCGCATCGACGAGCCCGACGCCGAGCCGGGGTTCCTGCTCGACGGCTACCCGCGCACGCTCGCGCAGGTCGAGGAGCTCGACGGGATGATCAAGCACACGGGTCACTCGCTCGACGCCGTCGTGGTGCTCACCGTCGACAGCGAGGAGCTGGTCCAGCGCCTGCTGCAGCGCGCGGAGACCGACGGTCGCTCCGACGACACCGAGGACGTCATCCGCCGCCGCCAGGAGCTCTACATTGAGCAGACCGAGCCGCTGATCGAGGTCTACCGCGAGCACGGCATCCTGATCGAGGTCGACGGCATGGGTGAGGTCGACGAGGTGTCCGAGCGGATCTTCAAGGCACTGCAGGACGTCAACGAGAGCTGACACAGCGATGGGTTTCCGTGACCGGGGCGTCGAGATCAAGACGCCCGACCAGATCGCCAGGATGCGGGTCGCCGGCCGGCTGGTCGGCGAGACGCTGGAGCTGCTGCGCTCCTCGGTGAAGGCCGGCGTGAGCACCGGGGAACTGGACGCGATCGCGGCGGAGAACATCCGCGCGGGTGGGGGCACCCCCTCCTTCCTGGGCTACGGCCATCCGCCGTTCCCGGCCACGATCTGCGCGTCGGTCAACGACGAGGTCGTGCACGGCATCCCCGGCCCGCGCGTGCTCGAGGACGGCGACGTCATCTCGATCGACTGCGGAGCCATCGTCGAGGGCTGGCACGGCGACGCCGCGATCACGGTCCCGGTGGGGGAGGTCCGGTCCGACGTCCTGGAGCTGATGCGGGTGACCGAGGGAGCGATGTGGGCGGGCTTCGCCGCCGCGCGCCTCGGCGGCCGGGTCACCGACATCTCGCACGGGGTGGAGAGCTACGTCCGCGCCCAGGCGCATCCCAACGGGGGCTCCTACGGGATCCTCGAGGACTTCACGGGTCACGGCATCGGCACCGCGATGCACCAGCCGCCCAACGTCCCCAACTACGGCCGCCCCGGTCGCGGGCCCAAGCTCGAGCGCGGGCTGGCGCTCGCCGTCGAGCCGATGATCACGCTGGGCAGCAAGTACACCGACCTCGCCGAGGACGACTGGACGGTCGTCACCGACGACGGCAGCTGGGCCGCTCACTTCGAGCACAGCTTCACCCTGACCCCCGACGGCGCCTGGATCCTCACCGCCGTCGACGGCGGCCGGGCCAAGCTGGCCGAGCTCGGTGTGCCCTACGGCGGGGAGTGAATGTTTCACTGGGTCCCCAGTGAAACTGCCACTTCCCCCGCGTTGCAACGGTGGGGGAGCGGCAGTTTCGAGTGGGGAGCAACCACCTGATGAAGCCCTTCCTGCTGCTCTCCATCCGCGGGGAGCAGGCTGCCGCCGAGAACGAGTACGGCTCCTTCCTGCGGTTCACCGGCCTTGCCGAGGCGGAGCTCCCACTGGTCAACCTCGCCACCGACCCGTTGCCGGACCTCGACCCGGACGACTGGTCCGGGATCCTGCTCGGTGGTGGGGCCTGGAACGCGAGCGATCCGGACGAGACCAAGTCGGAGGCCCAGCGCCGGGCCGAGCCCGCGGTCGCGGCCCTGCTCGACGAGGTCGTGGAGCGCGACTTCCCGTTCCTGGGCGCCTGCTACGGCATCGGGACCCTGGGGCTGCACCAGGGCGGGGTGGTCGACCGCAGCTGGCCCGAGCCGGTGGGGCCCCTGTCGGTCACGCTCACCCCCGAGGGGGCGGCCGACCCGGTGTTCGCCGGAGTGCCGCAGGACTTCGCGGCGTACGGCGGGCACAAGGAGGCGATGGTGCGGCTGCCGGCGACCGCCGTACGCCTGGCCACCTCGGCCGCCTGCCCGGTGCAGGCCTTCCGGGTCGGCAAGAACGTCTACGCCATGCAGTTCCACCCCGAGCTCGACTACGAGGGAATCTGCACCCGGATCGAGGTCTACAAGGACGCCGGCTACTTCGACCCGGGGGAGGCGGAGACCCGCAAGCGGGAGTCCCGGGAGGTCCAGGTGACCCACCCGATGACCCTGCTTGCGAACTTTGTCCGGCTCCACCGTCGTTGAGGACGTGCAGCCCCGGGCCGTACGCCGGGGGCGCCCGTCTCGATTAACGGTTGGCCCCGCTCATCCCCTAGACTGGGCAGTCGGCCCAACGTGGGCCCGTTTTGTGGTGCCTCGCGGCTGCCCGGACAAACGCTGACTCGCTCGCAGGAGTGTTTCGCGCGTGCCCGGGGTTGAGGACCATCGAGCGGTTCACGAGGTCCACTGTCCCACCGGCTCGTCCGGTGGCGCAGGCGGTTCCCGGGCCAACGGTAGATGACCAGCACCAGCAACAGATTGTGGAGGACATGCCGAAGAAAGAAGGCGTGATCGAGATGGAGGGCTCCGTCGTGGAGGCCCTTCCCAACGCGATGTTCCGAGTGGAACTGAGCAACGGCCACAAGGTGCTCGCTCACATCAGCGGCAAGATGCGCCAGCACTACATCCGGATCCTCCCCGAGGACCGTGTGGTGGTGGAGCTGTCCCCCTACGACCTGACCCGCGGTCGGATCGTCTACCGGTACAAGTAAGCAGCCGACTCAATCAAGAAAGGGCTGACATGAAGGTCAACCCGAGCGTCAAGCCGATCTGTGACAAGTGCAAGGTGATCCGTCGCCACGGACGCGTCATGGTGATCTGCGAGAACCCGCGTCACAAACAGCGTCAGGGCTGAGTCCCGCCGCTGTTCCACAACTGAATACATCCACCACGTGATCGCTAACGGGCGTCCAGCCCCATCACCTCCGGAACGGATGGCCGGAGCTCCCGCTGCGAGGCAGGAGACGCGACACGACCAGACCACCGTGATCCAATTGAAGGGAACCGCCATTCATGGCACGCCTCGTCGGTGTTGATCTCCCGCGTGACAAGCGCATCGAGATCGCACTCACCTACATCTACGGCATCGGCCGTACCCGCTCCCAGAAGATCCTCGCTGCCACCGGGGTGGACCCGAATGCTCGTGTCCACACCCTCGGCGACGAGGAGCTGGTCAAGCTCCGCGACCAGATCGAGGCCGACTACAAGATCGAGGGTGACCTCCGTCGCGAGGTCCAGGCCGACATCCGTCGCAAGATCGAGATCGGTAGCTACCAGGGCCGCCGGCACCGCCAGGGCCTGCCCGTTCGTGGGCAGCGCACCAAGACCAACGCGCGCACCCGCAAGGGCCCCAAGCGCACCGTCGCCGGCAAGAAGAAGGCGAAGTGACCGCAGCGCTCGCGCCCGGTCATCGCCCCCACCCCAGCTACCGAACAGACATCAGGAGTATGTGAATGCCCCCCAAGAGCCGCAGCGCGGCCGGCACCAAGAAGGTGCGCCGCAAGGAGAAGAAGAACGTCGCTCAGGGCGAAGCCCACATCAAGAGCACGTTCAACAACACGATCGTCACGATCACTGACCCCACCGGGGCGGTCATCTCGTGGGCCTCGGCCGGCACCGTCGGTTTCAAGGGCTCGCGCAAGTCCACCCCGTTCGCCGCGCAGATGGCCGCTGAGGCCGCTGGCCGTCGGGCGATGGACCACGGGATGAAGAAGATCGACGTCTTCGTCAAGGGTCCGGGTTCGGGCCGCGAGACCGCGATCCGTTCGCTGGGTGCCATCGGCCTCGAGGTCGGCACCATCCAGGACGTCACCCCCACACCCCACAACGGTTGCCGCCCGCCCAAGCGCCGGCGCGTCTGACCCGAGACTGAACAGGAGACTTTGACCCATGGCTCGTTACATCGGCCCCATGACCAAGAAGTCGCGCCGTCTCGGTGTCGACCTC
>JAOPYC010000142.1 GCA_025964795.1 Marmoricola sp.
CGTTCCTCGCCGCCGAGGTGCACATCGTCGGCAACCGGCGGTGGAACCGCCGGGGGGCCATGGTCACCGACCGCTACCAGCACGTGCGGCACCACGAGACCGCCGCCGACCTCGCGGCGTACCTCCACGAGCACGACACCGCGCTGCTCGGCATCGACAACCTGCCGGGCTCCCAGCACCTCGAGACGATGACGGTGCCGCGCCGGGTCTGCTTCCTCTTCGGCCAGGAGGGCCCGGGGCTCTCGGAGTCCGCGCGCGAGGTGTGCGATGCGACGTTCTCGATCGCGCAGTTCGGCTCGACGCGCTCGATCAACGCCTCCGCGGCCGCGGCGATCGCGATGCACAGCTGGATCAGGGAGTACGCCGACCTGTCCACCGGCGACGTCTGGCGGGGCGGTTCCTGAGGCGGTGCTGCGAGCAGGCGGACGCAGCGAGGCGCGAGCCGGTCAGCCCGCGGCCTCGAGTAGCAGACGACGACGTGGTCGCCGAGCTGCCACGTGGTCGTCCCCGGCGGCTAACCCCGGTGCTGGGTGCCCGGCCCGGACTCGGCCAGGGTCGTCTCGAGGTGGGCCAGGCCGCGCGAGCTGTGGCTCTTGACGGTGCCCTCGTGAATGCCGAGCTCAGCGGCGGTCTCTCGCACCGACAGGCCGAGCCAGTGCCGCAGCACCACGACCTTGCGCTGCTGCAGCGGCAGCGACTGGAGGGCCTCGAAGAGGACCGTGCGCTCCTCGTAGGCCGGGGCCGTAGGGGCCGGTGGGTCGTGCTCACCGAGCCCGATGCTCTCGCGCCGGTGCGGTCGCCGGGTCTCGTCGCTGTGCGCGCGGACGATGATCTGCCGGACGTCGGCCGCCTCGCGTCCGTCGCGGCGGATCCGCGGCCACGCCACGTAGAGCTTCACCAGGGCGGTCTGCAGCAGGTCCTCGGCCTGGTGCCAGTCACCGCAGACGGCGTACGCCACGCGCCGCAGGTGCGTGCGCCGGGCAGCCACGAAGGCGGTGTAGGCCTCGTCCCGAGACGTCCGGGTCACCGCAGGCCCTCGCCCGAGGCGTACTGCGCGCGGGCGTGGTCGACGAGCTCGGCGAAGCCGGGGCCCTGGCTGCTGCGGGCCGGCGTCGTGATGACGTCGAGCCGGCCGTCGATGACCCGCCAGACCACGAAGTAGGTGAACGAGTCCTCGCCCGCCGTGACCAGCGCGGCTCCGGTCGGGGTGCCCGCCGGGGCGAAGGAGGCGCCGAGCCGGGGGTCGTCCGTGCGCTGGAGGATCTCGCTGCCCTCCCTCGCCACGACCACGCCCCGGTCGCTCAGGCGGAGGGTCTCTGGCCAGCCGTTGCCCGCGGGCGCGACCCCGACCTGGTCCGCGACATAGTCGGCGAAGCTCGCCCAACCGTTGCTGGGCTCCGAGGTGCTGAGCGTGGAGCCGGTGTTCTTGAGCTCCACGATCGCCCAGACCCGCTGCCCCTCGAAGGTGAGGTCGAGGGCGTCGGACCGCTTCGGCAGCGCGTAGCCGTAGGGGTTCTGGAGGTGCTCGTGGACCACGACACCCGGACGGACCTCGAGCGCCCCGTCCGCGTTGTACCGCAGGATCTCGCCCTTGCCCCACGGCGCACTCTCGGGGGCGGCGTCCCGCGTGAGCGTGGTCGTGGGCGAGGACGTGGGGTCCGTGGCCACCTGGCCACGTCGGGCCCCGTCGCCGCCCGGCGCGGCCACGGCGTACGCCGTACCGAGCGCCACGACGACGGCGAGGACTCCGGCGGCCGAGCCGAGCCGCCGGCGTCGCAAGGCGCGCCGGCCCGCCACCAGCGTGGGTCCGACCGGCGGGTGGCCGGGCCCGTCCCCGAACGACCGCTCCAGCTCCTCGCGCATCAACGACATCGCTCCGCCTTCCGTGGATCCAGCCTCTCAGAGGTGAATACGCAGCCGGGTGGCGATCGGTTGTCAGCCGGCCGTCCCAATCAGGTCCACGCCGGGGAACCCGCGAGCAAGGACTAGGCTCGGTCCCGACGCCGACAGTTCCGCCCGAGGAGATCGCAGTGCCCATCGCCACGCCTGAGAAGTACGCCGAGATGCTCGACACCGCCAAGAAGAACGCCTTCGCGTTCCCGGCCATCAACGTGTCGTCCTCACAGACCCTCAACGCCGCGCTCAAGGGATTCGCCGACGCGGGCTCCGACGGCATCGTCCAGGTGTCCACCGGAGGCGCGGACTACCTCTCGGGGCCCTCGGTGAAGAACATGGTGACCGGCTCGGCCGCGTTCGCGGCGTACGCCGCCGAGGTCGCCAAGGGCTATCCCGTCAACATCGCGCTGCACACCGACCACTGCCCCAAGGACAAGCTGGACGGCTTCGTGCGCCCCCTGATCGACATCTCCGTCGAGCGGGTCGCGCGGGGCGAGGCGCCGCTGTTCCAGTCGCACATGTGGGACGGCTCGGCCGTGCCCCTCGACGAGAACCTCACGATCGCGGCCGAGCTGCTCGAGAAGTGCATCGCCGCCAGGATCATCCTCGAGATCGAGGTGGGCGTCGTGGGTGGTGAGGAGGACGGGGTCGAGGCCGAGATCAACGACAAGCTCTACTCCACCCCCGAGGACGCCATCGCCACCGCCAAGTCCCTCGGCTACGGCGAGCAGGGCTACTACATGACGGCACTGACCTTCGGCAACGTGCACGGCGTCTACAAGCCGGGCAACGTCAAGCTGCGCCCCGAGGTGCTGCGCGACGCCCAGGCAGCGGTCGTGGAGGAGTTCGGCCTCGAGGCCGGTGCCAAGCCCTTCCACCTCGTCTTCCACGGCGGGTCGGGCTCCTCGCCCGAGGACATCGCCGAGGCCCTCGGCTACGGCGTGGTCAAGAAGAACGTCGACACCGACACCCAGTACGCCTTCACCCGTCCGGTCGCCGGCCACCTGCTCGCCCACTACGACGGCGTGCTCAAGGTGGACGGCGAGGTCGGCAA
>JAOPYC010000150.1 GCA_025964795.1 Marmoricola sp.
GCGCGGGAGGTGGTGTGCCCCTGGGTCACGCGTGCAATGTACGTCACATCCGAAGTTCGTCAACACTGTTGACTCAACGGCGGCGCCATTGTTGACTACGACAACGGTGTGTCGCCTGTCGCGGCACGACGTCCCCTGGAAGAGCGAAGGAATGCGCATGTCTTCAGGCCCGACCGCCCCCGCCGGGAACACCTCCGCCGACGTGGTCGCGGAGCCCTCGAAGGCATTCGTCACCGTGGTGGTGCTGTGCTTCGGTGGTCTGACCGCCTCGCTGGTGCAGACGCTGGTGATCCCGATCCAGGGGGAGCTGCCGAGGCTGCTGCACACCTCCGCGGCCAACTCGTCCTGGGTGATCACCGCGACCCTGCTGGCCGCCGCGGTCGCCATGCCGATCGCCGGCCGCCTCGGCGACATGTTCGGCAAGCAGCGGGTGCTCCTCGTCAGCGCGGTGATCCTGCTGGTCGGCTCCGCGATCTGTGCCATGTCCAGCACGCTGCTGCCGATGCTCGTGGGACGTGCCCTGCAGGGCCTGGCGATGGGCTTCATCCCGGTCGGGATCAGCCTGATGCGCGAGGTGACCCCGCCGAGGATGACCGCGACCGCCATCGCCTCGATGAGCGCCACCCTGGGCGTCGGCGGCGCCATCGGGCTCCCGCTGTCGGCCTGGGTGGCCGACGCCTTCAACTGGCACGCGCTGTTCTGGATGTCGGCCGCGCTGGCCCTGCTGGTGGCCGTCGCGGTCGCGACCCTCGTCCCGAATCCCGCTGACGCCGTCGGCGGACGCCTCGACGTCGTCGGCACCCTGGGCCTCAGCGCCGGCCTGATCCTCACCCTGATCGCCGTCTCCAAGGGCAACTCCTGGGGCTGGGACCAGCCGCGCACCCTCGGCACCCTGGCGGGCGGCATCGTCGTGCTCCTCCTCTGGGGCTGGTTCGAGCTGCGGGTCGACGAGCCCCTGGCCGACCTGCGGCTGACCGCCCAGCTCCCGGTCCTGCTCACCAACCTCGCCGCGGTCGCGATCGGCTTCGGGATGATGGCCCAGGCCATCGTCGTGCCGCAGCTGCTGCAGCTGCCCGAGGCCACCGGCTACGGGCTGGGCCTGACGATCCTCCAGGCCGGGCTGCTGATGGCGCCGGGCGGACTGATGATGATGCTCTTCGCCCCGGTCTCCAGCCGGCTGATCCAGGGTGCCGGCGCCAAGCGCACGCTCGTGATCGGTGCGTCCGTCCTGGGCAGCGGCTACGTGGTCGCCGCCTTCTTCATGCATACCCCCATCGAGCTGCTGGTCGCCTCCTGCGTCGCCTCCGCGGGTGTCGGCATCGGGTACGCCGCGATGCCGACCCTGATCATGGCCTCGGTGCCGATGCGCGAGGCCGGCTCGGCGGTCGGCATCAACGGGCTGATGCGGTCGATCGGCACCACGGTCGCCTCCGCGGTGATGGCCGCCCTGCTCACCTCGTCGACCCAGGACTTCGGTGGCTTCGCCCTCCCGACCGAGTCGGCGTTCCGGACCTGCTTCATCGTCGGCGCCGGCGCGGCCTTCATTGGTGCGCTGATCGCCGCCTCGGTCCCGTTCACCAGGCGAGCAGCCGAGCAGTCCAAGGCGGCGGCGGCAGGCGCACCCCAGCAGTCGGTCGAGGTGCAGGCGGCGCCCGAGGACTCGTCGGCAGCACCGGTCCACTGAGTGGCAGCAGCCGGATCGGTCCGGCCCCGACCAGCGTCAGCGGGTCGAGGTAGTCCCGTCCCTGGCGCAGCCCCCAGTGCAGGCAGGCCCGGGGGATGCAGTGGCTGGACGCACGCTCCAGCGTGCCGATCACGGCTCCCCGGGCGACGACCTCGCCGGCCTGCACGCTCGCGCTCACCGGCTCGTACGTCGTACGCACCCCGCCGTGGTCCACCACCACGACGCCACGGCCGGCCAGCGGCGCGGCGAAGGTGATCGTCCCGGCGAGCGAGGAGTGCACGGCCTGACCGACGTGGCCGAGCAGGTCGACCCCGCGGTGTCCGGGCCCCCAGGGCTGGTCCGGCGGGTCGAAGCCCTCGACCACCTGGGGCCTGGGTGAGAGCGGCCATGCCCCGTCCCGGCTCGGAGCGGGGTCCGCGGCGCGCGCCGGGGGAGCGCCCAGGGCCAGTGACACGGCGGCGGCGAGCAGGACGAGGAAGTGCATGGGGCGAGGATGCCGTCTGGCGGGCCCGGCCGCGACGGACCGACCGGCGCCTGTGGACGGAGCCCGGCAGGACACCGGCTGTGGACGCGAGGTGGCACCACCGGCCGGGGACGCGTTTCGACATCGTCTACGGGCACGGATAGAGTGATGACAGCAACCCGTATGGGTTGACTTCGCACGCTCGTTTCCGTGCCGTCCCGCCCATCCTGGCAGGACGGAGTCACGCGGGTGAGGGCTCTCAGTCCCGGATCAGTCCGGGTCGGGCCCCGCACGAGCGTCAGGGCAGGACCCCCAGCGACACCGGGGAGCTCTGCAACCGAACTGAAAACCAGTTCGCGTGCTGACGCGCGCGGACACAACCGGAAAGAATCAGATGGCAGTCGTCACCATGCGCCAGCTCCTCGAGAGCGGCGTCCACTTCGGGCACCAGACCCGTCGCTGGAACCCCAAGATGAAGCGCTTCATCATGACCGAGCGCAACGGCATCT
>JAOPYC010000194.1 GCA_025964795.1 Marmoricola sp.
ACCACTGGATCGCCTGCCAGATCGACGGGAGCCCGAACGCCTCGCCGGCATGGATGGTGAAGTGGGCGTTCTCCCGCTGGAGGTACTCGAACGCGTCGAGGTGCCGGGTGGGCGGGTACCCCGCCTCGGCGCCGGCGATGTCGAAGCCGACCACGCCGTCGTCGCGGTGCTGGACCGCGAGCTCCGCGATCTCGCGTGACCGCGCCTGGTGCCGCATCGCGGTGAGCAGCTGCTTGACCACGATTCCGGGCCCGGACGTCGCCTGGGCCATCCCCTCGTCGAAGCCGATCTGCACCGCGCGGACCACCTCCTCGAGGGTGAG
Organism: Marmoricola sp.; assembly: GCA_025964795.1. Classification (GTDB taxonomy): domain Bacteria; phylum Actinomycetota; class Actinomycetes; order Propionibacteriales; family Nocardioidaceae; genus Marmoricola. The sequence goes on from JAOPYC010000194.1 coordinate 323, forward strand.
CCCGTTCTCGAGGTGCTGCTCGGGGGCGTAGCGGACCTCGGCGTACACCACTCCGTCCGCTGCCAGGTCCTCGACGCACTCGCGGGCGACCCGCGTGATGTGGTCGGCGCGCTGCATCACCGCGACCGTGTGGTCGAAGGTCTCGAGGTAGCGCACCAGGGACCCGCTGTCCGCCGACTCGGTGAACCATCGTCCGAGCGAGTCCGCGTCGTCGGCGGGGAGGGTGTGACCGGCCTCCCGGGCCAGCTCGACGATCGTGGCGGGCCGCAGACCCCCGTCGAGGTGGTCGTGCGGCAGCACCTTCGGGACCGCCCTGACGAGGTCGGGGGTCGGCTCGGGCAACGGGGCGGTAGGTTCGGAGAGGTTCACCACAGAGCCATCCAACACCCAGACCGGGTCGCCGGGAGTCACCGGATCACCGGGCCCATGAGGAGCGTCGTACATGCGCGTGTTCAGCTCGTTCGAGGAGATCGAAGCCGCCACCGGCGAGGAGATCGGCACCACGGACTGGGTCGAGATCACCCAGGAGCGGGTCGACCAGTTCGCCGAGGCCACCGGGGACCACCAGTGGATCCACGTCGACGTGGACCGGGCGAAGGACGGTCCCTTCGGCGGCACCATCGCGCACGGCTACCTGACGCTCTCGCTGGTGCCGTGGCTCGGCAGCCAGGTCTTCGACCTGGACACCCCGGGCGCCAAGCTGAACTACGGCGTGAACAAGGTCCGCTTCCCCAACCCGGTGCGGGTCGGCAAGCGGGTGCGAGCCACCGTCTCCGTCGGCGAGGTCACCGACGTCTCGGCCGGCAAGCAGCTCACGCTGAAGTACGTCGTCGAGATCGAGGACGAGTCGAAGCCAGCCTGCGTCGCCGAGACGGTCGTCCTGCTGCTCAGCTGACCCGGTCGAGCACGATCGGGGTGGGCTCGTACGCCGTGCCCGTGGGCTGCACGTCGTAGCCGCCCTCGAGCGACTCCAGCGCTCTCGAGAACCGTTCCGGCTCGTCGGTGTGCAGGGTCAGCAACGGCGCTCCGGAGGTGACCAGGTCGCCCGGCCGGGCGTGCCACTCGACCCCGGCCCCGGCCTGCACGGCCGCCCCCTGCGTGGCCCGGCCCGCGCCGAGGCGCCACGCGGCGAGGCCGACCGCCATCGCGTCCAGCCGCGTGAGGAGGCCAGTGGTCGGGGCGGTCACGACGTGGGTCTCGCGCGCGACGGGGAGGTCCGCCGCAGGGTCGCCGCCCTGGGCCGAGATCATCCGGCGCCAGCAGTCCATGGCCGCTCCCGAGGCCAGCACCTCGGCGGGGTCGACGCCCGTGCGCCCCGCGCCGGCCAGCATCTCGCGGGCGAGGGCGAGGGTGAGCTCGACGACGTCGGCGGGCCCTCCCCCGGCGAGCACCTCCACCGACTCCCGCACCTCGAGGGCGTTGCCCGCCGTGAGGCCGAGCGGCGTGGACATGTCGGTGAGCAGCGCGACGGTGCGCACCCCGGCGTCCGTGCCGAGCGCGACCATCGTCGAGGCCAGCTCACGGGCGCGCTCGAGGTCCTTCATGAAGGCGCCGGTGCCCACCTTGACGTCGAGCACCAGCGACCCGGTGCCCTCCGCGATCTTCTTGCTCATGATCGAGGACGCGATCAGCGGGATCGCCTCGACCGTGCCGGTCACGTCGCGCAGCGCGTAGAGCTTCTTGTCGGCCGGCGCCAGGCCCGACCCCGCGGCGCACACGACGGCGCCGACGTCCTCGAGCTGGGCCAGCATCGCCTCCCTGGACAGCGCCGCCTGCCAGCCCGGGACGGACTCGAGCTTGTCCAGGGTGCCGCCGGTGTGGCCGAGCCCGCGCCCGGACAGCTGGGGTACGGCGACCCCGCAGGCCGCCACCAGCGGGGCGAGCGGCAGCGTGATCTTGTCGCCGACCCCACCCGTCGAGTGCTTGTCGGCCGTGGGCCGCGACAGCGAGGAGAAGTCCATCCGCTCGCCGCTCGCGATCATCGCGTTCGTCCAGCGGGCGATCTCCCGGCGGGTCATCCCGTTGAGCAGGACGGCCATCGCGAGGGCGGACATCTGCTCGTCGGCGACCTCGCCGTGCGTGTAGGCGTCGATCACCCAGTCGATCTGGCTGTCGCTCAGCTCGGCACCGTCGCGCTTCGCGATGATCACCTCGACGGCGTCGTGCGCTGGCATCAGACCTCCTCCGGGCCCGCCGGTCTCTCCACGTGGCCGACCACGACCTTACGGAACCCGCGCAGCACGAAGGTGCCACGGCTCTCCGGCTCGCCGACCAGCCCCAGGGCGGGGAACCGGTCGAACAGCGCGGTCAGCGACTCCACGAGCTCCATCCGGGCCAGCGGCGCACCCAGGCAGAAGTGCAGCCCGGCCCCGAAGGCCAGGTGCGGGTTGGGGTCGCGGACGGGGTCGAACCGGTCGGCCCCGCTGAACACCGCCGGGTCGCGGTTGGCCGCGCCCAGCAGGGCCGCGACCTGCTGGCCCTCCTCGACGAGCACCCCTCCGACCTCCACGGGCGTGGTGGCCGTCCGCACGAACAGCTGCAGCGCCGAGTCGAAGCGCAGCATCTCCTCGACCGTCAGCGCGGCGTTCGCGGCCGGGCGCAGGTCCAGCTCCAGCAGCGCCACCAGTCCGTTGCCGAACACGTTCACCGACGCCTCGTGGCCGGCGTTCAGCAGGAGCACTACGGCCGCGACCAGCTCGTCGTCGCTCAGCCCGGCGGCGAGCAGGTCGGTGGTGAGGTCATCGGCGGGGGTGGTGCGACGACGCGCGAGGTGCTCGCGCACGTGGTCCGCGAACTCGGTGGACGCAGTGACTGCGGCGTCGACGACCTGGGCGGACGGAGCGGGCTCGTACATCCGGACGATGGCCTGCGACCAGCCGCGGAGCGCCGGGACGTCCGTGACGGAGAGGCCGATCAGCTCCGCGATGACCAGGACCGGGAGCGGTTCGGCGTACGCCCCGATGACGTCGAAGCCCGTCGGGTCGACCTCGTCGAGCAGGGACGCGGCGAGCGACCGCACCCGGGGGCGCAACCGCCCCACGTGCCCACGGTTGAAGGCTCCGGCGACCGCGCGCCGCAGCCGGGTGTGCTCGGGCGGCTCGTTC
>JAOPYC010000038.1 GCA_025964795.1 Marmoricola sp.
GAGCGGAGCCGGCGGTAGCCGTAGTCGCGGAACACCGAGGCGACGGCCGACCAGACGTCGGCCACCTCCTCGAGCGGGATCCAGACGCCCATCTTCTTGGCGAGCATCGGGTTGGTGGAGAGGCCGCCGCCGACCCAGACGTCGAAGCCGGGGCCGTGCTCGGGGTGCACCGTGCCGACGAACGAGATGTCGTTGGTCTCGGGGGAGACGTCGTGGCTGGGGTGGCCGGTCAGCGCGGTCTTGAACTTACGGGGGAAGTTGGAGAAGTCCTTGTCGCCGATGAAGCGGTCGAAGATCTCCTCCAGCGCAGAGGTTCCGTCGATGATCTCGTCCTTGGCGACGCCGGCGACGGGGGAGCCGACGAAGGGTCGCGGCGAGTCGCCGCACGCCTCGAGGCTGCTCAGCCCGGCGGCGTCGAGACGGTCCCAGATCGCCGGCACGTCCTCGATCCGGATCCAGTGGTACTGGATGTTCTCGCGGTCGGTGACGTCGGCCGTGTCGCGGGCGTAGTCGACGCCGATCTCGCCGAGCGCCCGGACGGCGTCCGCGGTGAGCAGGCGACCGTCGGAGCGGACCCGGAGCATGAAGTACTCGTCGTCGAGCTCCTCCTCCTCGAGCATGGCGGTCTTGCCGCCGTCGAAGCCCGGGGCGCGCTGCGTGTAGAGGCCCATCCAGCGGAACCGCCCACGCAGGTCGGCCGGGTCGATCGAGGCGAAGCCGCGCTTGGAGTAGATGTTGATGATGCGGGCGCGGACGTTGAGCGGGTTGTCGTCCTTCTTGGACTGCTCGTTCTTGTTCAGCGGCTCCATGTAGCCCAGGGCCCACTGGCCTTCGCCCTTCTTGGGACGCGCCCGGCCGGAGCGGCCGACACGGCCCTCGCCGGAGGCGGCCGGCTGGGAGGCGGTGCTGGGAGGAGTGGAGGTCATCAGTCTCAAGTCCTTGAGATCGGGGGGCCTGCGGACGTCGTACGACGGCGGTGTCGCGACGCGCGACGAGGCGGCGGCGGGAATCCTTCGAGGGTTCAGAGCCAGCGATGACACATGCTGCTGCGGGTACGACCGAGGTCCACGTGGCGACGGGCCACGAGCCAGGTCGAGGTGGCAGCGCTGATCATGGTGTCGAGTCTCAGTCTTCGGACACTCGTTTCACAAACTGACATCTCATGCCGTGAGACGCCTGTCCGTATTGCGGACAGCGCTGGTGCCGCTCCGGGGTGCCCGCGAGCCGGTCCCCTAGGCTGACCCCATGAGCGACGCGACGACCCCCGAACCGGTCCAGTCAGGCGTGGGAGAGGCCTCCGAGACCCTCGCCAAGACGGCCTCCCAGGCCTACAACGCGGCGCTCGAGGTGATCGCCGCCGTGGAGCCGCGTGTGGCGCAGGCCACACGCCAGGAGCTGGCCGACCAGCGCTCCTCGCTGAAGCTGATCGCCTCCGAGAACTACGCGTCGCCGGCCGTGCTGCTCACCATGGGCACGTGGTTCAGCGACAAGTACGCCGAGGGCACGGTCGGTCACCGCTTCTACGCGGCCTGCCAGAACGTCGACACCGTCGAGGCCCTGGCCGCCGAGCACGCCCGTGAGCTGTTCGGCGCGCCGTACGCCTATGCGCAGCCGCACTCGGGGATCGACGCCAACCTGGTCGCGTTCTGGTCGATCCTGGCCAACCGCGTGGAGACCCCGGCGCTGGAGAAGCTCGGCGCGAAGAACGTCAACGAGCTCTCCGAGGCCGACTGGGAGCAGCTGCGCCACGAGTTCGGCAACCAGCGGCTGCTCGGGATGGCCCTGGACGCCGGCGGTCACCTGACCCACGGGTTCCGCCCCAACATCAGCGGCAAGATGTTCCACCAGCAGCAGTACGGCACCGACCCCGAGACCGGGCTGCTCGACTACGACGTGGTGGCGGCCAAGGCGCGCGAGTTCAAGCCGCTGGTGCTGGTGGCCGGCTACTCCGCCTACCCCCGGCGCGTGAACTTCGCCAAGATGCGGGAGATCGCCGACGAGGTCGGCGCCGTGCTGATGGTCGACATGGCCCACTTCGCGGGGCTCGTGGCCGGCAAGGTGTTCACCGGCGAGGAGGACCCGGTCCCGTTCGCCCACGTCACCACCACCACGACCCACAAGTCCCTGCGCGGTCCGCGCGGCGGGTTGGTGCTCGCCCAGGAGGAGTTCGCGGCCGACGTCGACCGCGGCTGCCCGATGGTGCTGGGCGGCCCTCTCTCGCACGTCATGGCGGCCAAGGCGGTCGCGCTCGCGGAGGCCCGGCAGCCGGCGTTCCAGTCCTACGCCCAGAACATCGCCGACAACGCCAAGTCGCTGGCCGACGGCTTCCTCTCCCGCGGGGCGAGGCTCGTCACCGGCGGCACCGACAACCACATCGTGCTGCTCGACGTGTCGTCGTACGGACTCAGCGGGCGGCAGGCGGAGTCGGCGCTGCTCGACGCCGGCGTCGTGACCAACCGCAACTCGGTGCCCCAGGACCCCAACGGCGCCTGGTACACCAGCGGCATCCGCTTCGGCACTCCCGCGCTGACCACTCGTGGCTTCGGCCACGACGAGTTCGACACGGTCGCCGACCTGGTCCACGAGGTGCTCTCCAACACCACCGCCGGGACCAACAAGGCGGGAGCCCCGTCGAAGGCGACGTACGCCCTTGCCGACGGCGTCGCCGACCGCGTGCAGGCCCGGGCCGACGAGATGCTCGACAAGCACCCGCTCTACCCGGGGCTGGAGCTCACCTGAGCCACCGGTAGGCCACCTCGGGTCGACCGCTGCCGCCGTAGCGGGGCGAGCGGTGGACCAGTCCTTCGTCAGCCAGGTGCTCGAGGTAGCGCCTGGCCGTGACCCGGGACGAGCCGATGCTCTCGGCCACCTCGCTGGCCGACAGGCCGGTCGCCGCCCCCCGGAGGACGTCGGTGACCTGGCGCAGCGAGTCGGCGCTCATCCCCTTCGGCAGGGGAGCCCCCGCCGAGCGGCTGCGCAGCGCCCCGAAGGCCTGGTCCACGTCGTCCTGGACCACGTCCTCGGCGATGTCCGCGAGCTGCTCGCGGTAGGCGGCGTAGTGCTCGAGCTTGGACCGGAAGGTCGCGAACGAGAACGGCTTGAGCAGGTAGAGGACCACTCCCTGGGCCACGGCGCTGCGCACGACCTCTGTGTCGCGCGCCGAGGTCACCGCGATGACGTCGCAGAGGTGGCCAGCGGCCCGGAGCCGGTTGAGCAGCGCGAGGCCGTGCCCGTCGGGCAGGTGCATGTCCAGCAGGATCAGGTCGACGTCGGGGTGGGCGGAGAGGTGCCGGGCCGCCTCGCCGGCCGACCGTGCCACGCCGGCGACCTCGAAGCCGTCCACCCGCCGCACGTACTCCGCGTGCGCCTCGGCGGCCAGCTCCTCGTCCTCGACGACGAGCACACGGACCGTCACGGCCGTGGCTCCGGGACCCGGTCGAGGGTGACGGTGAGCCGGGCGCCGCCGAGCGGGGAGGCGTCCACGCGCACGCTGCCGCCGTGCCTGCGGGCGACCTGGCCGACCAGGGCCAGGCCGATGCCGCGACCGCCGCTCGCCTTGGTGGACCAGCCGCGCTCGAGCACCCGCTCCGAGTCCTCCTCGGGTACGCCGGGCCCGCTGTCGTCGACCTCGACGACGAGCTGGTCCTGGTGGCCCGAGATCCGCACCGACACCCGGCGCTCCACGGTGTCGCCGACGGCGTCCATCGCGTTGTCCACCAGGTTGCCGACCACGGTCACCAGCTCTCGGGGCTCGACCGGCAGGTCGTCGGTGAGCTCGGCAGCGGACACGACGAGCTCGATGCCCCGCTCGGCCGCCTGAGCGGTCTTGCCGAGGAGGAGGGCGGCCAGCACCGGCTCCTCGACCGCGCCGACGATGCGGTCGGTCAGCTCCTGGGCCACCCGCAGCTCCTCGGTCGCGAAGTCGACGGCCTGGTCCCCGCGGCCCATCTCGATCAGGGAGACCACGGTGTGCAGCCGGTTGGCGGCCTCGTGGTTCTGCGCCCGCAGCGACTCGGTCAGGTCCCGCACCGCGTCCAGCTCGCCGGTCACCGACTGGAGCTCGGTCCGGTCCCGCAGGGTCACCACGGCGCCGACCTCGGCGCCCTCCCAGAAGGCCGGGGCCGAGCTGATCACCAGCACGTGGTCGCCCAGGACGTAGATCGTGTCGGACTCCGGGGTGGCCCGACCGGCCGCGGAGACCAGGCCGGGCGGCAGCCCGAGGTCGGACAGCGAACGCCCCACCGCGTCGCCGGACAGGGACAGCAGCCGCTGCGCCTCCTCGTTGACCAGCTGCACCCGCCCGTCGGCGTCGACGAGCAGCAGCCCCTCACGTACGGCGTGCAGCACGGCGCTGTAGTACTCGTACATCCGCGTCATCTCCCGCTCGCCCATGCCGTGGGTCTGGCGGCGCAGGCGGCGGCTGATCAACCACGCGCCGGCCAGGCCGACGACGAGGGTCCCGAGCCCGGCCAGCAGGATCGCCGGGAGGTCCCGCTGCAGCTGGTCGTCGATGCGGGTGATCGTGATGCCGACCGACACCAGGGCCACCACCCGCTCCCCGTCGCGCACGGGCACCACCGAGCGGATCGAGGGACCGAGCGTCCCGGCGTACTCCTGGGTGAAGACGTGCCCCCTCGGCGCCCCACCGAGGTCGCCGACGAACTTCCCGCCGATCTGCTCGACGTCGGGGTGGGTGAACCGGGTCCGGTCCAGGCCCATCACGACCACGAAGTCGACCTTGGAGTCGACGCGCACCTGCTCGGCGTACGGCTGCAGGCGAGGGGTGGGGTCGCTCGCCCGCACCTGCTCGCGCACGGTGGGGGAGTCGGCCACCGAGAGGGCGACGGCCACCGTTTTGTCCCGCGCCTGCGTCCGCGCGTCCCGGCGGGCGTCCAAGGTGGCCAGTCCCAGGGCCGCCACCACGAGCAGCAACACCACCAGCACCTGCAGCAGGAGGATCTGGCGCGCGACCGGACTCTCCCGACCACGCGCTGGTCTCACCATGGCCGCATTGTGCCCCACGTACGCCGGCGCACCGCGCGCGTGAACTCAACGAACACAAGGGTGACGCCGGTCACACCGGCCACCACGATGGGCTCGCCGGAACCCGCACGGCCCGACACGGAGGAACCCATGAGCACGACCCAGCCCGACACCTCGCAGGCGGCCCCACGCCGCGACCGGACCCACTACCTCTACGTCGCGGTGATCGTCGCCGTGGTCCTCGGCATCATCACCGGCTTCGCCGCCCCGGACTTCGCGGTCGGCCTGAAGTGGATCGGGGAGACCTTCGTGGCGCTGGTCAAGATGATGATCCAGCCGGTCATCTTCTGCACCATCGTGATCGGGGTGGGCTCGGTCCGCAGCGCCGCCAGCGTCGGCAAGGTCGGGGGGCTCGCCCTCGCCTACTTCATCACCATGTCGACGTTCGCCCTCGCCATCGGCCTTCTGGTCGGGAACATCATCAAGCCGGGCGATGGCCTGAACCTCACCGACGAGACCGCCAAGGCCGGCGCGGAGCAGGCCAAGGGCGCCGGCTCGACCACGGACTTCATCGTGCACATCGTCCCGGACTCGTTGTTCTCCTCGTTGACCTCCGGTGAGGTGCTGCAGACCCTCTTCGTCGCGCTCCTCGTGGGGTTCGCCCTGCAGGCCATGGGCAGCAAGGGCAAGCCGACCCTGGTCGCGATCGGCCACCTGCAGCGCCTGGTCTTCCGGGTGCTGGCGATGGTCATGTGGGCCGCGCCCATCGGTGCGTTCGGCGCCATCGCGGCGGTCGTCGGCGAGACCGGTGTCGACGCGCTGAAGAGCCTGGGCGTGCTGATGATCGCCTTCTACATCACCTGCTTCGTCTTCGTCTTCGGTGTGCTGGGCACGATCCTCAAGCTGGCGACGGGCGTCAGCATCCTGCGCCTGTTCAAGTACCTCGCCCGCGAGTTCCTGCTGATCCTGTCCACCTCCTCCTCGGAGTCCGCGCTCCCGCGCGTCATCGCGAAGATGGAGCACGCCGGCATCGACCGGACCACCGTCGGCGTGGTCATCCCGACGGGCTACTCGTTCAACCTGGACGGCACCGCGATCTACCTGACGATGGCCTCGATCTTCATCGCCGACGCGCTCGGCAAGCCGCTGTCGCTCGGTGAGCAGATCTCGCTGTTGGTGTTCATGATCATCGCCTCGAAGGGTGCCGCCGGTGTCTCGGGCGCCGGGCTGGCGACGCTGGCCGGGGGGCTCTCCTCCCACCGTCCCGAGCTGCTCGACGGCGTCGGCCTCATCGTGGGCGTCGACCGCTTCATGTCCGAGGCTCGTGCGCTGACCAACTTCGCCGGCAACTCGGTGGCGACCGTCCTGGTCGGCCACTGGACCGGGACCTACAACCGTGAGCGTCTCGACCTCGTGCTCGCGGGCCAGGCGCCCTTCGACGAGACCACGATGCTCGACGAGGACCACTCCGAGGGGGACCGCTCCGACACCGTCGAGGGCGCGGGCGGCCCAGCGGGCGACGCCGTGCGCGCGTAGCGGTCAGGCGGTCGCGTCGAGCAGCTCGAGGCTGTACCGCGCGATCGCCGCCCGCTCGGCGGCCGCGTGGTGCAGCGCCGGTGTCGGCTCCTGGTCGAGCAGCTCGAACGGGAGCGTCGAGAGCCCGGTGAAGATCATCAGCTGCAGCGCGTGGGCCCGTCGTACGACGTCGGCGGGCACTCGGCACCCCTCCGCCCGGAGCCCGGCCACGTAGGCCCGCAGGATGGCCGTGTCGACCTCGGCGAGGCCGGCGCTGCTCCTGCGGCCGACCTGGACATCACCGACGAGCAGCTGGGCCAGGTCGAATCCGAGCGGCATCTCACCCCAGAACCCGAAGTCGATCAGGACGAAGTCGTCCCCGTGGGCGGGCACCAGGAGGTTGTTGGGGCAGGCGTCGCCGTGGCTGGCGCCGTAGGGGAGTGACGACAGCTCGTCGACGAGCGACCCGGCCCGGTCCGCCGCCGCGAGCAGGCGCTCGCGGAGCCCCGGGTCGAAGGCCGGCGCCACCAGCGGGTGCGACCAGAGGCCCTGGTCGGCGAGCATCGGGAGCACCTGGTGGCGGAGGCGTCCCTCGAGGTAGTCGGTGAGGGCGAAGTCGAACTCGCCGACCCCGGCGAGCTCCACGGTGCGCGGGCTCGCGGCGAGCCGTCCGACCAGCTCGGCCGCCCGGGCGTAGCGGGGCAGGTCCCACTCGACAGGTCGGGTCTCGACCACCTCGAGCCACACGCTCGCCGACAGGTCGTCGAGGTCGAAGACCCCCACTGCGCGCGGCATCCGCAGCCCCGCCGGCAGCCGGTCGCACAGGTCGGACCGGTAGACGAGTGGCTCGGTGCGCCACGGCACCGAGGCCGCGGCCATCGGCCGGACCTCGACCGGCACGAGCTGGAACAGGGGAGAGCGCGACCACGCCTGGACGTGCTTGACGAACAGCGCCCAGGGGACCTCGGAGCCGCGTACCTCGGCGAGACCACTGACCCAGAACCGGCCCGCCGTGGTGATCGCCGGAAGGTCGTAGGCGACCTCCTCGACGCTCGAGCAGACGAGCGTCGTCTCTGCGGGGTCGGTCCCCATCAGGTCGGCGACCATCCGCGTCAGCTGCTCGTCGGTGACGTCTGCCGGTCCGAGGGCGCTGCGGTCGGTCATGAGGGGGCTCCGCTGATAGGAAAGTGTTTTTACCACTTCCAAGAAGGTAAAGTCGCTTTATGACCAGTGTCAAGGGCTTCACGGCCGACGAGGTGCACGTGCCCCTGCTGATGGGTCTCCTCTTCCGGGAGGTGCGGGACGTCTTCGCCTCCGAGGACTGGGGTGGGCTGCGCCAGTCCCACTTCCGGGTGATCACCTCGGTCCCGCCGGAGGGCATCTCCGTCACCGAGCTCGGTGAGCGGGTCGGGATGACCAAGCAGGGCTGCGGCCAGTTCGTCGCCTCGCTGGTCGAGAGCGGGCACCTCGACGTGGAGCAGGACCCCGAGGACAGGAGGGTCAGGCGGGTCCGGCGTACGCCGCTGGGGAACCGCACGGTGACCGCGGTCACCCGGCGGATGGTGCGGATCGAGGAGGAGTGGGCCGGGCGCGTGGGCGACCAGCCCTACCGCACCTTCCGCCGGGTGCTGGAGCAGCTGACCACCGAGTCCGATCTGAGCATCCGGGGTTAGTGGAGAGACGAGTCTCGATACACTTGGCCCACTTCGAGGGCGAGCACGCGTCCTTGACCATGCTTGCGTCGGGGGATCACGGACAGATGTCGAGAACAGCTTTGATCACCGGGATCACGGGGCAGGACGGCTCTTACCTGGCCGAGTTTCTCCTGGCGAAGGGCTACGAGGTGCACGGCATCAAACGCCGCTCGTCGCTGCTCAACACCCAGCGGATCGACCACATCTACGAGGATCCGCACGACAACGACCCTCGGCTGCACCTGCACTACGGCGACCTGACGGACGCCTCCAACCTGACCCGGATCATCCAGGACGTCGCGCCCGACGAGATCTACAACCTCGGCGCGCAGTCCCACGTGGCCGTGAGCTTCGAGCAGCCGGAGTACACCGCGGACGTCGACGCCCTCGGCACGCTCAGGCTGCTCGAGGCGGTCAGGCTGCTCGGCATGGCCGACAAGGTGCGGTTCTACCAGGCCTCGACCAGCGAGCTGTTCGGCCTGGTGCAGGAGATCCCGCAGAGCGAGAAGACGCCGTTCTACCCGCGGTCTCCCTACGCCGTCGCGAAGATCTACGCCTACTGGATCACGGTGAACTACCGCGAGTCCTACGACATGTACGCCTGCAACGGCATCCTGTTCAACCACGAGTCGCCCCGCCGCGGTGAGACCTTCGTGACCCGCAAGATCACCCGCGGGCTGTCCCAGGTCGCGCTGGGCCTGGAGAAGTGCCTCTACCTCGGCAACATGGACGCGCTGCGCGACTGGGGACACGCCAAGGACTACGTGGCGCTGCAGTGGCTGATGCTGCAGCAGGAGACCGCGCAGGACTACGTGATCGCCACCGGGGAGCAGTTCTCGGTCAGGCAGTTCGTGGAGTGGACGGCGGAGGCACTCGGCATCACGCTGCGCTTCGAGGGTGAGGGCGTCGAGGAGGTCGGCGTCATCGACTCGATCGAGGGCGACCTCGCCCCGCTGGTGAAGGTGGGTGACGTCGTCGTACGCGTGGACCCGCGCTACTTCCGGCCGGCCGAGGTCGAGACCCTGCTCGGCGACCCCACGAAGGCCGCGATCGAGCTGGGCTGGAAGGCCACGATCGGCGTACGCGACATGGTGCGCGAGATGGTCGAGGTCGACCACGACGCGGCCAGGCGCCTGGCCCTGCTCAAGCAGCACGGGTTCCACGTCCCCGTCACCCTGGAGTCCTGACCATGGCCGCCAAGCGGGTGTTCGTGGCCGGGCACCGGGGGATGGTCGGCTCGGCCCTGGTCCGGCAGCTCACCGGCAAGCCCGACGCGGAGGTCGTCACCGCCTCCCGTGACGAGCTCGACCTCTTGGACCAGAAGGCGGTCAGCGCCTACTTCGCCGACAACGCGTTCGACGAGGTCTACCTCGCGGCCGCCAAGGTGGGCGGGATCCAGGCCAACGCCACCTACCCCGCCGACTTCATCTGGCAGAACCTCGTGATCGAGGCCAACATCGTCAAGTCGGCGCACGACGCCGACATCGACCGGCTGCTGTTCCTCGGCTCGTCGTGCATCTACCCGAAGAACGCGCCCCAGCCGATGCCCGAGGAGTCCCTGCTGACGGGCGTGCTCGAGCCGACCAACGAGCCCTACGCCATCGCCAAGATCGCGGGCATCAAGCTGTGCGAGAGCTACAACCGCCAGCACGACCGGGACTACCGCAGCGTGATGCCGACCAACCTCTACGGTCCCGGCGACAACTTCCACCCGGAGAACAGCCACGTCCTGCCGGCGCTGCTCCGCCGCTTCGACGAGGCCGCGCACACGGGCGCCGAGGAGGTCGTCGTCTGGGGGAGCGGTACGCCGCGACGTGAGTTCCTCCACGTCGACGACATGGCCGCCGCCTCCATCCACGTGATGGACCTCGACCACGAGACCTACGCCGCCCGGACGCAGCCGATGCTCTCCCACGTCAACGTGGGCACCGGGGTCGACTGCTCCATCGGCGAGCTGGCGCAGCTGATCGCCTCGGTCACCGGCTACGAGGGCAAGCTGACGTTCGATGCCAGCAAGCCGGACGGGACACCGCGCAAGCTGCTCGACGTCACCCGCCTGACCGAGCTCGGCTGGACGTCGCAGATCCCGCTCGCCGAGGGTGTCGCCGACACCTACGCGTGGTTCCACGAGCACGAGAGGTCGTTCCGTGGCCGCTGAGCAGCGCCCGCTCAAGATCACGATCATCGGCATCCACTACGCGCCTGAACCCTCCGGCAACGCGCCCTACACCGCCGGCCTCGCGGCGGGACTCTCCCGGCGAGGGCACCGCGTCAAGGTGATCACCGGATATCCGCACTACCCGTGGTGGAAGGTCGCCGAGGGGTACGGCGGATGGAGCATGACGGAGGTGCTGGACGGGGTGCGGGTGAAGCGTGTCCGCCACTACGTGCCCCGGAACCCCTCGACGCTGCGGCGCGCCCTGATGGAGCTCGGCTTCGGTCTCCGGTCCGTGCTGACCGGCTGGGGCCGCCCGGACGTGGTGCTCCTGGTGACCCCGGCGCTGTTCGCCTCGCGCGTGGCCATGCTCCGGGCCTCGCTCAGCCGGGTCCCGGTGGTCACCTGGGTGCAGGACATCTACACGCTCGGCCTGGTGCAGACCGGCGGCGACGCCCGCCAGGCGGCGCTGGTGAAGCGCGTGGAGTCCGGGCTGATGTCCCGGTCCACCCGCGTGGTGGTCATCCACGACCGCTTCAAGGCCTGGCTCGCCGCCCACCTCCACCTCGAGGTGCCCCTCGACGTCGTCCGCAACTGGTCCCACGTGGCGAGCCCCGGGGCCTTCGAGCGCGACGAGGTGCGTGCGCTCCACGGCTGGTCGCCCACGGACGTGGTGGTGCTCCACGCCGGCAACATGGGGGTCAAGCAAGGACTCGAGAACGTCGTCGCCACGGCGCGGCTGGCCTCGGACTCCGGATCGAGGGTGAAGCTGGTCCTGCTCGGGGACGGGAACCAGCGGCAGCAGCTGGAGGCGCTGGACCCGAGTCCGCGCCTGCAGTTCATCGACCCGCTCCCGGACGGGCTCTTCGAGCAGACGATGGCGGCCGCCGACATCCTGCTCGTGAACGAGCTTCCGGGCATGACCGAGATGTCGGTGCCCAGCAAGCTGACCAGCTACTACACGACCGGTCTGCCCGTCGTGGCAGCGGTCAACTCGGAGAGCACCACGGCCAGCGAGGTGAGCCTCGCCGGAGCCGGCGTCGTCGTCGAGCCGGGCGATCCCGCGGCCCTGCTGCGCGAGCTGGAGGCGCTCGCCGCCGACCCCGAGCTCGCGGTGTCCCTCGGCGCGGCCGGGAACGAGTTCCGGTTCTCCCACCTCAGTGAGGCTGCAGCCCTCGACGGCTTCGAGCAGGCGCTCTCGCTGGCGGCGCAGCCTCAGAGCAGCGAGCGGTAGACCTCCAGGGTCTGCTCGGCGATCGCGGGCCAGCTGAACGACTGCTGTGCCCGCGCCCGGCCGGCCAGGCCACGCTCGCGAGCGACCTCGGAGTCGTCGACCGCCTCGTTGAGCGCGGCGGCGAAGTCGGCGACGTAGCGGTCGGGGTCCAGCGGCGTGCCGGTGCCGTCGGTGGCCTGCTCGATGGGCACCAGCCAGCCGGTCTCGCCGTCGACGACGACCTCGGGGATGCCGCCCGTCGCGGTGGCCACCACGGCCGTCTCGCAGGCCATCGCCTCGAGGTTCACGATGCCCAGCGGCTCGTAGATCGACGGGCAGGCGAACACGGTGGCTGCGGTGAGCAGCGTGACGACGTCGGGGCGCGGCAGCATCTCGCGGATCCAGACCACACCCTCGCGGTCCTTCGCGAGGCCGTCCACCAGCGCCTGCACCTCGGCCTCGATCTCCTTGGTGTCCGGGGCCCCGGCGCACAGCACCAGCTGCACCTCGGGCGGCAGCTGGGCGGCGGCCCGCAGGAAGAGGGGGAGCCCCTTCTGGCGGGTGATCCGGCCGACGAAGATGACGCTGGGGCGGTTGGGGTCGACCCCGAGCTCCTGGACCCGGCGCGGGTCGTGCACCGGTGACCAGTCCTCGGTGTCGATGCCGTTGTGCACGACGTGGGTGCGCGCGGGGTCGATCTCGGGATAGCTGCGCAGGATGTCGTCCCGCATGGCGGCGCTCACCCCGATCACGGCGTCGGCCGACTCGTACGCCGTGCGCTCGGCCCAGCTCGACACGGCGTACCCACCGCCCAGCTGCTCGGCCTTCCAGGGCCGCATCGGCTCCAGGCTGTGCGCGGTCACCACGTGGGGGACGCCGTGCAGCAGCTTCGCCAGGTGGCCGGCCATGTTGGCGTACCAGGTGTGCGAGTGGACGACGTCGGAGCCGAAGATCCCCTCGACCATCTCCAGGTCGACGCCGAGTGTCCTGATGGCGGCGTTGGCCTCGACCAGCCCCGGCGGATCGGCGTACCCCGTCGTGCCGGCCTCGGGTCGGTCGGCGCCGAAGGCGTGCACCCGGGCGTCGATCCCGTCCACGCTGCGCAACGCTCTGACCAGCTCGGCGACGTGCACGCCGGCACCGCCGTAGACCTCGGGTGGGTACTCGCGAGAGACGACATCGATCCGCATGAAACGAACCTACCCACACCGAAAGGCTCGACCGCCGATCCCCACCCAACTAGGTTCGACGCATGAGCGACTCACCTACTCGGAAGAACGTCCTCGCGATCGTGCTCGCCGGAGGTGAGGGCAAGCGGCTGATGCCCCTCACCGCCGACCGCGCCAAGCCGGCCGTGCCCTTCGGGGGCATCTACCGCCTGATCGACTTCGCGCTGTCCAACGTCGTCAACTCGGGCTACCTCAGGGTCGTCGTGCTGACGCAGTACAAGTCGCACAGCCTCGACCGTCACATCACCACCACCTGGCGGATGTCGACGCTGCTGGGCAACTACGTGACGCCGGTGCCCGCGCAGCAGCGCGTCGGCAAGCGGTGGTACCTCGGCAGCGCGGACGCCATCTTCCAGTCGCTCAACCTGCTCTCCGACGAGAATCCCGACATCGTGGTGGTCGTCGGCGCCGACCACGTCTACCGGATGGACTTCGCCCAGATGGTCGACGCCCACGTGGAGTCGGGCGCCGGCTGCACCGTCGCCGCGATCCGCCAGCCGATCGAGCTCGCCGACCAGTTCGGCGTCATCGACATGGACCCGGAGTCGCCGGACCGGATCCGGGCCTTCCTGGAGAAGCCGAAGGACCCCGTCGGCCTGGTGGACTCGCCCAACGAGGTGCTCGCCTCGATGGGCAACTACGTCTTCGACGCCGACGCGCTGCGCGACGCCGTCACCCGCGACGCGGAGCTCGAGCGGTCCAAGCACGACATGGGCGGCGACATCGTGCCCTGGTTCGTGGACCGCACGGAGTCGGGCGTCTACGACTACAAGAACAACGTGGTGCCGGGCTCCAACGAGCGCGACCGCGGCTACTGGCGCGACGTCGGGACGATGCGGTCCTACTACGAGGCCCACATGGACCTGGTCGCGCCGCTCCCGGTCTTCAACCTCTACAACAGCCAGTGGCCGATCTTCACCAGCTATGGCCCGCACCCGCCGGCCAAGCTGGTCGAGGGCGATGGTGGCGCCCAGGTCACGGCGTACAACTCGATCCTGTCGCCGGGCGTGGTCGTCACCGGGGGAGCGGTCAGCAAGTCGGTGCTCTCCCCGGCCTGCCGCGTGGACACCGGGGCAGAGGTCTCCGACTCGGTGCTGCTGCCCGGGGTCCGGGTCGGCACCGGGGCCACGGTCCGCAACGCGATCATCGACAAGAACGTGGTCGTCCCCCCGGGCGTGCAGATCGGGGTCAACGAGGAGGACGACCGGGCGCGCGGCTTCGTGGTCGAGGACGGGCTCACCATTCTCGCCAAGGACCAGGTCGTCCCGCCCAAGTCGGCGAACGGCTGAGTCGATGAGCACCTCACGCGCCGGCACCCCGGCCCTGCCCAGCGACCTCGTCGACGTCCCGCACCTGGTCACCTCCTACTACACCGGGATCCCAGACCCGGACGACGTCGACCAGCAGGTCGCCTTCGGCACGAGCGGGCACCGCGGCTCGAGCCTGAAGACGTCCTTCAACGAGCACCACATCCTCGCTACCACCCAGGCGATCTGCGACTACCGCCGCGACCAGGGGTACGACGGGCCGCTGTTCATCGGGCGCGACACCCACGGCCTCTCCGAACCGGCGTGGGCCACCGCGCTGGAGGTGCTCGTCGGCAACGACGTGACCGTCCTCGTGGACGACCGCGACGGCTACACGCCCACCCCGGCCGTCTCGCACGCCATCCTGCGCGCCAACCGGGGCAAGGACCTGAACACCGGCTCGGGCCTCGCCGACGGGATCGTGGTGACGCCGTCGCACAACCCGCCGAGCGACGGCGGCTTCAAGTACAACCCCCCGCACGGCGGCCCGGCCGACACCGACGCCACCAGCGTGATCGCGAAGCGGGCCAACGAGCTGATCCGCGGCGGCCTCACCGAGGTGCGCCGGACGTCATACGAGAAGGCGCGCGCAGCCGCCGGTTCGTATGACTTCCTGGGGACCTACGTCGACGACCTTCCCAACGTCCTGGACATCGACCGGATCCGCGAGGCCGGCGTGCGGATCGGCGCGGACCCGCTGGGCGGAGCCAGCGTCGCCTACTGGGGGGAGATCGCCGACCGGCACCACCTCGACCTGACCGTGGTGAACCCGCTCGTCGACCCCACCTGGCGGTTCATGACGCTCGACTGGGACGAGAAGATCCGGATGGACTGCTCCTCGCCCTCGGCGATGGCCTCGCTGATCGGCCGCAAGGACGACTACGACATCGCCACCGGGAACGACGCCGACTCCGACCGGCACGGCGTCGTCACCCCGGACGCCGGGCTGATGAACCCCAACCACTTCCTCGCCGTGGCGATCGGCTACCTGTTCGGGGGAGCGCGGCCGGACTGGCCGTCGTCGGCCCGGATCGGCAAGACCCTCGTCTCGTCGTCGATGATCGACCGGGTGGCGGCCTCCCTGGGGAAGCCGATGGTGGAGGTCCCGGTCGGCTTCAAGTGGTTCGTGCCGGGCCTGATCGACGGGTCCTTCGGCTTCGGTGGCGAGGAGTCTGCGGGTGCGTCGTTCCTGCGCCTCGACGGCTCGACGTGGACCACCGACAAGGACGGCCTGCTGCTCGCGCTGCTGGCCTCGGAGATCCTCGCCGTGACCGGTCGTACGCCGAGCGAGCACTACGCCGACCTCGTCGAGGAGCACGGTGAGCCGGCGTACGCCCGCGTCGACGCGCCCGCCGACCGCGCCCAGAAGGCCAAGCTCGCGGCCCTCTCGCCCGACGACGTGACCGCCACCGAGCTGGCCGGCGAGCCGATCGTCGACAAGCTCACCAAGGCCCCGGGCAACGGCGCCAAGATCGGCGGCCTCAAGGTCACCACGGAGTCCGCCTGGTTCGCCGCGCGGCCCTCGGGCACCGAGGACGTCTACAAGATCTACGCCGAGTCCTTCAAGGGCCCCGACCACCTCGCCGAGGTCCAGGCCGAGGCGCGGGAGGTCGTCTCCGCGGCGCTCAGCCAGCAATGACCGGCGTCGTCCGCTCCACGATCGACCGCAGGTCCGTGCCGACCGGGAGCGTGCCGAGCGTGCCGTTGTAGTCGCCGCCGAGCCGGGTGGCGCAGAAGGCGTCCGAGATCGCCGACGGGGCGAAGCGCACGAGCAGCGAGGCCTGCAGGCAGGCGGCCATCTGGCCGGCCAGCCGCCGGGCGGAGACCTCGAGGGTCGTGGTGTCGGCCAGCATCGTCAGCACGCCCTCGATGGCGCGGTCCAGGCGCGGGTCCTCGCCCTGGGCCAGCCCCACCTCGGTGAGCCAGGCGGCCAGCACTTCCGGCTCGCGGCTCAGCGCGCGCAGCACGTCGAGGGCGTTGACGTTGCCGGAGCCCTCCCAGATCGAGTTCAGCGGCGACTCCCGGAAGAGCAGCGGCATGCCGGACTCCTCGACGTAGCCGTTGCCGCCCAGGCACTCCAGCGCCTCCGCCACCATCATCGGCGTCCGCTTGCACACCCAGAACTTCGCGAGCGGCAGGGCGATCCGGCGCAGCGCGGCCTCGTGCGGGTCGGTGCGGTCGTCGACCGCGGCCGCGAGTCGCATGGCCAGCATCGTCGCGGCCTCGGACTCGACCGCCAGATCCGCGACCACGTTCTGCATCAGCGGCTTGTCGCCGAGCAGGCCGCCGAAGGCCGAGCGGTGGGCCACGTGCCACGACGCCTCGGCCAGTGCGTGCCGCATCAGCGAGGCCGAGCCCAGCACACAGTCGAGCCGGGTCGCGGCGACCATCTCGATGATCGTGCGGACACCCCGTCCCTCGTCGCCGAGCCGCTGCGCCCACGTCCCGTGGAACTCCAGCTCCGAGGAGGCGTTGGAGCGGTTGCCCAGCTTGTCCTTGAGTCGTACGACGTCGAGGCGGTTGCGCTCGCCTGAGGGCAGCACCCGCGGCACCAGGAAGCACGACAGGCCGCCAGTGGCCTTGGCCAGGACGAGGAAGACGTCGTTCATCGGGGCGGAGGTGAACCACTTGTGGCCGTGGAGGGTGTACTCACCCTCGACCGAGGTGGCCCGCGCCTCCGTCTCGTTGGCGCGTACGTCGGACCCGCCCTGCTTCTCGGTCATCCCCATGCCGGCCAGGGCGCCGCTCTTCTCCGCCAGCGGCCGCAGCCCGAAGTCGTAGGACGGCGCCGCCAGCTTGGGCGTCCACTCCTTGGCGATCGCGTCGTCGACGCGCAGCGCCGGGATCGCGGCGTACGTCATGGAGATCGGGCACCCGTGGCCCGGCTCGGTCTGGGACCAGGCGAAGAACCCGGCGGCCCGGCGCAGGTGCGCGTGCGGGTGGTCGGACTCCCACGGCGCCGCCTGCAGGCCGTGGCCCACGCCGCGCTCCATCAGCCAGTGCCAGGAGGGGTGGAAGCGGACCTCGTCGACCCGGTTGCCGTAGCGGTCGAACGGGACCAGCTCCGGGTGGAACTCGTTGGCGAGCATCCCGTGCTCGCGGGCCTCCGCGGAGCCGGCCTCGGCGCCCAGGGCGGCGAGGTCGTCGACCACCTCGATCGAGGCGTGCCGGGTGACGGCCTCGACGAGCGCGGCGTCGGAGGTGACGGTGTTGTGGCCGACGAGCGGCGGAGACTGGTTGCGGGCGACCCGGTTGTCGCCGGGATCAAACATGCTCATGGCCTTACGGTAGTTGCCATGGCAGTCGACCGCGGTGCGTTGGCGGCTGTGCGGTCAGTTTCCTGGGTGACCGTGCGCAGCACGCTGTGGCGTCTGGTCGCCTCGACCGTCGGCACCTGCATGCGCAACCGCGTCACGGGGCTGGCCGCCGAGGCCGCGTTCTTCGCCGTGCTGTCGCTGCCGCCGCTGATCTTCGCGCTGGCGGGGTCGATCGGCTACATCTTCGCCCAGTTCAGCGACAGCCAGATCGACGAGGTTCGAGACACCGTCCTGTCCCTCGCCGGCCAGGCCCTCACGCCCCAGACCGTGAACAGCATCATCAAGCCGACCCTCAACGAGGTGCTCAACGGCGGCGGCCGCTACGACGTCGTGTCGATCGGCTTCGTGCTGGCGCTCTGGTCGGGCTCCCGCGCGCTCAACGTGATGGTGGACACCATCACCATCATGTACGGCCTCGGCGGCCAGCGGGGCATCATCGCGACCCGCGCGCTGTCCTTCCTGCTCTACGTGCTCGGGATGATCACCGGCGTCGTGACCGTGCCGCTCGTCGTGGCCGGGCCCACGCTGGTCGCGAAGTGGCTGCCCGACCAGCTGTCCGGGCTGATCCGGCTCTACTGGCCGATCGTCCTGCTCCTGGGCGTCTGCTTCCTGGCCACGCTCTACCACGTGTCCGTGCCGGTGCGGACGGCCTGGCGCTACAACCTGCCCGGAGCCGTGTTCACCATGTTCTGCTGGGTGTTCGGGTCGGCCCTGCTGCGCTTCGTCCTGGTCGGTACGGCGCAGGGCAGCACCTCGATCTACGGCCCGCTCGCCGCTCCCATCGCGGTGCTGCTCTGGCTCTACCTGCTGTCGATGGCGGTGCTCATCGGGGCGGCGCTGAACGCGGCCTTCGACCAGGTGTGGCCGCAGAAGGAGCTCACCTCGGCCAGGCTGGAGCGCCTCAAGCGGCTGAAGCTGGAGAACGTGCTCCCGTGGCGGTCCTCGCTGGAGAGCGCCGACCGGGAGGACGAGCGCTCCGCCGCGCGCCACGACCCGGCCGAGGAAGGGTCTGCGGAGCGATAACCCGGTGCGGCGTGGCGGTGCGCGACGTAGATTGCGGGGATGACGGGAGTCCTCCCTTGACGGCGGCACGAGCCGCCCGCCCCGACCTCGAGGTGGGCTGCGTCCTCGCCCGCGAGATCGGCGTGCTGGTCGTCCTCACCGACGAGGGACCGGTGCGTGCGTCGTACGGCGCCCGGATGCTCGGTGCCATCGCCCGCGACCGGTCCCGGGTGCCCGAGCCGGGGGAGTGGGTCAGCTTGCACCGCTGGTCGGACGGGCCCGTCACCGTCGAGTCGACGCTCGGCAAGGCCGACCGTCGCAAGCCCCTTCGACCGCTACTGAGGGTCGCTGCCGGCTAGCGCTCCACCTGCGTGACATGCTTCAGCCGTGGGAAACGTGACCCTGCCGACGCCGGTGTTCCTGGCCGGCGGCGCCTTGTGTGTGGTGGCCGGCATCCTCGTCGGCTCCGTGCTCAACCACGACTCCGCCGGCCGCTCGACCGCTCAGGTCGTCAGCTTCGACCAGAGCACCTCGCGCCTGTGCCTGAAGGGCGACGTGATCAAGGACAAGGACGGCGCCGACGCGACCGGCAAGCTCTGCGGGACGCTGCGCAGCCCCAGCTCGCGGACGCCGAGCAAGGGTGACGACTTCAGCTTCTACTCGATCAGGTCGACCGGTGAGCTCAACGGGAAGTCCCAGTCACAGGTCGTCATCATCGGCGACGTGGTCGACTGAGGCCCCTGTGCCCGACGACTCGACCGCGCGGGGATTCACCGGCCTGCTGAAGCTCCCGGCCACCACGCGCTCGCCGTGGTGGGAGCTGACCCGACGCCTGCTGATGGCGCTCGCGCTGCTGGTGTTCACCGTGCTGCTCGTCTACTTCGACCGGGACGGCTACCGCGACGGGACCGACATCCGCCCCGGCCACCCCAACGGGACGGTCGACCTCAGCGACGCGATCTACTACACGACCGTCACCCTGAGCACGACGGGCTACGGCGACATCGCTCCCTTCTCGCAGGGCGCACGGCTGATCAACGCGTTCGCCATCACCCCGCTCCGCATCGCGTTCCTGGTGCTGCTGATCGGGACCACGCTCGAAGTACTCGCCTCGCAGGGGCGGGAGATGTTCCGGGTCGCCCGGTGGAGGAAGCACATGGACCAGCACGTCGTCGTGATCGGTTACGGCACCAAGGGGCGCAGCGCCGTGGACACGCTGGTGAGCAACGGCACCTCCCGCGACTCGGTGGTCGTCGTCGACCCCGGGTCCGTCGCCCAGGAGGAGGCGCACGCTGACGGGCTCGCCATCGTCACCGGCGACGCCACCCGTCGCGAGGTGCTGCGCCGGGCCCACGTGGAGAGCGCCCGCCAGGTCATCATCACCACGGCCCGCGACGACACCACGGTGCTGGCCACGCTGACCGTGCGCCAGCTCAACCCGGACGCCTACATCGTCGCGGCGGTGCGGGAGGGGGACAACGTCCCGCTCGTGCGGCAGAGCGGCGCCGACTCGGTGATCACCTCCTCCGACGCCGTCGGCCGGCTGCTCGGCCTCGCGTCGTTCTCGCCCAACCTCGGCTCGGTGATGGAGGACCTGCTCACCTACGGCGAGGGCCTCGAGGTGGCCCAGCGAGACCTGCTCGTCAACGAGGTGGGCAAGGCCCCGCAGTCGCTGCCCGACCAGGTGATCGCCGTCGTGCGCGACGAGAAGGTCTACCGCTACTTCGACCCGACCGTGACCCTGCTGGCGCGCGGCGACGAGCTGATCGTCGTACGCCCGGCCAGGGAGCTGCCCTGGGCACCACGTCCCGGGACCCACAACGAGGCCGGCTCCGACGAGGAGGAGTGAGCGACACCGTGCCGCCCTCCGCACCGCCTCGTAGCATGGGCCGTGCCGCCCGCTCGGTCGGCACCGACCCAGGGGGACCCTTGTGAGGAGCACGGCGAAGCGCATCGCGGTCGAGGGACTCGGCTGGATCCTCGTGCTCGTCGGCATCGCCGCCCTGGTCCTGCCCGGCCCCGGCCTGCTGGCGCTGTTCGCCGGCGTGGCCCTGCTCGCGACGCAGTACGAGTGGGCCGAGCGCCGGCTTGAGCCCGTCAAGAAGGCGGCGCTGCGCACGGCGGCCGACAGCGTCCGGACGTGGCCCCGCATCATCCTCTCGCTCCTGGGCGTGGGCTGGCTGGTGGGCGCCGGCATCTACTGGGGCATCAGCCCCGCAGCGCCGTCGTGGTGGCCGCTGGACGACACGTACTGGCTGATGGGTGGCTGGGGGACCGGGGCGACGCTGATCGGGTCGGGGATCCTCGCCGGCGCGATGGTGGTCTACAGCTTCCTGAACTTCCGCGAGATCAAGGCCGACCAGCGCGAGGACGAGGCGACGACTCCGGCGGGAACCGCCTGAGGAAAGTGGAGGACCTCCATCCGCCTTGCGGCAGATGGAGGTCCGGGCGCTCATCAGGCTTCACGGACGCAGAGCGTCCCCGAACCCACGTCGACCCCCCGGCACTTGCTCGGAGGCTACTCCCGGCTGGCGTGCCTGCATAGTCCTGGGCCACGGACCGTTGTGCGGGCAGGCCAGGGCCCGCTCGCCCGACCTACGCGGGGGGTCGGTCGGTGGGCGAGCGGGCTTAGAGGCAGGTATATCGCTTTCCAGACCCGGGAAAGGGCGTTCGCGTTTTCGGTCTAGTCCTGTCCCGAGCGGGTCCGTTTTGGAGCCATTGGCAGGTTTGCGGGTCTGTGCACGCAAAACAAGAACTTCTTCGGCGGGAGTTCCGTATTTCGGTCTAGTTCACGCGTCCGCCAGTTGGCGGGCGTGTTGGCGCCGCGGAGCCGTCCCCCCAGTATTGCCGCAGAAGAGGGAGAAACTCAGATGCGGATGATGTACGTCGCAGCGGTGGAGGTGCAGTCCATCCGCCAGGTCGACGTCGAGAAGGCCATGAAGACGCTGGCCGACTACCGTCCCGTCCTGGGCACCTCGTCGCGGGGCTGGGTGGAGGTCGAGATGACCTTCGCGGCCACCGGGCTGGCCCACGCGTGCGCCAAGGCAGCGGGCCTCGCCCGGGCGGCCACGGGCGCGGAGCCGATCGCCGCCCAGGTGATGACCCAGCAGGAGTACGCCGCCCGCTTCGCCGCGGACGCGCTCGGCCGGCACGCCTCCGAGGCCAAGGGACTGATGCTGCCCCGGCAGGCGACGGACTCCTGGGAGCCCACGCGTCGCGCGCCGGGGCGTCACTCAGCCTGAGTGGCGCGGCTCCCGTCGCCGAACGGCTCGAGCACGCGGCACCACAGCTCGAGGTTCTCCCCGACCGGGCCGATCCAGCCTCGGCCGCTCCAGAACCGGTGCCGGTTCGGTTGAACCGGGTCTCGGTACCAACCCCGGGGTTGGCCGTACATGTCCTGCATGTTCCCCCCACAACTCGAGATGGGCTGTCTCGATGATGTTTCAACGACCGGCGCCGGCGCAGGTCACTGTGACCTCACTCATGACCAGCATCTGGGCCAGCGGCGAGTGACCCACTCCGGCTGCGGCTAGGGCGGCGGCCCGTCCCGTGGTTCAGTGGACGTCTGCCCCGGACCCCGGTAGCGCCAGGGACAACCAGTTGCAGAGACGGGGGTCTGCACATGTCCGTGGACAAGCACGACGAGAACATCATCGAGCTCCTCGGACCGCACGACGTGATCGGCCAGGCCCTCGGCGTACTCATGGCCGAGCACGACCTGAGCCGCGACGCCGCCTTCGAGATGCTGGTCCAGGGGTCCACGGACTCCCACCAGAAGGTCCGTAGGGTCGCCGAGCGCATCATCGAGGAGTCGCTCACGCCCGGACTGAGGCCCCCGCCCTAGGATCACCGGATGCGTGGCATCTCGTGGGTCGTGCCGATGCGCAGGAACCGCGACTTCATGTGGCTCTGGTCGGGTCAGGCGGCCTCGGAGCTCGGGAGCTCGATGAGCACCCTGGTGTTCCCGCTCGTGGGCTACGCCATCTCCGGCTCCACGCGGGCGGCCGGGCTGGCCACCGCCGGGGTGCTGGTCGGCAGCCTGGTGGCCTCGCTCCCCGCGGGCGTGGTGGTGGACCGGAGCTCCCGACGACGGGTGCTGCTCCTGGCCAACCTGGCCGGGGCGGCGAGCTTCGGGGTGCTCGCGCTGCTGGCCCTCACCGACACCCTCACCATCGCCTCGATGGTCGCGCTCGGCGTCGTCTCCGGCGCTGCCGAGGCCTTCGTGGGCCCGGCCAACGGGGCCGCCATCCGGGCCGTCGTACCCCGTGAGGAGCTGCCAGAGGCCCTGGCGCAGAGCCAGGCGCGGCACCACGCCGCCGAGCTCGCCGGACCCCCGGTGGGCGGCGCGCTCTACTCCCTCGCCCGTCCGCTGCCCTTCGTCGTCGACGCGCTCAGCTTCGTGGTTGCGGCGCTGGCCGTGAACCGGGTGCGGCACCCGCTCCCGGCACCCGAGCAGCCGGCCGAGCGAGTGCCGATGGGCCGCAGCCTCCTCGAGGGCCTGCGCTTCCTGTGGGCGAGCCCAGTGATGCGCGCGATGATGAGCTGGGCGGCGCTGAACAACCTCGCGAGCATGTACCTCACGGTGGTGATCACCCTGAGGCTGGTGCAGGCCGGGGTGGCCCCGGTCGCGATCGGCACGATCAGCACCATCGCCGCGGTCGCGGGCCTCGCGGGTGCGGTGCTGGCGCCGACCATCGTCCGCCGGGCGCCGACCGGGTGGATGACCGTCGTCACCGGACTGGTGGCCGCGGCAGCCCTGCTGGGCACGGCCTTCACGACCAACGTCGTCCTCATCGGGCTCTGGTACGGCGCCTCGGCCCTGCTGTTCCCCGCCACCAACTCCGGCATCAGCGGCTACAGCACGGCCATCGTCCCGGAGCGGCTGCAGGGCCGGATGTTCAGCGCGGCCGGTCTCGTGGCCAACGGCGCCACCCCGCTGGCCCCCTTGATCGCCGGCCTGCTGCTCGCCGAGGTCAGCGGGACCGTGGCCACGATCGTCGGGGTCGTGGTGCTGGCCCTGGCCGTCGTACCCATCCTGGGCACGCGCGAGACCCGCACCCTCGGCCGCCCCAGCGAGTGGCCCGTGCCGACGACGGCCTAGCGTCCGGGATCGACGTACACCCGGGGCGGGGGCTTGGCGCGCATCCCGCGTACGGCGATGAGCTCGGCGAGACCCGGGCACTCGACCCGCGCATGGTCGCGAAAGGCGTCGTCGACCAGGGAGACGGACCACGCGGGGAGCGGGTCAGTGGCCCCGCCGAGGAGGTCCTCGGCCACGCCGACCTGCCACCCGCCGCACCCGGGGCATGGACCCCACACCACGTGGCGCAGCAGCGAGTCAGGACGCCGGTCCGCAAGGTCGGTCATGGGTTCGACTGCCTCGCCGAGATGCGGCGCGCCAAGACTCCTCCTCGAGCCGTGTCGATCAACACGTCTGACCGGTACCCAGGCCGCGCAGGCTCTCACACAGAAAAGAAGGGAGCCTTGGCTCCCGGTCGGGCCGACGGCCTGCCCGCGGACCCCTACGGGGGAGCGTCTACGGGCTGGTCTCGGGCTCGACGGGCATGTCGACCCAGCTCGCGCCGTCCCAGTAGCGGTGCTCGCCAGGACTCTGGGGGTCGCGGTACCAGCCGGCGGGTCTGTCGGTCATCGTGGCGGCCTGCCTGTCCTGCTCTCGGAGTGCGTGCCTGTGGCGCGGTCCTTGCCGAGGGCCGGGGTGGAGGGCCACCCGCAGCAGTTTGGAGGAACGCTGCGGGTGGCCTTGGATCCTCGGAGGCAAGGGGTCGGAGACAGCCGAGAACCTCTCCGGCGATGATCCTTGTCGGTGCGACGACCCCTGTACAGGGGGATCTCACGACTCGCCCGGTGACGAGGCCCACTAGTCGGCGTGGCCCCCGGAGAACACCCGCCGAGACGGCTCGAGACGCTCGCGCTGTGGGATCGATCGGGAGTGTCGACGAGGGTCCCGTCTGCACAGGCAGAGTCGACTGGCAGGGCGCGTCAACACGGCCGCTTGGTGAGGTGCTCGAGGCTCCCTCTGACGGTTCTGACTCGAGGTCGGCCACTCAGAGGCGGGTGACTACCTCAGGCGCCGATGTCCAGTCTGGTCGATTCGGGCATCTGGCCTGGCTCGGCTTCGGGGTCGACCGGGGGGAAGTTTTGAGCGTCAGCCGGCGACCCCGGCTCCTCGGTCCCTGGGACCTGGGCAGGGTCCGGTGCCACCGGGTCGCCGTGGGGTCGGCTGGGGTCTCCCTCGGGAAGTTCGTCTGGTTGCACGTTCGGGTCGTCACTGGGTTCCTGCGGTGTGGGTGTCATCTAGTGCCAATACCCAGGGCCGTCCGAGTCACTCGGACCGGCGACCCATGAGGCCGACGAGCCCGGGTGAGGCGCTGGACGCGCTTCTCGCTCTGGTCAAGGTCTCGATGGCGACTGGGTACACACCACCGCCGATCATCAGCGAGTTGGTTTGGATCGCGTCTCTCCGGCGCGTCGCGCGTTCCAGGCCATGATGACGAGCGCCAGAGCCTGGTCTCGTTGACTCGACCGCCCCCGACATGCATCTTGACGATTCTGTCCTGAGCGCCGAGATCGGATCCTCAGCGGCAAGCCCGTCACCGTCCGCCATGCGCGCGACGAACCACCCGGTTTCATCCGGCTCGAGGTCGGCGAACAGCCAATGGCAGAGCCCGATGATGCTGGCCGGCAGCAGGGTGCGGTTGGCAATACGTATCCCGCACGGGATACGGAAAGAGGCCCTCGAAAGGGCCTCTGACCTGCGGTTGCTGGTGGGCGATACTGGGTTTGAACCAGTGACCTCTTCCGTGTCAAGGAAGCGCGCTACCACTGCGCCAATCGCCCTAGATATTGAGTTGAGGTGGGTACGGGATTTGAACCCGTGTAGACGGATTTGCAGTCCGTTGCCTCGCCTCTCGGCCAACCCACCGTGGAGGCTTCGGCTTCTCCGAGCGGACGACGAGACTCGAACTCGCGACCTCAACCTTGGCAAGGTTG
>JAOPYC010000074.1 GCA_025964795.1 Marmoricola sp.
ACGAGCCGGCCCATGTCGACGTTGCGCGCCTCCAGCGCGTCGAGCTCGCGGAAGAGGGCCTCCGGGGAGACGACCACCCCGTTGGCGATGACCGAGGTGCAGTCGGGGGTCAGGATGCCGCTGGGCAACAGGTGGGTCGCGAACTTCTCGCCGTTGACCACGATGGTGTGACCGGCGTTGTGGCCCCCACTCGTGCGGACGCAGAAGTCGATCGAGTCCTCGGTGGTCAGCTGGTCGGTCGCCTTGCCCTTGCCCTCGTCACCCCACTGGGCTCCGAGCACGACTATCGCTGGCATGTGCACCCCTCCATCAGGGTGTCGACGTCATCGGCCGGGCCTGACCCGGGCGGAACGAGAGCCCGGGCGCAAAGGCACCGGGCTCATTGCGACCACACGCTACCAAGAGCGGGGCCGCACGACCATTCCGGCAACGGGATCGAGCGCCCGCCCGGCCCCACATTTGTTGGCTCGGAGCGCAAATCCCTGCCGTGCGAACGTCCGGATCCAACATCTGTG
Source organism: Marmoricola sp. (assembly GCA_025964795.1). Taxonomy (GTDB): domain Bacteria; phylum Actinomycetota; class Actinomycetes; order Propionibacteriales; family Nocardioidaceae; genus Marmoricola. Next base: position 516 of record JAOPYC010000074.1, read on the forward strand.
GGCTTGGTCCGGCGTCACCGCTCTCGCTCTAGGGTGTCCCCGTGGATCCCCTGCTGCTCATCACCAATGCCGACGCCGGTGGCGGTCGCGACGAGGGCCTCGAGGTCGCCCTCGGGGTGCTGCGGGAGGACGCCGACGTCGAGGTCGCCTCGACGAGCAACCCCGGCGAGCTGGACGGCGTGCTGCACCGCGCGGGCTGCCGGTCCATCGTGGTGGCCGGTGGGGACGGCAGCCTGCACGCGGTCGTCTCGGCCCTGCACCGTCGCCACGAGCTGGACAAGCGCACGCTCGGCCTGATCCCGCTGGGCACCGGCAACGACTTCGCCCGCACCCTCGGCATCCCGCTCGACCCGGGGGAGGCCGCGGCGGCGCTGGTGAGCGGGAGACCCCGCAAGATGGACCTGATCGTCGACGAGCTCGGTGGCGTGGTGGTCAACAGCGTGCACGCCGGCGCGAGCGCGCAGGCCAGCCGTCGCGGCCACCGGTGGAAGAACCGCCTCGGTCCCTACGGCTTCGGCATCCTCGGCTACCCGATCGGGGCCGCCATGGCCGCCGTACGCCCTCCGTTCGTGCGGCTGCGCATCGAGGCGGACGGCGAGGTCGTCTCCGACATGGACCAGCACATCTTGATGATCGCGATCGGCAACGGCACCAGCGTCGGCGGCGGCACCGAGCTCACCCCGGAGGCCGAGCCGGAGGACGGCATGCTCGACGTGATGGTGTCCTTCGCGACCGGTCCGATCGAGCGGCTGGCCTACGTGTGGCAGCTGCGCAACGGGGACCACGAGGAGCGCGACGACGTGGTCAGCCTGCGTGCCCGCCAGGTCACCGTGTCGGGCGAGGACTTCTTCCTCGCCGCCGACGGCGAGATCAGCGGGCCGGAACGCCGTCGCTCCTGGCACCTCGAGCCGGGCGCCTGGTCGATGATCGTCCCGGCCGGCTAGGGACTACTCCGGCAGCGCCTCCTGCCCGCCGGTCTGCTCACGCACCGCCTTGTCCTTCTCCACGCGCGGGTCGCCGGCGTCGGCGAAGTAGTCGCCGGCGCGGGTCTCGTCGGAGCCGTTGGAGACCTTCGCGGCGTTCAGCGCGATCGTGAGCACCACCGTGACGACGAGGTTGATCGCGAAGGCGGTCATCGCGACGTACCCCATGTCCCCGAAGCCGGGGATCTCCGCCAGGGAGCCGCCGAAGTGCTTGCCGGTGACCGGGTTGACGACCTTGTACGCCGCCACGGTGCCGTAGACCATGCCCACGGCCCAGCCGGCCAGGAGCGCCCACTTGTGGAACCAGCGGGTGTAGAGGCTGAACACGATGACCGGGAACGTCTGCAGGATCCAGATGCCACCGAGCAGCTGGAAGTTGATCGCGTTCTGCTTGTCCATCGTCAGCACGAAGACCAGCGCGAAGCCCTTGACGACCAGGGAGGCGATCTTGGAGATCTTCGCCTCCTGGGCGTGCGTCGCCTTCGGGTTGATCCACTCCTGGTAGATGTTGCGGGTGAAGGTGTTGGCCGCTGCGATCGACATGATCGCAGCCGGCACCAGCGCTCCGATGGCCACCGCCGCGAACGCGACCCCGGCGAACCAGCTGGCGAAGGAGTCCTCGAACAGCTGCGGGATGACCAGCTGCGGGTTGGGCTTGCCGTCCACCCCGATCGGCTGGGTGCCGGCCGCGATCGCGACCCAGCCGAGCAGCGCGAGCAGCCCCAGCACGAAGGAATACGCCGGCAGGATCGAGGCGTTGCGACGGATCGTCTTGCGGCTGTCGGAGGACAGGGTCGCGGTGACCGAGTGCGGGTACATGAACAGCGCCATCGCCGAGCCGAGCGCCAGGGTCGCGTAGGCCCACATCTGCCCGCTGACCGGGATGAACGAGCCGGTGGGCTTGCCGGTGGCCTCGCTGGTCGCGGCCATCTTCTCCTTGGCGGCGCCGAAGATGCCCTCCCAGCCGCCGTCGATCTGCGTCGGCAGGTAGATGACCGCGACGATGATCACCAGGTAGATCAGGGCGTCCTTGACGAACGCGATCACCGCCGGCGCCCGCAGGCCCGACGTGTAGGTGTAGGCCGCCAGCAGCACGAACGCGATCAGCAGCGGGGCGTCCTTGGCGAACCAGTTGCCGCCGCCACCGAGGCCGACCACGTCGAGCACCGCCTGGATGCCCACCAGCTGCAGGGCGATGTAGGGCATCGTCGCCACGAACCCGGTCAGGGCGACGGCGAGCGAGAGGATGCGCGAGTCGTAGCGCCCACGGACGAAGTCGGCGGTCGTCACGTAGCCGTGCCGGTGGCTGACCGACCACAGCCGCGCCATGAAGATGAAGATGATCGGGTAGAGGATGATCGTGTAGGGCACCGCGAAGAACCCGGCCACCGAGCCCATCGCGAACATCGCCGCCGGCACCGCCACGAACGTGTACGCCGTGTAGAGGTCGCCGCCGAGCAGGAACCACGTGACCCAGGTGCCGAACTTGCGGCCGCCCAGACCCCACTCGTCGAGGGAGTCGAGGGTGTCGCCGCGCTTGAAGCGGCTGGCCATGAAGCCGAGCACGGTGACGACGACGAACAGCACGATCAGCACGCTGAGCGCCACCCAGTCGACCTCGGTGCGGGCGGCCAGGGGGACGAGGGCGCTCATCGGTCGACCTCCTGGTCACCGCGGGAGCCGGCCTCCGGCGGGCGGGCGGCCAGGACGAGGCGGTGTGCGGCGTACGTGCAGCCGGCGCAGATGAACACCCAGAGGAACTGGTACCAGAAGAAGAACGGGAACCCCCACAGCCGGGGGGTCTCCCGCGCATAGCTGCTCACCCAGAGCAGCGCCACGATCGGGATCGCGAGGAGGACTCCTGCGACGGCGATCAGGGTCTTGTTGGTGGAAGGAACTTCAGGTCCGCCCGAGCGGTTGAGATCTGCCATGGCACCGGACTCTAGACCGATGTGACGCAGGTCTCACCTCTCCGTCCTCGTGGACAGGGCATCAGGTGAGCTCCGCGTGTCCCTCGGGGCTGGAGTCGCGCAGGAACTGGTCGCAACGATCGGCCTCGTGGTACTCGCCGATCCGGCCGGCCGCGAGCGCCAGCGCGGCCAGGGAGCGCAGGAAGCCGCGGTTCGGCTCGTGCTCCCACGGCACCGGGCCGTGGCCCTTCCAGCCGTTGCGGCGCAGCGAGTCGAGGCTGCGGTGGTAGCCGACCCGGGCGTAGGCGTAGGCGGTCACGTCGTCCACGTCCGCGTCGGCCAGCGCCTGCTCGGCCAGGGTGGCCCAGGCGATCGGCGACTCGGGGTGGTGGCGTACGACGTCCTCCGCCTGGGCACCCGAGGCGATCTCACCGGCCGCGGGGTCCTCCGGGAGCAGGGTAGGGGGCGGGCCGGCGATCAGGTCGCGGCCGAGGGGGGAGTCACTCATGCCCTGATCGTGCCATGCCGGGCTGGCTCCCCCGCGACGCCAGGATCCCGGAAGGATTGTCGGCGCTCGGGTGTTGGGTGCAGTCATGGCGCAGACGACCCCCACTCCCACCGACTCACGCGCGACTCCGGACGAGGTCAGTCCGTGGCCTGCGCTGTTCGCCCTGTGCCTCGGCTTCTTCATGATCCTGGTGGACTCCACGATCGTCTCGGTGGCGACGCCGTCGATCATCGAGGACCTGCAGGCCGACGTGAACTCCGTGGTCTGGGTGACCAGCGCCTACCTGCTGGCCTACGCGGTGCCGGTGCTGATCACCGGCCGGCTCGGCGACCGCTACGGGCCCAAGAACCTCTACCTGCTCGGTCTGACCGTGTTCACGCTCTCCTCGCTGTGGTGCGGCCTGACCGGCACCGTCGAGGGCCTGATCGTGGCCCGCGTGTTCCAGGGGCTGGGCGCCGCCATGATCACGCCCCAGACGATGGCGATCATCACGCGGATCTTCCCCGCCGAGCGGCGTGGCCAGGCCATGGCCCTGTGGGGCGCGACGGCCGGCGTGGCCACCCTGGTCGGCCCGGTGCTCGGTGGCTTCCTCGTCGACGCGCTCGGCTGGGAGTGGATCTTCTTCATCAACATCCCGGTCGGGATCATCGGCTTCGCTCTCGCCTGGCGGCTGGTCCCGTCGCTGCCAACCAACAACCACCGCTTCGACTGGCTCGGGGTGGCACTGTCCGGCGCGGCGATGTTCATGCTCGTGTTCGGCATCCAGGAGGGCCACCAGTACGACTGGGGCACGATCACCGGCATCATCTCGGTGCCCGCGCTGATCGTCGGCGGCATCGCGGTCTTCGCGGCCTTCGTCCTGTGGCAGGCTCGCAACAAGCAGGAGCCGCTGGTCCCGCTCTCGCTGTTCCGTGATCGCAACTTCAGCCTTGCCAACGTGGCGATCTCGGCGATGGGGTGCGCGATCACGGCGATGGCGTTCCCGATCTTCCTCTACGCCCAGCTGGTCCGCGGGCTCTCCCCGACCGGCTCGGCGCTGCTGCTGGTCCCGATGGCGCTGATGTCGATCCTGCTCGCGCCCTGGGTGGGCAAGCTGACCGACGCGGCACACCCGCGGCTGATCACCTCGTTCGGCTTCGCCTGCGCGGCCGGGTCGCTGATCTGGCTCAGCCGGGTGATGACGGCCGACTCCGCGACCTGGGAGATCCTGCTGCCCATGGTGCTGCTCGGGATCGGCAACGCGTTCGTCTGGGCGCCGACCTCGGCCACCGCCACGCGCAACCTGCCGATGCACCAGGCGGGCGCCGGCGCCGGCGTCTACAACGCCACCCGCCAGGTCGGCGCGGTCCTCGGCTCGGCCGCGATCGCCGTGCTGATGGACTCCCGCCTCGCCGCCCAAGGCCTGGACTTCTCGCCCAGCGATGCCGGCGGCGGCAACCTGCCCGATCAGGTGCTCGCCCCGTTCGCGCACGCCATGTCGCAGGCGATGCTGCTCCCGGCCGGCATCCTCCTGATCGGCCTGGTCGCCGCGCTCAACTTCGCCCGCCCGTCGCACCAGATGAGAGCCGCCGCCGAGAAATCCACCCGCGCCCCCGGCGGCGCCCACCGGGCGACCGCCCCCGCCTGAGTCGCCCCGCCCGTCCCGCTCGCGCATCTGCTAGTTGACGACGCCAGGTGTGGCGGTGATGCCTGGCCAGCAACACATGGTGGCCGCCACCGCGCGCAGGTCATCCTTGACCAGGCCGGACTTCCTGCCTGCGTGCAACACGTGGTCGCAGGCGATCACCCCCGTGTCGAATCCGTGCTCACGGCCGAGGTCGACAGCCGTGTGACCCGGCCCGGTCACCGTCATGCCGTTGACGCCCACGGTGTTGAGGAGTCCCAGGCGGGTCAGGTGGTGCTTCACGCCTCTCTCCGCGCGACTGCCGCCGACGCCCTCACGGGTGGTGTGGCTCATCAGGTGCTCGATTTGCATCGTGAGGTGAACTGCCAGGTCGCGGGCGGCGGCCTTCTCGTCGTACCTGGTCACGGAGCCCCAGCTGGTCCTCGCTGTAGCGCCTTGGCGCGGAGGTCAGCCCACCGAGTGCCCGGTGCTCCGCAGGTGCTCGCAGGCCTCGACGACGCGCGCGGACATGCCGGCCTCGCCGGCCTTGCCCCAGGCGCGGGGGTCGTAGAGCTTCTTGTTGCCGACCTCGCCGTCGACCTTGAGGACGCCGTCGTAGTTGGCGAGCATGTGGCCGGCGATGGGGCGGGTGAAGGCGTACTGCGTGTCGGTGTCGACGTTCATCTTGATCACGCCGAAGTCCACCGCGGCGCCGATCTCCTCGGCGGTCGATCCGGAGCCGCCGTGGAAGACGAGGTCGAACGGCTTGGAGCCGGCGGGCAGGCCGAGCTGCTCGCTGACGGCGTCCTGGGCCTTCTTCAGGATCTCCGGGCGGAGCTTGACGTTGCCCGGCTTGTAGACGCCGTGCACGTTGCCGAAGGTGAGCGCGGTGAGGTAGCGGCCGTTCTCGCCGGTGCCCAGCGCCGCGACCGTGGCCAGTGCGTCCTCGGTGGTGCTGTAGAGCTGCTCGCCACCGCCGCCCTCGACGCCGTCCTCCTCGCCGCCGACGACGCCGATCTCGACCTCCAGAACGATCTTCGCCTCGGCCGCCTTCTTGAGCAGCTCCACCGCGATCTCGAGGTTCTCCTCCAGGGGTACGGCGGACCCGTCCCACATGTGCGACTGGAACAGCGGGTTCTCCCCGTTGCGGACCCGCTCCAGCGAGATCTCCAGCAGTGGCCGGACGAACCCGTCGAGCTTCTCCTTGGGGCAGTGGTCGGTGTGCAGCGCGATGTTGACGGGGTACTGCTTGGCCACCTCGTGGGCGTACGCCGCGAACGCCACCGAGCCGCTCACCATGTTCTTGACCGTCGGCCCGGAGAGGTACTCCGCCCCACCGGTCGAGACCTGGATGATCCCGTCGCTGCCCGCCTCGGCGAAGCCCGCGAGCGCGGCGTTCAGGGTCTGCGACGACGAGACGTTGATGGCCGGGAACGCGAAGGCGCTCTGCTTGGCGTGGTCCAGCATCTCGGCGTACTTCTCGGGCGTGGCGATCGGCATGGCGCGGCTCTCCTCGGGTGGGACAAGTGGCTCCACCAACCCTAGTGGACGACTTCGACCCCTGGCGGGGGCGACCGTGGGAGGATCCAGCTGCCACCCGCCCGCGCCCCAGCACCGGAGACACATGCCCACCCATCCCCTCCGACGGACCCGCTGGGTGCCCCTCGAGAACCTCCTCCGCGTCCTGGCGCTGGTGCTCGCCCTGGCCCTGCTGGCGACCGGCTGCGGTGGCAGCAAGGACACGCCTGGCGCGAGCTCGAAGAAGGACACCCCGACGAAGACCGACGGCGGCAGCACCAAGGCCGCGGAGCCCGCATCCGACCCCGGCTTCCAGGCTCCGCAGGCGGGCCAGTGCTACCGGATGACCGCGCGCCAGTCGCGCGCGGCGGTCGCCGCCGGCTCCCGGGTGCGGTGCCAGGGCGCGCACACCACCGTGGTCGCGTTCGTGGGCTACCTGCCGCGCGCCGTCTCCCCCACGACCCCGCTCGCCCAGCTGCGGGCCGTCGGCCGGCGCCTGTGCGAGCCGGCCCTGCGCCGCGTCGCCGGAGGCACCCTGGCCGACCGGGCGACCTCGCTGCTGACCTGGACAGCGTTCACCCCCGGCCAGGCCCAGCTCGAGCGCGGCGCGCGCTGGGTGCGGTGCGACGTACTCGCGCGCAGCGGCAGCGCCTTGGTCCCGCTGCCCTCGCAGAGGCCACTGCTCAAGCAGGGCATCCCCGAGCAGCTGCGGGTGTGCCAGGACGCCGCCGGCGCGGACATCTCCTGCGCGAAGCCGCACGCCTTCCGGGTCGAGGCCGTGTTCCAGGCCGTCGGCGACGCCTACCCCGACGCGACGACCTACACCCCGACCGCGCGCGACCGTTGCAAGGAGCTGATGGGGAAGTACGGCGGCTTCTGGCAGCCCCCCAGCGAAGCGGGGTGGCGCGCCGGCGACCGGTTCATCCGCTGCCTCGCCCCGACGGCCAGCTGACCTACCCCCGCCAGGCGGTGTCCAGGTCGGCGTACCGGCCGATCCACGAGTGCATCGCGATCGCGGCCGCCGCGGAGGCGTTGATCGAGCGGGTCGAGCCGAACTGCGCGATCGAGAAGGTGCCGTCGCAGGCCTCGCGGGCCTGCTCCGAGAGCCCGGGACCCTCCTGCCCGAACAGGAAGCACACCGAGCGCGGCATCTCCCAGGTCTCCAGGTGGGCCGACCCCGGGAGGTTGTCGACGCCCATCAGCTGCACGCCCTGTTCCCCCAGGTGCTCCGCGAGGGCGGAGGCGGTCTCGTGGTGGCGCACGTGCTGGTAGCGGTCGGTGACCATCGCCCCACGGCGGTTCCAGCGGCGCTTCCCCACGATGTGCACCTCGCGGGCCAGGAACGCGTTGGCGGTGCGCACGATCGTGCCGATGTTGAAGTCGTGCTGCCAGTTCTCGATCGCGACGTGGAAGTCGTGCCGGCGGGTGTCCAGGTCGGCGACGATCGCCTCGAGGCGCCAGTAGCGGTAGCGGTCGACCACGTTGCGCCGGTCACCCGCGGCGAGCAGCTCCGCGTCGTACTCCTCGCCCTCGGGCCACGGACCCACCCACGGGCCGAGCCCGATGTCCTCGGGACCGTGCGGCATCGGGTCGTACGGCGCGCGCTGCTCCTCGGGGTCGGCGGGTTCCACGGCTGGGGTCACGCCCGCAAGGGTAGGACCCACGAACCACGCACAGGATCCGGTCAGGCAATGGTCAGGCGGGCCCAGATACCCTCACCCAGTGATTGGCCTGCAGCCGCTGCTCTTCGGCATCAAGTGGATGGACCCCAACTGGCTGCTCGACCAGTTCGGGCCCTCGTTCTTCTGGGTGTGCCTGGTGATCGTGCTGATCGAGTGCGGGCTGTTCTTCCCGTTCCTGCCCGGTGACACCCTGCTGTTCGCCGTCGGCCTGTTCGTGGCCACCCGGGACAGCATCGTGCCCGGCCCGCACCAGACGGACCTGCTGGTCGCGATCCTGCTGCTCACGGGCGCAGCGTTCGCCGGCAACGTGCTCGGCTACGAGATCGGCCGCTGGATCGGGCCACCGCTCTACGAGCGGAACGGCCGCATCCTGAAGAAGAAGTACTTCGACCAGACCGACGTGTTCTTCGAGAGGCACGGCAACAAGGCGCTGGTCATCGGCCGGTTCGTGCCGTTCGTGCGCACCTACATCACCGTGGTCGCCGGGGTGACCCGGATGCCGCGGCAGCGGTTCTTCCTCTGGAGCGCCGTCGGCGCGGCCCTCTGGGTCGTCGGCGTCACCTTGGCCGGGTTCTTCCTCGGTCGCAGCTTCCCCGGCCTCGGCGAGAACATCGACAAGGCCATCCTGGTGCTCCTCGCGGTGTCGCTGGTCCCGATCGCCTACGAGTACTGGAAGCACAAGCGCCGCCAGGCGGCCGCCTGACCTCAGCCGCGGGCGGCGTCCAGCTGGGCCTTCGTCAGCACCGGCCGCACCTCGAGACCGACGTCGGCCAGCGGGTTCTGGCCCTCCGGGCTGCGGTCGATCGCGCAGATCACCGTCTCGACGACGGCTCCGGCCTCGCGGAGCGCGCGGGTGGCGTCGCGGACGGCGCCCCCGGTGGTGATCACGTCCTCCACCAGCGTGACCCGCCGGCCGCTGACGTCCTGGCCCTCGGCGAGCTTGCAGGTGCCGTACTCCTTGGCCTGCTTGCGCACGAACAGCGCCGGCAGGCCGGTGCGGGCGCTGAGCACGGTGGCGATGGGGACGCCCCCGAGCTCCAGGCCGCCCAGCAGCTCGGTGCCCTCGGGCACCAGGCCGATCATCTGCTCGACCACTCGCGCCAGCAGCAGGGGGTCGGCCTCGAAGAGGTACTTGTCGAAGTACTCCGAGGCGACCTGCCCCGAGCGGAGCGTGAACGTCCCGGTCAGGCGGCAGCAGGCGTCCACGTCGCGGGCGAGGCTGTCGTCCGACGCGCTGGTCGAGCTTGGCGAAACCATGCCGCGGACGCTACTAGGTCTTCCTGGTGCTGCTCACCAGGTGTCCGAAGGCGATCATCCGGTTGTCGGTGTGGAAGATCTCCGAGCAGGTGGTCAGCGTGATCAGCCGCTGCCCCTGGGTCTGGGCGGGCTGCACCCCGCCGGCCTCCGGGTTCCTCGGCACGGGGGCCAGCACCCAGACGCCGGTGAACGGGATCACCAGCTTCCGCGGGTCGGTGTCGAGCCGGTAGACGTAGGTGGTGTCCACCGTCTCGACGATCACCCGGTCGCCCGGGCGCAGCCCGGGAAGGTGGCGCAGCGGCTCACCGTGCGTGACCCGGTGCGCCGCCAGCGCGTAGTTGCCGACCTGCCCCGGATCGGCGCTGCGGGAGAAGTGCCCGAAGCCCGTGGCCAGCACGTCGTCCGAGACCCCTTCCAGGACGGGAACGACGTACTGCCGGCCGAACTTCGGGATCCGCACGAGCGCCGAGGCCCGGCCGGTCGGGACGTGCTTCGGCGCCAGCCGCACGCTGCCCGAGGTCCACTGGCGCTGCAGGGTCTCGGTGACCTTGGCCTGGTCGCGGTGCGCGACCCAGTTGGTGCCCCAGAACTGCCAGCCGACCCAGCCGAGCATCGCCAGCCCGGCGGCGATCATCGCTACGCCCAGCCACCGGGCGAGGCGGCGTCCGCGCGGCCTGGTCCGAGACATCTCCACATTGTGCGCGACACCCGGACGCGCGGGGGCCGATCACGCGCAGCGGAGCCAGCGGTTAGGTTCGGGAGCGTGAGCGCAGAAGGACACACCAGGGCAGCCGCGCGGCTCCGCGGCGTGGGCAGCACGATCTTCGCGGAGATGTCGGCGCTCGCCGTACGCACCGGATCGGTGAACCTCGGCCAGGGATTCCCCGACCGGAGCGGGCCGGCGTCCGTCGTCGAGGCGGTGCACGACGCGATGCGCGCCGGCCGCAACCAGTACCCGCCCGGCCACGGCGCTCCCGAGCTGGTCGAGGCCGTGATCGGGCACCAGCGGCGTCACTACGGGCTGGAGCTGACCGCCGACCAGGTCGTGGTCACCACCGGCGCCACCGAGGCGATCGCCGGCGCCCTGCTGGGGCTGGTCGACCCGGGCGACGAGGTGGTGATCTGCGAGCCCTACTACGACAGCTACCGCGCGATGATCCAGTTCGCCGGTGCCGTACGACGACCGGTGACGCTGCGCGCGCCCGGCTTCCGGCTGGTCGCCGCCGAGGTGGAGGCGGCCGTCACCGACCGGACGAAGCTGATCCTGCTGAACAGTCCGCACAACCCGACCGGCCGCGTGCTCGACGAGGAGGAGCTGGCCGGGGTGGCCGACGTGGCGCGGCGGCACGACCTGGTCGTGGTGACCGACGAGGTCTACGAGCACCTGACCTTCGACGGCCACGCCCACGTCCCCCTGGCGACCCTGCCCGGGATGTTCGACCGAACCCTGACCATCTCCAGCTCGGGCAAGACCTTCTCCTTCACCGGCTGGAAGATCGGCTGGGCCACCGGCCCGGCCGACCTGGTCGCCGCCGTCGAGGGCGCCAAGAACTGGTTGTCCTACTCCTCGGGGGCGCCGTTCCAGCCGGCGATCGCCCACGCCCTCGAGCACGAGGAGTCCTTCCACCGCGAGCTCCGCGACGACCTCGCACGCAAGCGTGACTTCCTGTGCGAGGGGCTGGAAGCGCTGGGCATGGAGGTGCACGTGCCGCAGGGCACCTACTTCGTCACCACCGACGTCTCGTCGTTCGGCCACGCCGACGGCATCGCGTTCTGCGCCGCGATGGCCGACCGCGCCCAGGTGGTGGCGATCCCGACCCAGGTGTTCTACGAGGACGGCTCGCCCCACGGGCGGCACCTGATCCGCTGGGCATTCTGCAAGGAGCAGGACGTCCTGGTCGAAGGGCTCAGGAGGCTCCAGGGCGTGGACCTGCGGGCCGGCCGCTGAGTCGGGTCGACGTCACCAGACCGGCGGCTTGCCGCCGGGTGGTGGACCGTCCTGGGGCGGCGGACCGGTCGGGTGCTGCGACTGGGGCAGGCCCTGCTGCGGCGGCGGCCATCCTCCGGGCTGACCGGGTCCCGGCGGCGGCCAGGTGGTCCCGGCGAACCAGGCCCGGGCCGCGGTGCCGAGCAGACCGCCGATCGTCAGGGCGGCGGCGAGCTGGTGGAGCATGCCGACCGGGAAGGCGAACAGGGCGGCCACCAGTGTGACGGTGGCACTGACCACCAGTAGCCAGCGGGCCCAGTTGTGCCGGCGCCAGGTGAACCACGCCAGCAGGCACGCCCCCAGCGACCAGCCGAGGAACATCAGGCAGCCGACCCACAGCACCGGCAGGACCATGTCCGGGTCGAGGTTGGCCCGCTGCCACTCGGGGACGCCCACGACGTAGTCGACGATCCGGTCCTGCGCGACGACCAGGGCCACCATCGCGCCGAGGTAGAGCAGCGCCACGACCCCGGAGAAGACCCAGGTCAGGATGCAGGCGACCTTGACGGTGACCGGCGGTGTCGAGCGGCGTCCGACGGCGGCGTACGCCGGCGGCCAGCTGGCCGGTGGGGCGTCCAGCCGCCCGGTGGGGGGTACGCCGAAGCCGCTGGTCGTCCCCGGGGCCGTGGAGGACCCGGCGGTCGAGAGCGAGGAGGCCGACGGCACGTCGTCCGGGGTGGCGGCCGGTCCGGCCCCGTGCCCGTGGTTGCGGTCGCCCGCCGAGGGCATCGTGGTCTCCCACGGGCCGGAGCCGGAGCCCGACCCGGAGTCCCGCTCGGGCGGGGTGAGCTGCCGGACCGGGCGACCGGCGAACCAGTCGCGGGCGGGGCCGCTCCAGAGCATCAGGGTCGCCACCGCGACCAGGGCGCCCACGAGGCCGCCGGTGAGCGGCGCCGTGAGCAGGATCGGCACCGCGAGGACGCTCAGCGCCAGCCGGGCGGCGCGGTTGCGCTGGAAGACGTAGACCCCGAGCACGGCGGCCGCGGCCGCGCACGCCCCGGCCACCATCAGGCCGACCCGCATCAGCGACAGGGCGTCGCTGACGCTCAGGCCGAGCCCGGCACCAGTGCTCGAGGTGAGCACCGTGGTGATCTCGTCGCGCATCTCCACCGACTGCAGCCGGGTGATGGTGTCGAAGACGGTCAGCACCAGGAAGATCGAACCGCCGATCACGAATCCACCCGCCATGGTCAGCTGGCGGGGTCGCGCGGACCGATCGGTGTCACTCATGGGGTCATTGAACCAACCGAACCTGACGACAGCCTCATCCGACGGTCAGCAGGAGCTCCTCGGCGTCCTCCGTGTGGTCGACCGTGACCTGCTGCCCGTCGACGACCTGGCCACCGATCAGCAGTCGCGCGAGGGGGTCGCCGATGGCGTTCTGCACCAGCCGGCGCAGTGGTCGGGCGCCGTACGCCGGGTCGTAGCCGTGGTCGGTCAGCCACCTGCGGGCCGCCTCGGTCACCGTGACGGTGATCCGGCGCGGCGCGAGGCGCAGGTCGAAGGCCGCCAGCTGCAGGTCGACGATGTGCGCAAGCTCGTCCTTGCCGAGCGCGTCGAACAGGACGACCTCGTCGAGGCGGTTCAGGAACTCCGGCTTGAACGCCTGCCGCACCAGCGCCATCACCGAGTCGCGCTTCGTCTCCTGGTCCAGCGTCGGGTCGACCAGGTAGTGCGAGCCGAGGTTGCTGGTCAGGATCAGCAGGGTGTTGCGGAAGTCGACGGTGCGGCCCTGGCCGTCGGTCAGCCGGCCGTCGTCGAGCACCTGGAGCAGGATGTCGAAGACCTCGGGGTGGGCCTTCTCCACCTCGTCCAGGAGCACCACGGAGTAGGGCCGGCGGCGTACGGCCTCGGTGAGCTGGCCGCCCTCGTCGTACCCCACGTAGCCCGGGGGGGCACCGACGAGCCGGGAGACCGAGTGCTTCTCGCCGTACTCGCTCATGTCGATGCGCACGATCGCGCGCTCGTCGTCGAAGAGGAAGTCGGCCAGCGACTTCGCGAGCTCGGTCTTGCCGACGCCGGTGGGGCCGAGGAACAGGAAGGACCCGGTCGGCCGGTTGGGGTCGGAGATGCCGGCCCGCGAGCGTCGTACGGCGTCGGAGACGGCCTTGACCGCGGCGCGCTGGCCGACCAGGCGCCCGCCGATGATGTCCTCCATCCGGAGGAGCTTGGCGGTCTCGCCCTCGAGCAGCCGGCCCGTGGGGATGCCGGTCCTGGCCTCGACGACCTCGGCGATCTCCTCGGGGCCGACCTCCTCGCGGACCATCGGGTCCTGGATCGGTTCGGCCTTCTCGGCGGACTCGATCTGCTTCTCCAGCTCGGGGATGCGGCCGTAGAGCACCTCGGAGGCCGCCCCCAGGTCGCCGGAGCGCTGCAGCCGCTCGGCCTCGACCCGCAGCTCGTCGATCTGCTTGCGCAGCTCGCCGGAGCCCTCGAGGGCGGCCTTCTCGCTGGCCCAGCGGGCCTCCAGGCCGCGCAGCTCCTCCTCCTTGTCCGCGAGGTCGGCCCGCAGCCGTTCCAGACGGTCACGGGAGGCGTCGTCGGTCTCCCGCTCGAGCGCGAGCTGCTCCATCTTCATCCGGTCCACGGCACGGCGGAGCTGGTCGACCTCGACGGGCGAGCTCTCGATCTCCATCCGCAGCCGGGACGCCGACTCGTCGACGAGGTCGATGGCCTTGTCGGGGAGCTGGCGCCCGGGGATGTAGCGGTCGGAGAGCATCGCGGCCGCCACCAGGGCGGCGTCGGTGATCTTCACGCCGTGGTGCGCCTCGTACTTCTCCTGCAGCCCGCGCAGGATCGCCACGGTGTCCTCGACGCTGGGCTCGCCGACGAACACCTGCTGGAAGCGCCGCTCGAGGGCGGGGTCCTTCTCGATCCGCTCGCGGTACTCGTCCAGCGTGGTCGCACCGATCAGGTGCAGCTCGCCGCGGGCCAGCATCGGCTTGAGCATGTTGCCGGCGTCCATCGCGGAGTCACCGCCGGCGCCGGCACCGACGACGGTGTGCAGCTCGTCGATGAAGGTGATGATCTGGCCCTCGGCGCCCTTGATCTCCTCGAGCACGGCCTTGAGCCGCTCCTCGAACTCGCCGCGGTACTTCGCCCCGGCCAACATCGCGGCCAGGTCCAGGCTGAGCACGCGGCGGCCCTTGAGCGAGTCGGGCACGTCGCCCGCGACCACGCGCTGGGCGAGGCCCTCGACGACGGCCGTCTTGCCGACGCCGGGCTCACCGATCAGCACCGGGTTGTTCTTGGTACGCCGCGACAGCACCTGGACGACGCGGCGGATCTCGGCGTCGCGGCCGATGACCGGGTCGAGCTTGCCCTCCTCGGCGCGCTCGGTGAGGTCCACGGCGTACTTCCCGAGCGCCTCGTACGTCGCCTCCGCCTCCGGGCTGGTCACCCGGCGGTTGCCGCGGACGGTCGCGACCGCCTCGCGGAGGGCGGGCTCGGTCGCCCCTGCGCCCGCGAGGAGCGCTTGGACCGGACTGTCCACCACGGCCAGCGCGAGCAGCAGGTGCTCGGTGGCGACGTACTCGTCCTTCATGGCGTCCGCGAGCTCGAGCGCCTTGGCCAGCACCCGCGTCAGCGCGGCGGAGGCGGTCGGCGTCTGCACGGTCGAGCCCGATGCCTTGGGCAGCCGCACCGCGGCCTCGTCGACGGCGCCGCGCAGGGCGAGGACGTCGACGCCGGCCTTCTCGAGCAGGGACGGCGTGATGCCCCCCTCCTGCCGCAGCAGTGCGAAAGCGAGGTGCACCGGCTCGACCTGGGCGTTGCCCGCGGTGACGGCTGCGGTCTGGGCTGCGTTGACCACCTCGACGCTGCGCGAGGTGAGCTTGGATGCGTCCACGATGAGTCTTCTCCTGGGTCGTCGTTGCGATGGGTCTGCTGGTCCCAACGAACGCAAAGTTGAGTCCATTCCCCTCAACTTTGGCACATTCTCGCCTACCTTGGCAGCGGACCGCGGATTAGACCAGTGCGCGTTTCTCGCCGGTCCCTCGGCCGGCCTGCCAAATCGTCCCTACAGTCGACAACCGTTCGTCCCACCGGTGGAGGGGAGGCGTCCATGCTCGGGCTGCTGGCCCACGGGCTGCACCTGCTCCTGGTCGTGCTCGGGCTCGCCGGCGTGTCCGCCCTGCTCGCCCCCCAGCTGCGCCGGCCGCCCTTCCTCCGCGCCGGCTCCGGGGTCCCGGCGTACCGCCCGCCGGCAAGCGTCGCCGAGCACGAGGAGCGTGTCGCCGCCCTCCGCGACGCCGCCCGGGACGGCCGGCTGACGACCGCCCCGCAGACCGCCGCGACGCGC
>JAOPYC010000106.1 GCA_025964795.1 Marmoricola sp.
GGCGAGCTCCTCGGAGATCGCGTTGAAGCGGTCCATCTTGCCCTTGATGTCGGCGACGGCCTCCTCGACGTTCTCCAGGACGGTCTTGCCATCGGTCAGCGGCGGCTCCTGCTGGAGCATGCCGACGGTCGCGCCGGGGTCGATGATCGCATCGCCGTTGTTGGCGTTCTCGAGCCCGGCCATGATCTTCAACAGGGTCGACTTGCCGGTCCCGTTGGGGCCGACGACGCCGATCTTGGCACCGTGCAGGAACGACAGCGTGACGTTGTCGAGGACGACCTTGTCGCCGTGGGCCTTGCGGACATTGCGGAGAGTGAAGACGTATTCAGCCATGATCCTCCCAGCCTACGGGGCAGACCGCGGCAAGCCGATTCGGGCCGGACGCCCCGGACGGGCCGCGGGCGACCGGCCCGGCCCTGGCCTCAGGCGGCGGGGTTGACCGGCTCCCCCGCCGCGTCGAGCTGGGGGCCGTCGGCCTGGTAGGCGTGCACCATCTCGCGGACGGCCTGGTCCTCCCGCGGGTCGCTCGGCGTCGCCCGGGCGGTCTTCTCGAAGCGGCTGGTGCCCTTGCTCAGGTCGTGCCCGACGAAGGTCGCGTCCACCACCCAGGTGACCGAGCTGGGCTGCCCCTCGCGCTCCCACACGTCGACCCGGACCCGTCCGTGCACCACCACCGCGTCACCGCGCTTGATCGAGCCCTGGACGTTCTGGCCGAGCTGCCGCCAGCAGTTCACGGTGAACCACGACGTCTGCCCGTCGACCCAGGTGCCGGCCTTGTTGTAGCGGGGCGTCGACCCCACCCGGAACGACACCAGCTGGGTCTCCCCCACCTCACGCACGTCCACGTTGCCACCGACCCAGCCCTGCAGGGTCACATACGACTCGTTCATCTCATGCCTCCTCAGCGTTCGTGGAGACAGTCCAGCGGCTGCCGCGGACGGCCGGCAACGGACCCGACCGGGGCTGTGGACAGCGGCCCCGGATCGCGCCCTGTGGACGCCAGGTGGTCAGCCGCGAGCGGTGCGCAGGCCTTCCCAGGTCAGCCGGTAGGCCTCGAGCTCGGCGGCGACCGGGGTCACCACCAGGTCCTCGGCAACCTCCGCGACCCCGGCTCGCAGCCGCTTGTCGGCCCGGCGGGCCCGCGCCTTGGAGCCGATCGAGATCAGCACGCGGGAGAGCAGCGCGAGCACGATGCCCGCCGCCGCGCCGAGCACCAGCAGCAGCGTGGGCACCGGGAAGCCGCGGTAGTCCGGGGTGCCCGGGGTCGGCATCTGCAGGTAGGAGGCGCCGGCCAGCACCCCCAGCCAGATCGCGCCGGTGAGGGCCGCGGCGAACAGCACCCACTGCAGCACCCGCACCCCCCGGCACCAGGCCGGGGTCGTGGACGCGCCGAGGTCGGTCGTGGTGACCACGCGATCGAGCCGGTCGGCGAGGTCGGCGAACCGGGAGGTCGACGCCTGTCGGACCGAGCGCACCCAGGGCTGGGCCAGGCCGGTCGAGACACCGTCGCAGAGGTCGCGGACGGTGGTCTCCACCCGGGCTCGCTGCACCTGGTCGGTGGTCGGCATGGACGAGCGTGCGGCGGCGACCAGGTCCTTGCCGTTGCGGCCGCGGTCGAGGTGCAGCCGCCGGAGCGGGTCGGGCTTGAGCCGGGACATCCAGGCGGTGAGCGGCCAGCCCGTCGCCCGGCGGGCGCGGATCGCGGAGGAGCGGCGGACGGCCTCCACGACGACGGGTACGCCGGCTGCGTCGCTGAGCGCGTCGACGAGCTCGCGCCGGTCCTTGGTCGCCAGCTCGCGCGGCGCGGCGTCGCCGCTGTGCTCCGACATCCGCGCGGCCGTTGCAGCGATGTCGCCGGCCAGGCGGGAGCGCATCGAGGCCTTGTCGGCGACGCGCTTGCCGATGGCCTGCCGCAGGTCCGGGATGCCGTGCCCGGTCCTGGCCGAGGTCCCGAGCACGGGTACGCCGGCCAGTCCGTCGGTGGCGAGGAGGCGGCGTACGTCGTTGAGCATGGCCGTGTGACGCTCGGCCGGCACCTCGTCGATGTGGTTCAGCACGACCAGCATCACGTCCCGGTGGGTGGCGAGGGGTCGCAGGAAGCGATCGTGGATCGCGGCGTCGGCGTACTTCTGCGGGTCGAGCACCCAGACCATCAGGTCGGTCATCCCGATCAGCCGCTCGACCTCGAGGTGGTGGTTGACCTCGGTGGAGTCGTGGTCGGGGAGGTCGAGGAGCACCAGGCCCTCCAGGGAGGCGTCCACCTGGCCCCGGTCGAGCATCGAGTCGCGCAGCACCCGGTGGCGCGGCGGGATCTCCAGCCAGTCGAGCAGCCCGGAGCCGTCGTCGCTCCCCCAGACGCAGGCGGTCGCGAACGACGTCGTGGGCCGGCGTACGCCGACCTCGGCGAGGTCATGACCGGTGAGCGCGTTGAACGTCGAGGACTTGCCCGACCCGGTGGCCCCGGCCAGGGCGACGACGGTGTGCTCCGAGGAGAGGCGCAGCCGGGCGCCGGCCCGGCCCACGACCGCAGCCGCCGGCTCGACGACGGCGTCGTCCAGGCGTCCGCGACCGGCCGCGACCGCCTTCTCCAGGCCGTCGAGGCGGGCGTCCAGCGGAGCACCGCGGCCGAACACCTTCTTGGCCCCGGCGACCAGCCCGCTCACGAGCCGCTCCGCGTCGAGGCGAAGCGCAGGTCGTCGACCTTGCGGGCCAGCGCCCGCAGCTGCTCGGCGGAGTCCGTCGAGAGCTCCAGGGAGTCGAGCCGCTCGATGAACCGTTGCCGCTCCTGGTCCATCAGCGCCGCGACCCGCACCCGGAGGTCGCGGCGGGCGTTGAGGGCGAGCCGGCGGACCGCCTGGTCGCCGAAGACCGCCTCGAGCAGCTTCTGGCCGACCACCGCCGAGCCGCCGGCGATGCCGACCTCCGCGCCTGTGACCCCGCCGGTCGAGGCGAACACCACGACCATCAGCGCCACCGAGAGGCCGTTGAAGCCGTAGGCGAGGAACCTGGCGGTCGTGCGCTTGTCGGCCCCCTCGCTGCGGACGAGGTCGAGGACGCCGGACTGCCAGTCGCGGACCATCCGCTCGGCCCGCTCCCGGAAGTCGCGCGAGGCGCGGGACAGGTCGACCCCACCCGCGGCGAGGACCTGGGACCCCGCCGCGACCGACCGCCAGGAGGCGTCGGTCCGCTCGGCGGCGGCCTCGGCGTGCTCCAGGATCAGCGTGTGCAGCCCCGACTCGACGGCCACCGTCACGCGCTCGGCCTGCTGCGGCTTGCCCTTGACGGCGTTGGTGATCCGGTCGCGCAGCCAGCTGACCTTGGTCTCGAGGTTGCGGAGCAGCTCGCCGGTGCCGACGAACTCCTGCCAGCGGGCCAGCACCTCGCCGCGCAGCAGGGTGCCGTCGGCGGAGCCCTCGTCGATCTCGTCGAGGGCCTGGCCGTAGGCGACGTCGACGTCGCGCTTGAGCCGGGCCCGCATGTCGGCCTGGGCCTGGGTGGCGTCCGCCAGCTCGTGCGTACGACGGGCGATGGTGCGCACGGCTCCCTCGAGGGTCTGGCGGACGACGGCGTTGCGCGCCTCCACATCGGCACCGAGCTCGGTCAGCCAGCCTCGGATGTCGCTGACCGCGGCCGCGGGCAGCAGCCCGTTCTCGTCCAACGGCGCCTCGGCCACGGCGAACAACGGCGAGTCCTTGAGCCCGCGAGCGGTCAGCATCCGGGCCAGGTCGCTGCTCACCTCGGGGATCACCTCGGCGGCCGTCCGGTCGAGCACGATCGCCACGGCGGCGCTGCGGTCCGCAGCCTGCTTGAGGAACCCCCAGGGCACCTGGTCGGCGTAGCGCGCGGCCGAGGTGACGAACAGCCACAGGTCGGCGGCGGCGAGCAGCTGTGCCGCCAGGCTGCGGTTGCGCTCCTCGACCGAGTCGATGTCCGGCGCGTCCAGCAGGGCCAGCCCCTGCGGGATCGCCGTCGAGGCGACGAGCTGGAGGGCGTCGGGATCGGCCGTCGCGCGCGTGGTGCGCTCGAGCTCGGGGAGGATGCGCCGCTCGTCGAACCAGGACACGTCGTCGGGGTGGTGGACGAGCACGGGCGAACGAGTCGTGGGACGGAGCACGCCGGGCTCGCTGACCCGGCGGCCGACCAGGGAGTTCACCAGCGTCGACTTGCCGGCGCCGGTGGACCCGCCGACGACGGTCAGCAGCGGCGCGTCGATCTGCACCAGGCGCGGGAGCACGTAGTCCTCGAGCTGGTCGACCATCTCCGCGCGCACGGCCCGGCTCTCCTCGACCCCGGGGATCTCCAGGGGCAGCCGGGCGTGCTGGAGCGCGCCGCGCAGGGCGGTGAGGGTGGTCAGCATCTGGGCGGAGCGCTCGGTGCCGGTGCCGGTCGGCACGGGGGGCGATCCGGCATGGGTCACAGCGGTGCCCCGGGTCCCTGGGTCCGGACGGTCGGCATCTGCACCGGCCGCCGGTCACCGGTGGGCTGCGGCCAGATCACGCCCGGGCGCAGCGCGCGCATCCGCTCGACGTGCTCCTGGCCGAGGGCGGCGAAGCCCGGCGGTGGCACGCCGCGCAGGTAGCGGCTGTGCAGGAAGCCGAGCTCGACCGCCTCGTTCTGGTAGGCGACCATCGTCCGGCGGGCCGCCTTCCCGCCGACCTTCTCGGCGTACCTCCGGGCGAAGCGGCGCGCCGGGATCCGCGCCAGCCACGGGATCTCGGCGGGGTCCAGGAAGCCGCGCTGGGCGCAGTCGCTCAGCGCCGTGGTGAGCACGCCGCCCTCGCGGCGGCGGGACCAGACGGCGAAGCCGCTGAGCAGCAGGAACGCCGGCACCATCAAGAAGACGTACGTCGTGACGGCGTTGCGACCGTCGTCCAGGCTCAGCGAGCCGTTCCAGGCGGCGTGCGCACCCACCGCGAGGAGGTAGCCGACGAACGGCGCGACCACGCGCACCGCCCTGCTCCGGGCCGTGACCGCGAGGCCGATCCCGATGCCGGTGAAGGCGGTGAAGAAGGGGTGTGCGAACGGGCTGAACACGCAGCGGACGACGAACAGGCCGACGGCACCGCCGAGCCCGCCGGTCTGCCCGTCCTCGCCGACGTACGCCGAGGTCAGGTAGAGGATGTTCTCGGTGAAGGCGAAGCCGATGCCGACCATCCCGGCGTAGACGATCCCGTCAAGGATCCCGTCGAGCTCGTGCCGCCGGAAGAAGAGCAGCAGCAGGATGAACAGGCCCTTGGCCGCCTCCTCGGTGAACGGCGCGACCACGGTGGCGGTGAACGCGTCGGTCGACTCGAAGATGAAGTGGTCGAAGAGCTGCAGCACGAGCGCGCCCGAGGTGGCCACGAAGGCGCCCCAGCCCAGGCCCAGCACGAGCAGGGACCTCGGCTCGGGCTCGTAGCGGTCGAGCCACATGTAGACGCTGATCAGCGGACCCAGCGGAAGGGCGGCGAGGATCAGGCCCACCACGAGCGCTCCGGGGGCACCGGAGAGCAGCAGGACCAGGCCCATCGCGGCCGCGCCGATGAGCATCACCACCGTGACGACGATGGTGAACGCTGCGGAGGTGCGGCGGGTCTGCATGCGCGTAGCGTAACGACGACCCGGTCGTAGAGTGGCACGGTGACTGACCAGACGGACACGACCGAAACGCACACCGAGAGCCACGACCCGGCCGTCCCCGACGCCTACGCCGCTTTCATGCGCACCGGCTGGGCCGAACGTGAGGCCGAGATCACACGGCACCCGATCACGGAGTGGGCACGGGCCCGGCGGCAACGCCTCACCGAGCAGTTCCCGGGCGAGCGCCTGGTGATCCCCGCGGGCGGTTTCAAGGTCCGGGCCAACGACACGGACTACCGCTTCCGCCCCGAGACGGCGCACACCTACCTCTCCGGCAACCAGACGAGCGACGCGGTGCTGGTGATCGAGGACGGCGAGGCGGTCCTCTACGCCCGCCCGCGCAGCTCGCGCGAGACCGACGAGTTCTTCCGCAACCGGCAGTACGGCGCCCTCTGGGCCGGCAAGCGCCCCTCGCTGCGCGAGATCTCGGAGGCCCTGGCCCTGCCCACGCGACACATCGACGACCTGCCGGACGCGCTGACCAGTTCGGCCAAGACCCGCGTCCTGCGCGGCGTCGACAGCCGGGTCGACAGCCAGGTCTCCGGCGACAGCGGCCGCGACGCGGAGCTCGCCCGGGTGCTCTCCGAGCTGCGCCTGGTCAAGGACGAGTGGGAGGTCGCCGAGCTCCAGGGCGCCTGTGACATCACCACCCTGGGCTTCGAGGACTCGGTCCGCGAGTGGGACCGGGCGATCGAGCTCGGCGAGCGCTGGATCGAGGGCACCTTCTTCCGGCGTGCGCGCGCCATGGGCAACGACCTCGGCTACGACTCGATCGTCGGCGGTGGCCGGCACGCCACCACGCTGCACTGGATCGAGAACTCCGGCCCGATCACCCCGGGCGACCTGGTGCTGCTGGACATGGGCGCCGAAGCCTCGTCGCTCTACACCGCCGACGTGACCCGCACCCTGCCCGTGGACGGGACCTTCACCGGCGTGCAGCGGGATCTCTACTCGCTGGTGCTGCAGGCGCAGCAGGCCGGTCTCGACGCCGTACGTCCCGGGGCCGCGTTCCGTGCGCCGCACAACGCGGCGATGACGGTGCTGGCCCACGGGCTCGAGGACCTCGGCCTCCTGCCGGTGTCCGCCGAGGAGGCGCTCTCCCCCGACAGCCGCGTCTACGCGCGCTGGACCCTGCACGGCACCAGCCACATGCTGGGCCTGGACGTGCACGACTGCGCGGCCGCCGACACCGGGATCTACCCCGGGGGCGCCCTCGAGGAGGGCATGGTGCTCACCGTCGAGCCCGGCCTCTACTTCCAGGACGACGACCTGCTCGTGCCCGAGGAGCTGCGCGGGATCGGCATCCGGATCGAGGACGACGTCGTGGTCACCGCCGACGGCGCCAGGAACCTGTCCGCCGCGCTCCCCCGCGACCCCGACGAGATCGAGGCGTGGATGGGCGACCTCCGCGGCTAGGTGCCCCTAGGCTTGGCCGCGCATGCCCCTGTAGCTCAGCTGGATAGAGCAAGAGCCTTCTAATCTCTAGGTCGCAGGTTCGACTCCTGCCAGGGGCGCTTTCCCAAGGTCGGAGACGTCCACCCCGTGGTCTAGAGGATCGTCATCCGGAGCCGGGTCTCACCCTCCCGACCCGAGCAGCAGGAGACCGTGACCATGCCGGACAGCTCGCTCAACCCGCTGCTGTCCTTCGCGACCAGTACCTCGTCGAGGTAGACGAAGGACCTGATGACGTAGGCGAAGACCAAGGCACCGATCCCCGCAATGACCAGCAGAAAGATCGTGGTGACCCACCCGTGGATCCCGCGGACGTCGAAGACGAGTCGACCCGCCGCGCCGATCGCGCCCTCCACCGCGAAGAGGGTCACCATCGCCGAGAGGCACCAGCCCAGGCGGGTGCCGTGGACCTCGCCCTGCGCGACCTCGCCTGCCGCCCGGAGCCCGGGCGTCGGCTTCGTGGACTGGGCGACCGTGTAGACCACGGGTGCCAGGGAGGCGAACACCAGGAAGATCCCCGCGGTGACCGCGAAGACAACGGGAGCGTGGGCCCCGAGCACACCGGCGAGGTCGTCGGTGAACAGGGCGATCGCCGCGGCCAGCGCCGTCACGATCGCAGTGAGGTTGGAGGCCCAGCTGTCAGCCAGCGACCAGCTGACGCCTGCGGGCGGCGCCGCGTTGTCCGGCCCGCTGCGGCGAGACAGGAAGTAGGCGCCTGCGGCCAGGGAAAGCGCCAGGCCCACGACGAGACCAACACCCAGGATGGCCCAGTCGAAAGGATCACCAGGAAGCTTCTGTGGCACGGGCACGATCCAGAAGACCACGGCGTCGGTGCCTCCGGCCACCACCCGGATGAGTCATTTGCGCGGGGCAAGTCAGCCCAGATGCTTCTCCAGCTCCGCGGCCATCAGCGTCATCAGCTGGGTGAGGCCCTTGAACGGGCGGACCATCACGGTGAACTCGACCAGCCGGCCGTCGCTGCCCCAGCGCATCATGTCGATGCCGTGCACCGTGAGCCCGTCGAGGTCGGCCGTGAACTCCAGGACCGCGGAGCCGTCGTCCCACCACTCGTGCTGGTAGGTCAGCGTCGGGGCGAGGACGACCATCGCGGAGGAGAGGTAGGCCGTGGTCAGGGCCTTGCACTCCTGCGGCGTGTGCACGGCCGGCGACCGGAAGACGCAGTCGTCGGCCAGGAGGTCCTCGAGCAGCGCGGGGTCCCGGTTCTCGAAGACGTGGTGCCAACGGTTCAGGGGTTCAGGGCGCTCGGTCATGGGCCCGACTCTAGGACGCCCGCACTGCGAGACGGACGGCGTGATCTGGTTCACGAGCCGAGCGTGTCGCTGCCTCGGGGCCCGTTCCGGTCGTCGTACAAAGGTGGTGGCCCTGCGGAGTATGAGACCGCGGGGCCTTCAGCTTGCCGCGTCGATCTCGTCCAGCACCCGCGCCTTCACGTCGTCGGGGGCGTAGGAGACCCGGACCGCCGTACGGGCCAGGTCGGCGATGCCGGCCTCGTCGAGGTCGAGCAGCTCGGCGGCGATGTCGTACTCGCGGTTGAGGGTCGTCCCGAACATCGGCGGGTCGTCGCTGTTGATCGTGACCACGACGCCGGCGTCGACGAAGGCGCGCAGCGGGTGCTCCTCGA
Organism: Marmoricola sp.; assembly: GCA_025964795.1. GTDB lineage: Bacteria > Actinomycetota > Actinomycetes > Propionibacteriales > Nocardioidaceae > Marmoricola. The sequence continues at coordinate 8,714 of JAOPYC010000106.1, forward strand.
GAGTGGCGACCGCCCGCGTGGCGATGTTCGACGACGGGCAGACCTCGAGCGGGATCCGGTGGTTGGCGAGGTGCTCCAGCAGCACCGGGTCCTGCGCCGACGAGGTGCCGTGGCCGATCCGCTCGGCGCCGAGGACATTCAGCGCGTCCCACACGGTCTGCGGGCCGGTGGTCTCGCCGGCGTGCGGCAGGCAGTGGAAGCCGGCGGCACGGGCCGCGTCGAAGTGCGGCTTGAACTGCGGTCGCGGCACGCCGATCTCCGGTCCGCCGAGGCCCAGGGCGATGAGTGAGTCCGGCGCGTGGTCGAGTACGTAGCCGAGCGTGGCGTCGGCCCCGGGCACGCCCAGCTCGCCGGGGATGTCGTAGATCCAGCGCAGCACGATGCCGAACTCCCTCTCGGCGGCCACGCGCGCGTCCTCGATCGCCTCGGTGAACGCCTCGATCGGGATGCCGGTGAGCACGGAGGTGTGCGGCGTGCAGGTCAGCTCGGCATATCGCACCTGCTGCACCTGGGCCATCTCGCGGGCGATCTCGTAGGTCAGCAGGCGGACGTCCTCCGGCGTACGGATCAGGTCGACGACCGCGAGGTAGACCTCGATGAAGTGCGCGAAGTCGCGGAAGGCGAAGAACTCGGCGAGCCGCTCCGGATCACTGGGTACGATGCCCGGGTGGCGCTCGGCGAGCTCGGCCACGATGCGCGGCGAGGCCGACCCCACGTGGTGCACGTGCAGCTCGGCCTTGGGCAGGCGGGAGATGAAACCGGCGTGCGCTGACATGACGGACAGCATGGCAGGCGCACCATGGCCCTTCACCCCCTACCGGGACTCCTCCAGGACCTGGCGCTGCAGCCGGTCGGCCAGGTCGACGCCCGTCCCCGGGCTGAGCGGCTTGCCGTCCACCAGTACCTGCGGGACGGTCGCGACGCCGGCCGTCCGAGCGGCAGCTCGCGCGGAGGCGACGAAGGCGGTGTCCGGGCTGGCCAGGCCGTCGCTGACCACGCCCTTGCGGACCCCGGCGGCGACCGCGAACCTCTCGAGGTCGTCGGTGGTCAGGGTGGTCGTCGCCTCGGGCTGGCGGTCGAAGAGCCGGTTGTGGAAGGCCATCACCTGCGCGGGGGTGCCGTGCTCCACGACCGCGGCCCAGGCCTCGAGCGCCTGCTGGGAGTAGCCGGCGGCGAGCTGCACCGGGTGGTACTCCACGCGCACGTGGCCCTGCGCCGCCTCGATCAGCAGGAAGTCCCGCGAGGCGATCTCGAAGTCGCGGCTCGCGGTGCTGCCGAAGTCCTCGTAGACGACGACCTTCGTGGCCGCGCTCGGCCGCCCCAGGACCAGCGACTGGCCCGAGGTGGCCACCGCCGCCACCGGCTCCTTCGGCGACTTGGTCTCGCCGCCGGAGAAGATCACGAACCCGGCCACCACAGCCGAGAGGGCGACGACGGCCGCGATCACCAGCAACAGGCGCTTGCTGCGGGTCGTCTGGTCGTCGTCCGGGGACGCCGAAGGGGTCGGGGCGGGCATGCGACCAGCCTAGGAGTGGCCCCACCCACCCTTCGTCACGGCGTACGACGAACGGGTCAGCCCTGGGCGCCGAGCTTCTTCAGCTGGTCGGACAGATCGGCGATCGAGGCCCCGTCGAGCTGCTTGCCGTTCACCAGGACCGTGGGCGTCCCCTGGACGTTCGCCTTCTGGGCAGCGGCGTCGGCCGCGTCGACGAACGCCTGGTCCGGCTGCTTCATGGCGTCGAGGACCGTCGAGTCGGTGACCCCGGCCTTCTTGGCCAGGGCGACGAGGTCGTCGATCCCCGGCTTGTTGGTGTCCGACTCGTAGGGCTGGTTGTCGTAGAGCAGGTCGTGGAACTTCAGCGCCTGGGCCGGCGTGCCGTTCTTCAGCACCGCGGCCCAGGCCGTCAGCGCGAGCGTGGAGTAGTCGTCCTGGAGCAGGTGGAAGGGGCGGTACTCCACCTGCACGGCGCCCTTCTTCGCGTCGGTGCGCAGGAAGCCGCGTGACGAGGTCTCGAGCTCGCGGCAGTAGGGACACAGGAAGTCCTCGTAGATGACGATCTTGGTGGCGGCCGACGGATCGTTGCCCACCACGAGTGACTGGCCGCTGGCGGTGGCCTTGGGGGCGCTGCCACTGGCGGCCGGTGCGGCGTCGTCGCGGCCGGAGAGGAGCACCCCGGCGGCCACGACGGCGGCGAGGACGACGACCACCACCGCGACGATCAGCATCTTGCGGTCGCGCTCCCGGCGCGCCTGCTGGACCTGGATCTCGGCCGCTCGCTCGGTGCGGTTGGCGGCGCGTTCCTTCTTGGACATCAGGGTGTCTCCGGTCGTGAGGGGAAGAGCAGGTTGTCGAGGGCCAACGGCGTACGCCGCACCCAGACAACGAGCAGGGAAAGCAGAATGAGCCCGACGTCACGGGCGATCTCCCAGGGGTACTTGCCGAACGCGTCGGGATCGGCTCCCCCGTCGCCGAAGCACCCGCAGTTGATTGCGATGCCGCGCGCCCAGACCGAGCTGATGCCGACGATGAAGGCCACCAGGAGGAGGGCCGAGAGCACGGCGGTGAACCGCGTGAGCAGGCCGATCACGAGGCAGACACCGACGACCACCTCGAGCGTGGGCAGCACCCGCCCGACGGCGTCCGCCACGGAGGGCGGGAGCAGCTGGTAGGCGCGGACCGCGGTGACGCTGGACTCGGGGTGCGGGAGCTTGATGACGCCTGCCCAGATCCACACCCCGCCGACGATCAGGCGGCCCAGGAGTCCACCCCACCTCGCCATGCCCACACAATAGGAGGCCGCTGGGTGCACCGGTGGGTAGTGTCGTATCTCGTGACTGACCGACTCGTCTGGATCGACTGCGAGATGACCGGCCTCTCGATCGAGGCAGATGCCTTGATCGAGGTGGCGGCACTCGTGACCGACTTCGACCTCAACGTCCTTGGCGACGGCGTTGACATCGTGATCAAGCCCCCGTCCGAGGCGATCGACCAGATGGTGGAGTTCGTGCACAACATGCACGTCAGCTCCGGTCTGATCGAGGAGCTCGACGGCGGCACCACTCTCGACGACGCGCAGGAGCAGGTGCTCGCCTACGTGCGGGAGCACTGCCCTGATGGGAGCCGACCTCCGTTGGCCGGCAACACCGTCGCCACCGACCGGACGTTCCTCGCGCGCGACATGCCCGCGCTCGAGCAGTTCCTGCACTACCGGATCGTGGACGTGTCCTCGATCAAGGAGCTCTCGCGGCGCTGGTTCCCCCGCGCCTACTACAACGCCCCCTCGAAGGGTGGCAACCACCGCGCGCTCGCCGACATCCGGGAGAGCATCGAGGAGCTGCGCTACTACCGGGAGGCCGTCTTCGTGCCGTCCCCCGGGCCCGACTCGACCACGGCCAAGGCGATCGCGGCCCAGCACCAGGGCTCGCTCACGGGCGCCCGCCCGGTGTCAAAGGACCACTGAGGAACCGCTACACTCTTGCCTCGCAAGATCCCATGGTGGGTATAGCTCAGCTGGTAGAGCGCCGCCTTGTGGTGGCGGATGTCGCGGGTTCAAGTCCCGTTACTCACCCCAAGAGCATCGAGCCCCTGCCCTGCACGTTCGCAGGCAGGGGCTCGATGGCGTCCCGGCATCGCTAGAGCGAGAAGATGAACTGCCAGAGGAAGAAGCTGATGACTCCGACGGCGATCATGACCGTGCCGGTCACCGGCCGCTTCTCGATGATCTTCATGATGCCGACGATCACGCCGATGGGAGGGATGATCGAGGCGCCGATCCAGCCGTACTCGATGTCCTCCCGGGTGCGTTCGCCGGCAGCGGCCATGCGGGTCAGTCCTCTGTGGTGACGGTGGTGGTCGGTGCGCCGTGAACACTCGGGATGGTGCCGAGACGCCCCTTCTGGAAGTCCTCGAAGGCGGTCATCACCTCGGCCTTGGTGTTCATCACGAACGGCCCGGCCCACGCTACCGGCTCGCGGATCGGTCGGCCGCCGATGACCAGGACGTCCAAGGCCGGCGTACGACTGTCCTGGCTGCCGGCTGCCTTGACGGTGACGAAGTCGCCCGCGCCGAGGACCGCGAGGTTGCCCATCTGTACGGCGACCTGCTCGTCGCCGACGGTCCCGTGGCCGGAGAGGACGTAGACCAGCGCGTTGTAGTCGACCGCCCAGGGCAGGTCGAGTCGCGCGCCCGGCTCGACGGTGGCGTGCACCATCGTCATCGGGGTGTACGTCGACCCGGGGCCCTGCGTCGTACCGACCTCACCGGCGATGACCCGCACCAGCGCACCGGCGTCGCCGGAGGTGGCCAGGCCGACCTGCGTACTGCGGATGTCCTGGTAGGCCGGCGGGTTCCACTTGGCGTCGCGCGGCAGGTTGACCCAGAGCTGGATGCCGTGGAACAGGCCTCCGCTCTGCACGAGCCACTCGGGCGGTGTCTCGATGTGCAGCAGGCCGGACCCGGCCGTCATCCACTGGGTGTCGCCGTTGGTGATCGAGCCACCACCGCCGTGGCTGTCGTGGTGGTCGAAGACGCCGTCGATGATGTAGGTGACGGTCTCGAACCCGCGGTGCGGGTGCCACGGAGTGCCCTTGGGCTCTCCGGGCGCGTAGTCCACCTCACCCATCTGGTCCATGTGCACGAACGGGTCGAGGTCCTTCAGGTCGACGCCGGCGAACGCCCGACGGACCGGGAACCCCTCCCCCTCGTACCCCTGGGGCGCGGTGATCAGCTGCTTGACCGGCCGGACGATGTCGCCCAGCCCGGGCGTCTTCAGGTGGTCCAGGACGGTCAGGTCGTCAACGGTCACAGCGGGCATCGCGCACCTCCAGGGTTTCGAGTATGCCGCCTCAACTCTAGTTGAACATTCAATATTCCCCTCGCCGGTCGATGAGAGCGCCAGCGGCCGTCTCGAGCCCCGCTCCGCTACCGGCCAAGGCACCCAACTCACAGGAGCGCCCATGTCGCTGCACGTAGTCGCCGTCATCACCGCCACGCCCGGCTCGGAGGACGCCGTCGGCGACGCCATGGCCGGCCTCGTCGGCCCGACCCGCGCGGAGGAGGGCTGCATCAGCTACCACCTGTCCGAGTCCGCCTCCTCCCCGGCGTCTTCGTCACCGTCGAGGAGTGGAGCGACCCCTCCGACCTCGACAAGCACATGCAGACCGAGCACATCCAGGGTGCGCTGGGCGTCCTCGGCAGCGAGCTCGCCGAAGCCCCGGCCATCCACCCGCTGAAGCCGCTCGACGTCCAGTAGGACGCCCTCCTGGGACGTGGCCCACGCACCCCACCTCGATTTCAGATCGGGCTCCGGTGGCTGCTAAGGTTCCAGTCGCTTCACGCGCCAGTAGCTCAATTGGCAGAGCAGCTGACTCTTAATCAGCGGGTTCGGGGTTCAAGTCCCTGCTGGCGCACCAGAGCCGAGGCCGGGCACCGTCAAGGTGCCCGGCCTTCTGCGTATCGAAGCCGAGCCGGGCGACCTGCGTGGTTGCCTCGCTGGCGTGTGGCCCGTGAGCGACACCCCGCGGCGACTGACGGCTGGAGCCGTGCTGTTCGACATGGACGGCACCATCGTCGACTCGACCACCGTGGTCGAAAGGATCTGGCGGCAGTTCGCCGAGCGCTTCGGGGTCGACGTCGAGGAGCTGTTCGCCTACTCCCACGGACGGCGGAGCCCGGACACGGTGCGGCACTTCCTGTCTGACGGCTTCGACCCCGTCGAGGTCACGCGGGAGCAGGAGGCCAGGGAGCTGACGCTGGTCGACGGGATCGTCGAGGTGGCCGGGGCTGGGCGGCTCCTCCAGCAGCTGCAGGGCGCGCCCGTCGCCGTGGTGACGTCCGCCCCTCGGGAGCTCGCCGAGATTCGGATGGAGGCGGCCGGGCTGACCATCCCCGCGGTGCTCGTTGCCGCGGAGGACGCCGAGCACGGGAAGCCGTCGCCGCAGGGCTACCTGATCGCCGCGGAGCAGCTCGGGGTCGACGTCGCGGACTGCGTGGTCTTCGAGGACGCCGATGCGGGGATCCAGGCGGCGGTGGCGTCGGGCGCGCGCACCATCGTGGTCGGCGGCCTGGACTCCCCCGCTGCCCAGGGGCTCGAGCGGATCCCCGACTTCACCTCGGTGACGACCGAGTACGACGCAGGGACGAAGCGGATCCTCCTTCAGCTGTGACGGATCAGCGAGGTGCCGAAGGTGTCCACTGCCTCGACCCACCTCTCCGGTTGGTCCAGGTGGACGTGGTGGGTGGCCGCGAGCTCGGTCACCCGCGCGGGCGGCAGGGACCGGAGCAGGGCAGCGCGGTCGGGGTCGAACAGCGCTGACTCCGGTCCGGCCGCGGCCAGGAGGGCCACCGGCACCGGGGAGGACGCAACCAGCGCGGGCAGGTCCCAGCTGATGTCGCCCGGCGACAACGTCGCGATCTGCGGGTCGGTCTGCAGGCGCCCCTCGAGCATGCTGCGGGCGTCGCGACGGTTCCAGGTCGGGTGGCCGGCGAGCATGGCGTCCATCGCGCCGTGCGGATCGACGTGAGCCCGCAGAACCTCCCGGCCGATGTCGTCGGCGATGTCGCCGGACGCGCGTACGCCGCCCAGCGCCGGCGGGTCCTCCAACAGCACCCCCCGCGCGTACGACGGGAACAGCGCCACCAGCTCGAGCGCGACGACCGCACCCAGCGAGTGACCGACGACCATCGTCCAGCTTCCGGGCCGACGTCCCACGACGTCCGAGGCCAGCCCCGCGACCGAGCGGACCGAGCCGATCGACCGACCACCGTGACCCGCGAGGTTCACCGTCGAGACCTCCCAGCCGCGCGCCGACAGCATGGGTCCCACCCGCCACCAGGTGCTGGCGCTCGACGACATGCCGTGGATCAGCAGGACATTCCGCGAGGTGGTCACCCACCCGACGCTAGTGCGTCCGCACCCATCGACCGGCCGGAGCGGTCGCCCCTACACTCCGTCGCCCCTACACTCCGGCGTGTGGAACTCAGCGAATACCTGACCTCTGACGCGACCAGCCTGGCCGGCCTCGTGGCCGACAAGGAGGTGACCGCCGCCGAGCTCCTCGCCCTCGCGCGAGAGCGACGCGACGCGGTCAACCCGAAGATCAACGCCATCGTCGCCCCACTCACCGAGGTCGCCGACGCCCGGGCCGCGGACCCGGACCTGTCCGGGCCCTTCGCGGGGGTGCCGTTCCTGATCAAGGACCTCGCCCAGGAGTACGCCGGGTACCCGACCTCCAACGGCTGCCGCGCCCTGGCCAACGACGTCGCCGACCGGCACGCGCTGGTGACGCAGCGCTTCCTCGACGCCGGGCTGGTCATCTTCGGCAAGACGAACACCCCGGAGTTCGGCGCCAAGGGAGTGACCGAGCCCGAGCTGTTCGGCCCGGCCCGCAACCCCTGGAACACCGGGCACACCCCCGGTGGGTCCTCGGGCGGCTCCGGCGCCGCCGTGGCCGCGGGGATCGTGCCCGCGGCGGGGGCCAACGACGGCGGCGGCTCGGTCCGGATCCCGGCGGCCTGCAACGGCCTGGTCGGGCTGAAGACCAGCCGTGGCATCGGTCCCTACGGACCCCAGACCGGCGAGGTGATGTTCGGCATGGTCACGCAGGGCGTCGTCTCGCGGACCGTCCGCGACTCCGCCGGGCTGCTGGACGCGATCATCGCCCCCGACCCCGGCGCCGGCTACCAGGGTGCGCAGCCGCCCGTCCCCTTCGCCGAGCTGGTCGGCCAGAAGCCGGGCACGCTGCGGATCGGGTACTCCTCGTCGTCCGCGATCAACGCCAACCCCGACCCCGAGGCCGTCGCGGCGGTCGAGTCCGCGGCGGCCCTGCTCAGCGAGCTCGGCCACCAGGTCGAGGAGGTCTCGCCACCGCACGACGACGCGGCGCTGGCCCGGGACTTCCTGACCATCTGGTTCGCCCAGCTCCACGGCCAGGTCGCCGACGTGAAGAAGCGGCTGGGCTCCTCCGACAGCGAGTTCGAGGCGGACACCCTGGCCAGCTCGGAGCTGGGCCGGGCGGCCGGCATGGTGCCGCTGCTGCGCTCCCTGGCGAACACGAACGAGCACATCCGTGCCCTGGCCGGCTTCCACGAGACCTACGACCTCTTCCTCACCCCGACCCTGGCCAAGCCCCCGCTGGCGGTCGACGAGCTCACCACGTCGACCTCGCTCCAACGCGCCGCCCGGGTGGTCGCGAAGACCCGCTCCGGGAAGGTGCTCGCGGCGACCGGGGTCCTCGACCAGCTGATCAACGACAACATCGGCTGGGTGCCCTACACGCAGCTCGCGAACCTGACCGGGCGCCCGGCCATCAGCGTGCCGCTGCACTGGACGGCGACCGGCCTGCCGCTCGGCGTCCAGTTCGTCGGCCGCCTCGGTGCCGACGGACTCCTGCTGCAGCTGGCTGCCCAGCTCGAGGAGGCGCAGCCGTGGTTCCAGCGCTACGCCCACCTCGACCCGGCGCTCGGCCCGACTCCTGGCCGGGGCTGACTCACCGGTCCAGCAGCGTCGCGGCCGCCGCGGCGACGAGCGGACCGAGCACCTCCAGGCGCGCGTCGGTCACGCGGGTGCCCGGACCCCAGATGCTGAGCACGGCGAGCAGCCGCCCGGCACTGTCCACCACCGGCGCCGAGACGCCCCACGCGGAGGCTTCGTACTCCCCGCGGCAGGTGGCGAAGCCGTTCGCCCGCGCCGCATCGATCTGCTCGTCGAGCACCGAGGCGCTGGTGACGGTGGACGCCGTGAACTTCTCCAGGCCTCGCCTCGGCAGGCGCGGCACGACGTGGGGGTCGCCGAAGGCCAGCAGCACCTTGCCCGTCGAGGTGGCGTGCAGCGGCACCGTCTGACCGAGCCAGGTCGCGGCGACGATGGCAGGAGGGACGACCTCGTCGACGTAGGTGAGGCCGCCGAGTCGCCACACCGCGAGCGCCGCGGTCTCGCCGGTCTGCAGGCTGAGCCGCTCGAGCCCCGGACGCGCCAGGGCGAGGATCGTGTCGGTGCCGGCGGACTGGGCCATGTCGACCAACGCCACCCCGATGGACCACCGTCCGGTCTCCCGGTCGGCCGAGACGACGTCGTGCACCTCGAGGGTGTGCAGGATCCGCCACGCCGTCGCCCGATTGAGGCCGCACGCCTCGGCGAGCCGGGCCGCGGTCGAGTCCTCGGGCTCGGCGGCGGCGACGGCCCGCAGCAGCAGCATGGCGCGGTCGACCGACTGCACGCGGGGCGTCCGGTCGGTGCCGAGGTCGAGGGTCGCCTCGCTCGGGCGCGGCTCGGACGGTGACACGTTCACAACGGGAACCTCCCAGTTCTTGACGACCCATCCTGCCTCAACTTATGTTCACATGACAGACAGTCTTGTTCATATGGTGAACGTGGAGGTACGCCGTGAAACGTGGCATGAACCGCAAGGTGATGATCACCTGCGCCCTGACCGGAGCAGGTGACACCGTCGGCCGCTCGGAGCACGTGCCGGTGACCCCGGAGCAGATCGCGGAGTCCGGCATCGCCGCCGCCCGGGCCGGCGCGACGATCATCCACATCCACGTGCGCGACCCCGAGACCGGCGTCGGGTCCCGCGAGGTGGCCTACTACCGCGAGGTCGTCGAGCGCATCCGCGCCAGCGACGTCGACGTCATCATCAACACCACGGCGGGCATGGGCGGCGACCTGATGCTCGACCCGCAGAACCCCACGACCTTCGTCGAGGGCACCGACCTCGTCAACGGCGTCGAGCGGCTCAAGCACGTCGAGGAGCTGCTCCCCGACATCTGCACCCTCGACTGCGGCAGCCTCAACTTCGGCGAGGGCAGCCTCGTCTACGTCAGCACGCCGGACATGCTCCGCGACGGCGCGAAGAAGATCCAGGAGCTCGGCGTACGCGTCGAGATGGAGATCTTCGACACCGGCCACCTCTGGTTCGCCCGCCAGCTCGTCGAGGAGGGCCTGATCGACGCCCCGCCGATGTTCCAGCTCTGCATGGACATCCCGTACGGCGCACCGGCCGACCCCGCGCTGCTCGTGGCGATGGTCGACCAGCTGCCGGAGAACGCCGTGTGGGCGTCGTTCGCACTCGGCCGGATGCAGATGCCCTGGGTGGCGCAGTGCGTGCTGCTCGGTGGGCACGTCCGGGTCGGCCTCGAGGACAACCTCTACCTGAGCAAGGGCGTCAAGGCGACCAACGCGCAGCTGGTCGAGCGTGCACGCACGATCGTCGAGGCGATGGGCGCCGAGGTGGCGACTCCTGACGAGGGCCGCGAGATCCTGTCGCTGAAGCCGAGGGTCGCATGAGCCCCGCCCCGACGACAGGGCCCCCCGTGGCCGTCGAGGACGTCCGCACGGTCTGCTGCGTCGGGGCCGGCGTCATCGGCGGCGGCTGGGCGGCGTACTTCCTCGCCCACGGCTACGACGTCGTCGCCTGGGACCCGGCACCGGACGCGGCCGAGCGGCTCGCTCACCTCGTCGACGCCGCGTGGCCGGCGCTGACCGAGCTCGGCCTGGCCGAGGGCGCCGACCGGTCGCGGCTGCGCTTCGAGCCGGACCTGGCGACCGCCCTGGCCGACGCGCAGTTCGTGCAGGAGAGCGCGCCCGAGGACCTCGAGCTGAAGATCAAGCTGCTCGCGGACATCGACGCCCATGCGCCGGAAGGCGTGGTGATCTCGTCGTCCACGAGCGGCTACGGGATGAGCGAGATGCAGGGCGCCTGCGCCACCCCCGGCCGCACCATCGTCGGGCACCCGTTCAACCCGCCGTACCTCATCCCGCTCGTCGAGGTCGTCGGCGGCACCGAGACCTCCCCCGAGGTCGTGGCCTGGACCTCCGACTTCTTCCGCCACGTCGGCAAGTCGGTGATCACGATGGAGCGTGAGGTCCCCGGGTTCATCGCCAACCGGCTGCAGGAGGCCCTGTGGCGCGAGGCGCTGCACATGGTGGCCGAGGGCGAGGCGACCGTGGAGCAGATCGACCTCTCGATCACCGACGGCCCCGGGCTGCGCTGGCCGATCCAGGGCCCGATGCTGACCTTCCACCTCGCGGGTGGCCAAGGCGGGATGGCGCACATGCTCGACCACTTCGGCCCGTCGCTGAAGTCACCGTGGACGCGCCTCGTCGCCGCCGAGCTGACCCCGGAGCTGCGCGACGCCGTCGTCGACGGCTGCGACCGCGAGGCCGACGGGCGCACCATCGACCAGCTCGTCGCCGAGCGGGACGCAGGTGTGATCGCCGTGCTCCGCGCGCTGGGCAAGGCGTGAGCGAGCCCGTCGTCTGGCGGGAGCCCGTCCTCGACGAGTGGATCGACTACAACGGCCACCTCTCCGAGCCGTACTACATCCTGGTGATGGGTCGCGCGACCGACGCCGTGATGGACCACGTCGGCCTCGGACCGGACTACCGCGAGCGCGCCAACGCGTCGCTGTACACCGTCGAGGCGCACGTCCGCTACCTCGACCAGGTGCCGCCCGGCGTCGAGCTCGAGGTGCGGTCCTCCGTGATCGGTTCCACCTCGAAGCTGCTGTGGATCTGGCACGAGCTGTACGCCGGCGGCACGCTGCGCGCCACCGAGGAGATCCTCGGGGTGCACGTCACCGGCCCGTCGTCGAGCGTGTTCCCCGACGAGGTCCGCGCGAGGATCGAGGCTGTCGTCGTACCTCCTGGGCCGGACGCTTCGAGGGCGATCCGGGTGGGGTTGGGCTGAGGGACGCATCGCCCGCTGGGTGCCCTGGGGGCGGGGGCTGGGTGGCGCACACCGGCGCCCCTCTGTCGTCAAGAGGCGGTTCGGAGGGCTTTCTTGTTGGTCGTCTTCCGGTGATGCGAGGTCGGTTGTAGCGTCGGTTTCGCGGGTCCGGGAAGTGGCTGATCCGAAGTGTCGATGTGCGGGAGTAGATCGACCGCGCTGGATTCTTGAGACGCCCCGCAGTGCCCTCCCGGGCCCGTGCCAGCACCTCGGTCGGCGTCGGCGACGAGCTGGCGGTAGATCAGGTCAGAGATGCGTCGCTTGAGGCAGCGCATGGCCTCGAGTGGCTTCTTGCCCTCGGCTCGCTTGCGTCGGTAGTAGGCCCGGCCCTCGGTGTCCAGGCGCATCTGGGTGACCGCGGCGATGTGGATCACGTGGTTCATCTTCCGGTTCCCGGCTCGGGAGAGTCGGTGCCGGTTGTTCTCCCCGGAGGAGGCATCGATGGGCGCGGTGCCAGTCCAGGACGCGAACCGATTCCGGTCGGCAAACCGGCTGATGTCCCCGACGTCGGCCAGTATCCGGGCCGCGACCACCGGACCGATCCCGTGGATGTCCATCAGCCGCGACTCCCGCACGAGAACCATGGCCTTCAACTCCGCGGTGGCAGCCTTCATCTTCGACTCAACTACGACCAGGTCCGCGAGCTCCTCGGCGGCAATCCGCCGGCGGGTCTTTCCGGCGATGTCGCGGGGTCGCACGCTTGCCAGCATCGCTTTGGCCTGGCCGGTGGTGAGGTCGCGTTTGGCCTGCCCAGGCAGGAGTTCTGCCAACAGCGCCTGGAGTCGGTCGACGCTCTGGACCCGGCGGCTGGTCAGCGCCTGACGACGGTCGACCAGCAGCCGCAGCGCCTCGAGCTCACCGTCGATCGCCAGCACACGTAGGCCCTTGGTGCGGACCGCGACCACGGCCACGGAGTGGGCGTCGCGGGCGTCGGTCTTGCGGTTGTGGCCGGTGTCGAGGATCCGGGCCCGGGCGGTGAGCTTGGCCGGGACATCGACCACGTGCTCGCCGGCCTCGAGCAGGCGCTGAGCAAGGGGACGCCCGGTGCCGGTGGCGCCCTCGATGGCCCAGACCCGATCTGGCCAACTCTTCGCGTAGGTCCTCATGGACTTGTAGCCGGCATCATCGGTGGTGAACCGACCTGAGCCGAGCAGTTTCTCGTCGCTGTTGACGACCTCGATGGTGGCCGACAGCTTGTGGGGATCGACCCCGATGATGACTTTTTCCATAGCGCGCTCTCCGTTCCTCATCGAACTGATGGGTCGGCGAGTTGGGCAGTGCTACTACGAGCTGGGCAGTCCCCTCTGGAGCCACTCCTCGCCACGGTGTCCGGCGGTCCGCATACCGGTAAGCGAGCCACACCCCCAGACGGGGTGGGCAACCCAATAGAGAGCATTCCGCCGGACACCTAGATCGAGTCTGGCCGGACACCGATCCTGCTGGAAGTCTCTAGTAACCCAGAATGACGCGACCGGCGTGCGCCTGAGTTACGAACCCTGGGCGAACAAAGAGCTAGTCCCGGTTCAGGCAGCATCTCGCGCAGCCCACGAGCAGAGCGTGTACGCCGCAGCAAGCGCGCAAACCGTGTCCGCCGGTTTCACCACGCCGAACACGATGCGGAAATGCCTACGTGTCAGGGGCGCCGAGCCATCAAGATGGGCCCATGTCCGATGGGGAGCTTCATCAAAGGCGGCTGAGGTTCTACGG